>JAFUAE010000190.1 GCA_017460845.1 Lachnospiraceae bacterium
ATTGACTTGCCCGAATAACCGCCCGACCTATCCGACACAATGGCCAAGTGTCGGATAGGAACGGCAAAATTTTTTGCACTTCTATTGCTTCTTTATCACACATAAGCAAAGTCCCAGGGGATGTAGCAGCTGATGGCAGGCGGCGGTGTCGCCCTCATCGGAATCACTCTGGTTCCTCTGCTTTCCGGTCTGTTCGGCTGATCATTCCGGACGGCAGGCGCAAACCGGCCGGGCGGGAAGTTCCTGCCCGGTCCATTCTTTGGAAGGAGGTAAGTTTTACCCTTGGATGCTATCTTGACGCAGATCGCGGATTGGCTCAAGGGGCTGCTCATAGACGGGATCATGAGCAATCTCTCCGGGATGTTCGATTCCGTCAACCAGCAGGTGTCGGACGTGGCGACGCAGGTGGGGACTACCCCGGCGAACTTCTCACCCGGAGTATTCGGTCTTGTGAGGAATGTCTCGGAATCGGTGATCATTCCCATTGCGGGCCTGATCCTCACGTTCATCGCCTGCTATGAGCTGATCCAGCTGATCATCGATCACAACAACCTTGCAAACTTTGAGACATGGATATTCTTCAAATGGGTATTCAAGACATTCGTGGCAGTTCTGCTGATCACGAACACATTCAACATTACGATGGCGATCTTTGATGTCGCCCAGCATGTGATAAATGCCAGCGCCGGCATTATCGGCGGCAGTACCGCCATTGACGCCTCGGCACTGGAATCCATAGAGGAGACGCTGAAAGAGATGGAGCTCGGGCCGCTATTCGGACTGTTCCTGCAGTCCTTTGTGGTGCAGCTTTGTTCCCTGATCCTGTCGGTCCTGATCTTCGTCATTGTCTACGGGCGAATGATCGAGATCTATCTCATGGTCAGCCTGGCGCCGATCCCCTTCGCGACCTTCGGGAACCGGGAGCAGAGCCAGATCGGCCAGAATTACCTGCGGTCCCTTGCGGCCCTCGGCTTCCAGGGATTCCTGATCATGATCTGTATCGGGATATATGCCGTGCTGGTCCAGACCGTCGCGTTCTCCGACGACATTATCGCATCCATCTGGGCAGTGATGGGCTATACCGTGCTGCTCTGCTTCACGCTTTTCAAGACCGGGACTCTCGCCAAGAGCGTCTTCTCGGCGCACTGATCATGAGGAAGGAGGAACAACATGGCAGCCTATATCCCTGTCCCGCGTGACCTCACAAAGGTCAAATCAAAAATACTGTTCAACCTGACCAAACGGCAGCTCATCTGCTTCGGGGCGGCGGCGCTCATCGGCGTGCCGTCTTTTTTTCTGCTCAAAAAGCTAGGAAATGTAAGCCTGGCGGCAATGGGCATGATCGTCATCATGCTCCCGCTCTTTTTCCTGGCCATGTATGAGAGAGACGGGCAGCCCCTCGAGGTCATCGTGAAACACATCATAGAAACACGGTTTATCAGGCCGAAGATCCGGCCTTATCAGACAGACAACTATTACGTGATCCTGCACCGGCAGGCCATCGCACAAAAGGAGGTAGAAAAGATTGTTTTCCATTCTGAAAAAGCCGGAAAGGCGAAACGTAAAGCTTCCGGCAAACCTGACAAAAAGCGAAAGAAAGCAGGTGCAGCGGATCGTCGATCAGGCAAGAAAAAATGACGGCGTGCCCCGCACGGCCCAGCAGTCGATCCCCTTTGACAGGATGTTTCCGGACGGGATCTGCCGCGTCGGGGACAATTATTACACCCGCACGGTCCAGTTTCAGGACATCAATTACCAGCTGGCCCAGCAGGAGGACAAGACGGCGATCTTTGAGGAATGGTGCAGCTTCCTGAATTTCTTCGACAGCTCAGTCCATTTCGAACTGTCCTTCGTCAACCTGGCGACAGACGCGGAGAGCTTTGAGAAGAGCATCCGGATCCCGCCGCAGCACGACGGTTACAATTCCGTCCGCGCCGAGTATTCCCAGATGCTGCGCACCCAGCTGGCCCAGGGAAACAACGGCCTGACCAAGACCAAGTACCTGACGTTCGGGATCGAAGCCGATTCCATCAAACAGGCCAAGCCCCGCCTGGCCCACGTCATGAATGATATTCTGAACAACTTCAGGCAGCTGGGCGTCATGGCAAGGCCCTTAAACGGGAAGGAGCGATTAAAGCTCATGCACGATATGTTCCATATGGGGGATCCGGAGGACCGGTTCCATTTCGACTGGAAATGGCTGGCAAAATCCGGCCTGTCCGTCAAGGACTTTATCGCGCCGACGGCCTTTGCCTTTCCGGGAAGCCGTATTTTCCAGATGGGAAATCTCTACGGCTCCATGAGCTATCTGGCGATCACGGCGTCGGACCTCTCCGACCAGCTCTTAAAAGACTTCCTCGACATGGAATCCAGTGAGATCATCACCATGCACATCCAGTCGGTGGACCAGACGGAAGCAATCAAGACCGTCAAGCACACGATCACGGAGCTTGACCGCTCCAAGATCGAGGAGCAGAAGAAAGCGGTCCGTTCCGGCTACGACATGGACATCATTCCTTCGGATCTGGCCACCTACGGCAAGGACGCGAAGGCGCTTCTGCAGGAGCTGCAGAGTCAGAACGAGCGCATGTTCCTGATCACCTTTCTCATCATGAATACCGGAAGGACGAAGCAGGAACTGGAGACCAATGTCTTCCAGGCGTCCAGTATCGCCCAGAAGCACAACTGCATGCTGAGAAGACTGGATTACCAGCAGGAAAACGGCCTGATGTCTTCCCTGCCTCTGGCAAGGAACCTCATTGAGATACAGCGGGCGCTGACGACCAGTTCCACGGCGATCTTTGTGCCGTTCACCACCCAGGAACTCTTCCAGAACGGAAAGGAGGCCCTGTATTACGGACTGAACGCCCTTTCCAACAACCTGATCATGGTCGACCGCAAGGCCTTAAAGAACCCGAACGGGCTGATCCTCGGAACGCCCGGTTCCGGTAAATCGTTCTCTGCCAAGCGCGAGATCGCCAACGCTTTCCTGGTGACAGATGACGATATCATCATCTGCGATCCAGAGGCCGAGTACACGGCGCTGGTCCAGCGGTTCGACGGGCAGGTCATTCACATTTCCCCGACCAGTTCGCAGTATATCAATCCGATGGACATCAACGCGAACTACTCCGAGGAGGATAACCCCATTGCCCTGAAGGCCGATTTCATCCTGTCGCTGTGCGAGCTGATCGTCGGCGGAAAGGAAGGCTTGCAGCCGGTGGAAAAGACAGTCATCGAACGGTGTGTCCATCACATTTACCAGAGCTATTTCAATGATCCGAGGCCGGAGAACATGCCGCTTCTGCAGGACCTTTATGAGGCGCTGCTCGAGCAGGAAGAAAAGGAAGCTCACCATGTGGCGACCGCCCTTGAGATCTACGTCAAGGGATCCCTGAACCTCTTCAACCACCGGACCAACGTCGATATCCAGAACCGTCTGGTCTGCTATGACATCAAGGAACTCGGCAAACAGCTGAAAAAGATCGGCATGCTGATCGTGCAGGACCAGGTCTGGGGCCGCGTCACGGAGAACCGTTCGGCCGGAAGATCCACCCGCTACTATATGGACGAATTCCACCTGCTTTTGAAGGAGGAACAGACGGCGGCATATTCCGTTGAGATCTGGAAGCGCTTCCGTAAATGGGGCGGCATTCCGACCGGCATCACCCAGAACGTAAAAGACCTGCTGTCCAGCCATGAGGTCGAGAACATCTTCGAGAACTCCGATTTCATCTATATGCTGAACCAGGCGGCCGGCGACCGGGCGATCCTCGCTAAGCAGCTGAACATCTCACCGCACCAGTTGTCCTATGTCACCCATTCCGGCGAAGGCGAGGGGCTTCTCTTTTACGGAAATGTCATCCTGCCCTTCGTGGACCGCTTCCCGACGGATCTGGAACTCTACCGGATCATGACCACCAAGCTCACGGAGATCACGGGATCCAGGGAGGAATAATAGCATATGAAGAATAAAACGACCCGGGTCAGGTTCTCGAAGGAGGATCTGGCCCTTGATAATGTCCAAAAGGCCGCCGAAAAGGCAGAAAAAGCGGCCGATAAAGCGGACAAGGCAAAGGCGAGGCTGCCCTCGCAGAAGAAGGCAGCGTCAAAGCTGCGGGCGAAGAAGATATCCGCTGAAGCAGAATCGGCCAAGCTCCGGTTCGGAACAGCCGAGGTATCTCCCGTGAATCTGGAAGGCCCGAAAAGGCCGCTTTCATCCGTGCGCAAAGCCGGTATGACGGTGTCTGCCTCGGCCCATGCAAAGACTGCCGAATATGAAAATGACAACGTCGGCGTCGAGGCATTGAATGAAACAGAAGGCATGGCGGAGACCACGGGAAGGACCGTGCAGAACCTGCACTACAGCCGGAAGCTCCGCCAGTATGAGAAAGCGGAAAAGCTGGAGGCAAAAGCCGACAGAGCCAACATTGACGCTATGGCTGAGAAGGCCAAAGCAGAAGATCCGGCATCTTCCACCAATCCGGTCTCCAGATGGCGTCAGAAGCAGGCCATCAAACAGGAATATGCCGCGGCAAAGGCAGGACGATCCGCCGGGACGGCGGCCGGAAGCAGTACAGCTGCCGGCGGAACCCGCAGCGCGGAAGGCGCGGCGCAGGCAACTGAAAGAGGATTCGCGGGAATAAAGAAAAAGGCAAAGGATCTGGGCGAGAAAGCATTCATCGCAGTGAAGGAGAACCCGCACATCATCCTGATCGGCGGGATCCTGGCGATCATCGTGCTGGTCATCAGCAGTTCCCTGTCATCCTGTTCCGCCATGCTCTCCGGAAGCGGGAACGTCGTGCTCGCCACTTCCTTTACCGCGACCGATGAGGATATCCGAGGTGCGGAGGCGGACTACTGTGCGCTGGAAGCGGAGCTTCGGGAAAGGATCCTGAAGATCCAGGAGGAGAATCCGGATTACGACGAATATGAGATCGACACCGGTGAGATCAACCACAACCCCTATGAACTGGCAGCTTTCCTGACTGTTCTTTATGAGGATTACACGAGGGAGGAAGTCCAGCGGACGCTCCGGGAGATCTTTGAGGCGCAGTATGAATACTCTACCAGTCACCGAACAGAAACGGTGACGGAGACAAAGCAGGTGCGCGTCGGGGAATCCCTCGGACAGGTCGTTACGAGCGGCTACTGCAACTGCCCGATCTGCTGCGGCAGATGGTCCGGCGGTCCGACGGCCAGCGGCGTATATCCGACGGCAGATCATACCATCGCCGTGGACGCCAATAACCCATTCGTGCCGATGGGGACGAAAGTCATCATGAACGGCACGGAATACACCGTGGAGGACACCGGCAACTTCGACCGCTACGGCGTGCAGTTCGACGTCTACTACGACGATCACTGGACCGCGACGCTTCACGGGCACAAGACCTGGGAGGCTTATGTAGCGGATGACAACGGATCCAATGTTGTCGAAGTTACGAAGACCGAGACAAAACGGATCCTGACCGTCGAAGTCACAAACCACACCTTAAACAGCGTCGTGGAAGCCTGGGGCCTGACCGACGACCAGCTGGAACGCTACCGGATCCTGGTGGCGCAGAGAGGAAACAGGGACTATCTGTTCGCGGACAATATTTACGCCAATCCTTCGGAAGTCCTTCATTATGACATTCCGGGAGAGGCGCTCTCCGATGTCCGCTTTGCCCGCATGGTAAATGAAGCCGAAAAATATCTCGGTTATCCCTATGTCTGGGGCGGCGCGAGCCCGTCCACCAGCTTTGACTGCTCAGGCTTTGTCAGCTGGGTCATCAACCACTGCGGAAACGGATGGAATTATGGAAGACTGACGGCGGAAGGCCTGAGAAATGTCTGTGCCATCATCCCGAGTTCCGAGGCAAAGCCGGGCGACCTGATCTTTTTCCAGGGGACCTACGATACCAGCGGCGCATCGCATGTCGGCATTTATGTCGGGAACAACATGATGATCCACTGCGGCAATCCGATCCAGTACGCGAGCATTGACACCAGCTACTGGCGGGCTCACTTCTACTGCTTCGGGCGCCTGCCGTGATGAGAAAGGAACAATATATGGACGATACAAAACTGAAAAAACTGGGCGCAGAGCTGGAGAAGGCCCGCGTCCGCCAGGCCGAATGGACCGCAAAGGTGAGAGAACTGGAGCGGAAATACAAGGAGGCCGAGAACACCTGCATTCATGACATGGTGCATGCGGCAGATCTGACGCCGGAGGAACTGGCAGTCATCATCAGAAAGGCCCGCGCCGGCGTATTTGACGCGCATCCGGCAGCGCCCGGCGGGAGAAATCAAAACGAGGAAAGGGAGGAATCGGAGAATGAATAAACGAATTGGTACAGCTATCCTGACTGCGGTGCTGACCATGGCCTTGGTGCCTGCAGCTGCATTTGCCTATACCGGGGAAGAGGGATCCTCTTCAGAAACCGGCGTGATCGTAAGGGAGATTCCGGCTGAGGAAGTGGATGAAACAGAAGAAACATCATCTGATTTCGGAACAGCAGTAACCGGCACGACTTCGACCGGCTCGTCGGACCAGTCCGGAGATATCCGCAATGAGGATGGATCCGTTACCCAGAGCAGCAGTACGAACAGCGGCACAGGAAGTTCTTCAGCCGGCACTGCAGGGATCGGCAATATTGAAGACCTGCTGTCTTCCCTGAGTGAAGGAACCACAACGACCGAAGAGAAAAAGATCGGTACTGTAACGACTGACGGATCGTATCTGAATGTCCGTTCCGGCGAGGGCCTGGACTACGGCGTCATCGACACCCTGAACAACGGCGATACCGTGGAGGTCCTGGAGGATCACGGCGACTGGCTGTATGTCTCTATTCCCGAGCACACCGGCTATGTCTGCGCCGACTATATGGATGTCCGGACTGTACCGGCAGAAGTTCAGCAGGACGGTTCGCTTTCCATTTCCCTCGATCCGGAGCTGATCCGTCAGATGCTGGAGCAGGCGGAGGAAGAAGGCGGGGAGGTCACATCGACCGATCTGGGCCTGACACCGGAAGGCAATCTGACGCTGGTGGACGACTACGGCAATGCCGGGACGACCGGCAAGCAGTTCATCACCATGGCCACTAAGAGCGGCAACATTTTCTATCTGATCATTGACCGCGATGACGAGGGCAATGAGACTGTGCATTTCCTGAACCAGGTGGACGAGAATGACCTCTTCGCCCTGATGGATGAGAAGGAAGTCACGGAAATGAAGGAGCAGATCGCCGCGGAGGAGGCTGCCAAGGAGGCCGAAGACGCTGCAGAAAAAGCAAAGGAGGAAGAAGCCACCCAGACTCCGACACCGGAAGTCGAACCGGAAAAGGAGAAATCCGGCGCAAATCCCTTCCTTCTTGCCCTGCCGCTTCTTCTTGTATTCGGCGGAATCGGCGGATATCTGTACCTGAAGACAAAGCGCAAACAGAATTCATCCGCCGGACAGGATCCGGACGCTGGATATCTGGATGACGACGATGATCTGGATATCTATGAACTGCCCGAGGAACCGGAAGTGAAGAAAGAGCCGGTTTCCGAAGATGATCCGGACTACTGGCTGGATGAAGAAGACGATGAATAAGGGAGGAATACACCATGCCTGATGAAAGAAAAGAATTTGAGGAACTGACGATCAAGTTCGGAAAGGGGCTTGCGGAAGACTTCACCGGCAAGGACGGCAAAGCCTACAAGCGGATCCTGATCCCAAACAACGACCCTGCGGACCATTCTCCCTGGGCCAGCTTCGTGCTGCCGGCCAAAGCGGTCCATGAAAATCAGTACGGGAAAGGCCTCTGGGCCAAGATTCCGGCGGAAGGCCACACGACTGTGACCAAGCCGGAAAGGACGGACGGTATCGACGGCGAGATTGTCTGGGAGAACCGGAAGGAATCCATCCCGAATGCCGAGCTGAAGGAAATGGTCGAGGCTTATAAGACAAGGAATCCAAAAGCACGGGAAGCCGGATTCAGGGAATCTGCCAGGGAAAAGCTGGATTCCCTGGCAAAGGAAACGGCGGCAAAGCTCTCCCCGGAAGGGAGGAAGGCAAAACC
Source organism: Lachnospiraceae bacterium (assembly GCA_017460845.1). Taxonomy (GTDB): domain Bacteria; phylum Bacillota; class Clostridia; order Lachnospirales; family Lachnospiraceae; genus Avilachnospira. Next base: position 8,049 of record JAFUAE010000190.1, read on the forward strand.
CAGGGACTGTGGGCCGGAGCATTAAGAAAAAGGCAGTCGAGAGGCTGCCGTACATAATAAAGGTATCGATAATGTAAAAAGGTCTTGACATTACCGGAGTGAAACAATATCATAGAAATGTAAAGAGATTTTGACATTTCAGGAGGGCTCTGAGATGAAAAAGATAATAAAAAAGGCCGATGAAATGGAAATGGAAATCAATATGAAAGCCGCCAGGTTTGCTTTCGGGTTTTTGGAAATTGCTATTATGGGTTATTGTATTGCGGAGAAGATCACCACCGGAGAATTTCCGACACCCATATTTATCTTCGGAATACTGGGGATGCTGATCTTTAATGGAATTAAGTTATATGAAACCAGACGAATGACAGAAATGGCAGATGAAGATGAAGAATAATATCAAGGAACTTCGAAAGAATAAAAAACTCCGGCAGGAAGACCTGGCGGAAGAGCTTGGCGTGACAAGGCAGACGGTCATTGCGATTGAAAATAACAAATATGATCCGACGCTGGAATTGGCTATGAAAATATCCGCGTTTTTTGGAAAAAACGTAAATGATATCTTCTATTTAAACTGATGGTCGTGGCGAAATACAGGTATTATCAAAAAAAGGTTCCTGACAAGGAATGTGAGTCTTGGGAGAAATAAATGCGAGTATTATTAGTTGAAGATGATGAAGCGATCACGATGGGCCTTTCGTATTCTTTGGAGAAGGAAGGTTATGAGGTCGTCACTGCAAAAAATGCGACAGAGGCGAGGTCTGTCTGGACAACGGGAAAGTATGACATCTGCGTTTTGGACATCAATCTTCCGGATGGCAGCGGCTATGACATCTGCCGTTACATCAAACAATCGGAAGATGAGCCTGTGATCTTCCTGACAGCCGTCGATGCAGAGGTCAATGTGGTCATGGGACTGGAGATGGGCGCCGACGATTATATATGCAAGCCCTTCCGGGTAGGTGAGTTGATGGCAAGAATCAAAAGTGTTCTCCGCAGAGCAGATCGGACACAGTCCTGCGGCACTGGAAATAGTAAGCCGGATCATCCGGAAGTCATTGGAGATATTCGGGTTAATACAAAAGAAGCAAAGGTGGTACGGATCGACAGGGAGGCAGAACTGGAGGAGACGATAGAACTGACGGCGTTGGAATACCGTCTGCTTCTGACTTTTGTGAACAACAGAGGAATTGTGCTGTCCAGAAAAAAACTGCTGTCAGACATGTGGGATATCAGCGGCGATTTTGTCAATGACAATACGCTGACGGTATATATTAAGCGCCTGAGAGATAAGATCGAGAGGGATCCCGCAAACCCGGAAATCATCAGGACAGTCCGGGGACTGGGCTATATCCTCGATAAGTAAAGGATCTGACCTATGAATAACAGGGAATACAGAAAAGCAATTCTAATCAGCACAGTCATCATTCTGCTGGCCTTCTTAATTGGAACGATGCTGCTGGATATAAAAGCGGGAGTTATCCTGCTGCTGTCAGGGGCTGCGCTTCTGGCAGTTTTTGTGTTTTATACAAATATGAGATACCGGCACATCGCAAACCTGAATGACTATCTTGTCAGAGTACTTTCAGGAGCGGAAGCACCGGAAATCGGAAGTCAGGAGGAGGGAGAGCTATCCATTCTCCGCACCAATATCTATAAAGCAGCTACGATGCTGAAAGCTCAGAATGAGCAGCTGGCAAATGACAAAACACAGCTTGCCGCGGCACTGGCGGACATCAGTCATCAACTGAAAACACCGCTGACTTCCATGATGGTCATGAACGATCTTCTTATGGATGAGACGGACGAGGTAAAACGAGAAGAACTCCTGCGGACGCAGTCGGCCCAACTTGACCGCATGAACTGGCTGATACAGACACTTCTTAAGCTTTCAAAGCTGGATGCCGGGACGATTGTGCTGAAGAGAGAGGACGTTCGCGTATCAGACCTGATCAAGGAAGCCGTCAAGCCGTTTCTGGTCCAGATGGATGTCAAAAATATCATTTGCAGGCAGGACATTTCCGAACAAATCGTCTCCTGTGACCGCAACTGGACCATCGAGGCGCTGCAGAATATCATAAAAAACTGCATCGAGCATATGGATGACGGAGGAACGCTTCGCATAACAACGGATGAATCACATCTGTTTGGCCGAATCACAATCAGGGACAACGGATGCGGAATTCCTGCTGAGGATCTTCCTCATATCTTCGAGCGGTTCTATAAAGGGAAAAATGCCGGAAAAGACAGTGTCGGAATCGGGCTGGCACTCTCAAAGAGCATACTTGAGGGCGAGCACGGTGAGATAACCGCAGAGAGCACGGAAGGCGTTGGGACATCCTTTTCCATACGGATCTATAAGACCATTATCTAATGTGACAAAACTGTCATGAGAAAAGTCACCGGATTGTAAGCCGCAGCGATTATCCTGTTCTTAAACAGGAAACGCTGGTCATATTCCGGAAGATCCGTTTGGGAAAGGAGTTTTTTGATATGAATATTCTTGAGATTAAAAACCTGTGCAAAGTCTATGGCACAGGAGAGACAAAAGTTGATGCTTTGAAGAACGTTTCTTTTGATGTGGAGCAGGGCGAATTTGTGGCCATCGTCGGCCCGTCGGGAAGCGGCAAATCCACGCTGCTGCATATCCTTGGCGGTGTGGACAGCCCGACATCCGGGGAAGTGATCATATCCGGAACGGATATCAGCAAACTGGATGAGACAAAGCTTGCGATTTTCAGAAGGAGACAGATCGGTCTCATTTACCAGTTTTACAACCTGATCCCAATCCTCAACGTTGAAGAAAACATGACTCTTCCTATCCTGCTTGACGGAAAAAAGCCGGATCAGGCCGTGCTTTCCGATCTTGTGGAAAAGCTGGGGCTTTCATCGCGTTTGATGCATCTTCCGAATCAGCTGTCCGGGGGCCAGCAGCAGAGGGTGTCTATCGGGCGGGCGCTCATGAACCATCCGGCCCTTCTTTTGGCGGACGAACCGACAGGCAACCTTGACAGCGAAAACAGCAAAGAGATCGTCTCCCTTCTCCGGAAGTTTAACAAAGAGAATAAGCAGACTGTCATCATTATCACGCATGACGAAAGGATTGCGCTCTCCGCCGACCGGGTCATTACGATCGAAGACGGAAGGATCACCAGGGATTCCAAAGGAGCGGAGGTGAGCGCATTATGAGCATCATGGCAAAACTCACCCTGCGGCATCTATTGGAGAACAGGAAAAGAACAGTTGTCACGATACTTGGCATCGCAACGGCGACAGCGCTGATCAGCGCCATTCTCCTCGGGGCGTTTTCTTTCTTTAAATTCTTCGGATATCTGGCGACAAGAACGGACGGCAATGTTCACGCCGCCTTTTACGAATTGACGAAAGAACAGGTCGATGGACTGCGGTCGGATGACCGGCTAGAGCTCATCGGAGTGTCTGACAGGGATCCGAAAATCAGCGGTGTAAAGCTTGCCAGCGGAAAAGAGGACCGGTTCCGGACAGGGAACATAGCTCATGGCGATGCAGGATATCTGACAGAGATGGTTCTTGGTGATTATGAAGGAACTCTCCCTGCAGGGTCCTCCGAAATAGCGGTGGAAGAACAATTCCTTAAAGATAACGGGCTTTCTGTACGGGTCGGGGATTCGTTCACCTTTGTGCAGGGATACCGATATTATTATGACGAAAATGACGAGATCGTCTATCTGGCAGGTAACTACAGGTCGGATGAAGTCTTTGAGGAAGCATCCACTGAGACGTGTACAATCACAGCCATCCTGCATGGGAACCGGCCGACAGCGGGATTTGATATCCTGCGGGGGATGGATTCCGGAGTATTCCCGGAACAGAAGGACGCCGAGGTGAGGGTGACCTTAAAAAACTGTGACCACACGGCGATCCGTCAGATCCGTCAAATCGTAAATGATTACGGGATCAGCAAATATGATATCAATACCGAATATATGCTGAGCGTTTTTGCATTTGAAGACAGTGCCGGAACATACCGCTCATTGTTTGTGATCATGGGCATTGCACTTCTGATCGTGATCATCACGTCCGTGGTCCTGATCGTGAATTCCATCGGTATGTCACTGACGGAACGGCTGCGTTATCTCGGGATGCTTGCCAGTGTCGGAGCGACGGGCCGTCAGAAGCGCTTTTCGGTTTTTTTCGAGGGAGTTCTTCTGGGAGCCGCAGGCATCCCCCTGGGACTTCTCATAGGATATATCGGCACAAAAGTCACTCTGACGTTTCTTGGCAAAAAGGTTCTCGAAGCGGAGATCCTTGCCGGAGCTGAAGGGATGCGGGGAAGCATTCCAATAGTCTGCACCGCATGGGTGATCCTTGCTATTGTCATCTGTGCTGCCGTGACGATTTTTATTTCCACCCTTGTGCCGGCCCTTAAAGCAGCCAAGGTCATGCCCATTGATGCCCTTCGCCAGAGCAGCACGATAAAAGTGAAGGCGAAGAAGCTGAGGACTTTGCCGCTGATCCGTCGGATCTTCGGTTTCGAAGGAGAGCTTGCCTATAAAAACATAAAAAGGAACGGAATCAAGGGATCGGTCATTACAGTATCCATTGCCGTTTCTGTGATTCTCTTTTTGACGATCAGCTATTTCTGTGATTCCATGAAGCGGGTCAACCAGTATGATTTTGACCTGCCGTGCCAGATTATCGTGTCCTGTGCTCTTTCGGAAAGCGATCAGCTGAGGCAGGAATTGCAGGCAATGGATGGTGTGGAGAAAGTCTTTGGCGGCGGTATGATCCAGTTCGTGTTTGAAAAGAACGAGGGTGAAAAGATCATCTTGGCGAATAAAGACATCGCGAATCCGAATTTCCTGACCGACGATTACAAAGACCTTCATCCGTCGAGTATGGCCCTTGTGGTGATCGACGATGCGGACTTCAGAGAGCTGATCGAAGCCAACGGTCTGTCGGAGGATAAGTATTTCGGAGGTGAACTGCGGGGCGTGCTTCTCAACAACTTCTTCCATGACACGAGATCCGCAGCCGTATTTAATGAGGGGGTTCTTGGGCAAAGCCTTCATTACGATGAAGTAGAGGGAAATCCGCCGGCTGTGGAGATCGGGGACTTTGTCTCGTATGACGATAACAACGAAATCCTGAAGATGACGCCCAGAGGGACGCTTACGGTCTACGCCCCGGCATCTGTTTACTATGAAAAAGCGAAAGAGACGCTTCCGGAAGATATTTTAAGTTGTGATTTGTGTGTTGTAACAGACAGACACAATGAAATGTATCAGAAAATCTATGAGCTTCTGGAGACCGAAGGGTACCACGACTACAGTGTTTCCGATATGACGGATTCGCTAGAAGTCATGAATACGGTAACACTTCTTCTTAAGACTGTCATGTATGGTTTTACGATCCTGCTCGCACTGATAGCGGCAGCCAACATCAACAATACCATTTCCACCGGTGTGCTGCTTCGCCGAAGGGAGTTCGCTATGTATAAATCCGTGGGGATGGCCGAGGACGGATTCGGAAAAATGATCCGCCTGGAGACGTTCCTGTACGGAATCCGGGCACTTATGATAGGTATACCCGTATCCATCCTTATAAGCTATGTGATGTTCAGGGCTTTTGATGCCGAACTGTATTCCTTCAACATCGACTGGATAATGTACATTCTTGTCATCGTCGTCGTGTTTGCAATAGTAGGCGCAAGCATGCTTCTTTCAGTGAATAAACTCAAAGGTGACAGCATTATCGAAGCCCTGAAAAATGAAATGGTGTAAAGTATGGAACACCGGGAGACCACATCCATTATGACGAGAATAATTCTCTTAAAGAAGGATCGGCAGAAATGATCATTGAAAGAATCCGCTGAATCTTGTATGTATCCGAAAATTTAATAATAAGCTCTTACATAGCGTCATTAGTCAAAGCGGCTGATGGCGCTATTCTTTTGCCCAAAATCTGAAGAAGGAGGATTTGCAATGTCACAAAGAATTCATGACCCCACTGAAGCCGGCCTGCCGGAGTACAGCACGACCGGCACGCTGCGGGAAATGCTGGAGGAGCTGAAGGACGGACCGGATTTCCACATCACGGCCGAGATCGGAGGTGAGACAGATGACGGAGACACCATACAGTCTGGATAGAGTGGCGATCCGGATGGTGAAGGAACCGCCGCTTTACTCTTCTACGCCGATCCGCTCTCCAGATGACGCGGTCCGGCTCATGGCGGAGATGCTGAAAGGATATGACCGGGAAGTCTTCTGCATCGTCAACTTCCGCAATGACATGACACCCATCAACATGAACATCGTGTCCATGGGGACTCTGAATGCGTCACTTGTTCATCCGCGGGAGATCCTGAAGAGTTCCATCCTGTCCAACGCGGCCCATGTGATGGCTTTTCACAACCATCCGTCCGGGAGTCTCAGCCCTTCACAGGAGGATATTCAGATAACGGACCGACTGCAGAAACTGCTCGATCTGGCCGGAATCCCACTTCTTGATCACATCATCATCGGAAATGGCGACCGCTATTATTCCTTCCGTGAGAACCAGACACTGCCGGTATCGGAGAATCGCTTTGCGACAGCACCGGAGCAGATCCAATTCAGTCCGGTGCCTGAAATGATGGTAGCAGAATCCACTGTCCTTGGTAAAACAGCCGATTCAAACAGGAAAATTGAAAGCCGCGCTGACCGGGTCAAGGCCATCACCGATAAGCTGGAGACCGGCATCGCCGCCCTTTTCCAGAGCGAGACCTATAAGGCCTATCTTTCCACGATGTCCAAGTTCCACAACTACTCCCTGAACAACACGCTGCTGATCGCCATGCAGAAACCGGACGCCACACTGGTGGCCGGCTATCAGGCCTGGCAGAAACAGCATCAGCGTCATGTGAAGAAGGGAGAAAAGGGGATACAGATCATCGCACCTTCGCCATACAAGGCAAAGAAGGAACGGGAAGTCCTGGATCCGGCTACCGGCAGACCTAAGCTGGATGCTCGGGGCAAACCGGTCAGGGAAATCGTCGAGGTCGAATATCCGGCCTTCCGGGTTGCGACGGTCTTCGATGTCAGCCAGACGGAGGGAAAGGAGCTTCCCTCGCTGGGCGTGGATGAGCTCACAGGAAAGGTGGACAGTTACGGCAAGCTGCTGTCTGCGCTCACGGAGACCTGCCCGGTGCCGATCGGTTTTGAA
>JAFUAE010000191.1 GCA_017460845.1 Lachnospiraceae bacterium
GGATACGACCACGGCCAAGTATTCCCATGAGCGGATACTGAGCGAGTTTCTGAAGGGAAAGGCGGATATCCTGGTCGGGACCCAGATGATCGTCAAGGGACATGATTTTGCAAATGTCACGCTGGTAGGGATCGTTGCGGCGGACCTGTCCCTGAACAGTCCCGAGTACGATGCCTCCGAAAGGACTTACCAGCTGATCACCCAGGCGGCAGGCAGAAGCGGAAGGGCGGACCGGCCAGGCGCCGTTGTGATCCAGAGCTACGATCCTTCCCATTACGCGGTCAGCTGCGCTGCCATGCGGGATTATGAGGCCTTCTATGAAAGGGAAATGAGCTACCGCCGGCTGATGAGCTACCCGCCGGAAACAAAAATGCTTTTCCTCAGATTCCGTGCGGAGGAGGAAGACGCAGTCACAGCGGCGGCAGCATTTGCAGAAGCAAAACTGCGGGAAATTGCGCCGGAGGGGACGCAGATCATCGGACCCTGCAATGAAGGCATCTACAAAATGAAGGATAATTACCGAAAGATCATCTATATTAAGCATCCCCGGCATGATATAATTATTTGGATACGTAAGGAAATTGGGGACGCTGTCAGCGCTCGTTTTGCGCAGCGTCATGTTTATATGAGTTTCGATATCAGGTGAAGATATGGCAATCAGAGAAATCAGAAAAGAAGGGGATCCGATCCTCAGAAAAGAATGCAAGACCGTGAAGGAGATGAACGAACGCACAAAGATCCTGATCGGCGATATGTTTGATACAATGTACGAGGCCGATGGCGTAGGGCTTGCGGGACCACAGGTCGGGATCCTGAAAAAGATCTTCGTGGTCGATGTGGGCGGCGAAGAGCCGCAGCCGATGGTATTTATCAACCCGGAGATCCTAGAAAAGGACGGTGAGCAGACCGGCAGCGAAGGCTGCTTAAGTGTTCCGGGCTATCAGGGCGAGGTGACCAGGGCGGAGCACATCAGGGTGCGCGCATTTAATGAAAACATGGAAGAATTCGAGCTGGAGGCCGACGGCCTGCTGGCGCGCTGCATCCAGCACGAGGAGGATCACCTGCACGGGACGCTCTATGTGGACAAGGTCAACGGCGAACTCGTGGATCTGAGCGAGCTTGAAGAGGAAGCTGCAGAAAGCGGTGAAGACGAAGCATGAGAGTGATTTTCATGGGAACTCCGGATTTTGCGGCAGCAAATCTGGAAGCGATTTACAGGGCAGGATATGAGATCTCTGCCGTCGTGAGCCAGCCGGATAAGCCTGTCGGAAGACACAGTGATTTAAAGCCCACTGCGGTCAAGGCAAAAGCTCAGGAGCTCGGCATAGAGACGGTGCTCCAGCCGGAAAAGGCCTCGGACCCGGCATTCCTTTCCGTGATCCGGGAGCTGAAGCCCGATGTGATCGTCGTAACGGCCTACGGGCGCATCCTCAAAAAGGAACTGCTTGAGATCCCGCGTTTCGGCTGCATTAACGTGCACGCCTCGCTTCTGCCGAGATGGCGCGGCGCGGCGCCGATCCAGTGGTCTGTGATCGAGGGCGACGCAGAGGTCGGCGTGACGACGATGCAGATGGACGAAGGCCTGGACACCGGAGACATTCTCCTTGTGAGGAAAATGATTCCGGCGCCGGATGAGACCGGAGGCTCACTGTTTGACAAGCTGGCGGCCCTCGGGGGCGAGCTGATCGTCGAGACGCTGAAATGCCTGGAGGAGGGTACGCTCACGCCGGTCCCGCAGAAGGACGGGGGCAGCTGCTATGCGCCGGTCCTCCGAAAGGAAATGGGCTGCATCGACTGGACGCAGGATGCAGAGAAGATAGAGCGGCTGATCCGCGGACTGTCTCCATGGCCCGGCACCTATACATTTTACGGGAAGCAAATGTTTAAGATCCACCGCGCCGTGATCGCAGAGAATGAGGTAAAGCCGGCGGGCGCGGCACAGGCGGAGGCAAAGCCGGCGGGTGCGTCGCAGGATACCCGGATATCCGGGGAGGCTGCGGTTGCGGCACAGGATAACCTGACATCCGGGACACCTGCGGGCGCAGCACCCGGCACCATCGTTTCGGAGCACGGCAGACTCTTTGTCATATGCGGCTCAGGAGCTCTGGAGATCCTGGAGCTGCAGCCGGAAGGAAAAAAACGCATGAACACCGGGGACTTCCTCCGGGGGCATGAGCTCTCGGGCGTCTTCAGACAGGAAAGGGCTTAAGCCTTCAGATGTCTCAGGGCGGGAGGAAACATTGAACAGGTTCCCGCGTGTCTTCAGAAAGGAGAGGGCATAATGCTTTATTATTTTGATCCTACCTATATTCTGGTCATTATCGGAGCAGTCATATCGATGATTGCCTCCTCCAACGTACAGTCCGTGATCGCAAAATACAGAAAGGTCGGCTCCTACTCCGGAATGACCGCTGCGGAAGCGGCCAAACGGATCCTCAACCAGAACGGCATCTATGATGTGACGGTCAGAATGATTTCGGGGGCTCCTTCGGACTATTACAGTCCGGCCAAGAAAGAGGTCTGCCTGCTGCAGGAAAACTATAATTCCACCAGCATTGCCAGCATCGGCATCGCGGCGCACGAGTGCGGACATGCGATCCAGGATGCGACAGGCTACGCGCCGCTCCTGATCCAGAGACATATCGCCCCGCTTTGCTCGGTCGGATCCAATATCGGACTGTATATCGTGATCGCGGGACTGATCTTTTCGGCGGATCCGCTGATCAATATCGGGATCCTGCTGTTTACGCTCGGCGTGTTCCTGACGATCCTACTGCTCCCGATCGAATATGACGCCTCCAACCGGGCGCTCCGGATCCTGGAGGGCAATCATATCATGGAGGGCGAGGAGCTTGCGGGCGCAAAGAAGGTGCTCCGTGCTGCGGGACTCACTTACGTGGCTGCTGCGGCAGCATCCGTACTTTCGCTGCTGAGGCTTCTTCTCATCGCAAACCGCAGGAGACGATAGACTGGTAGACTATATTTATGGAAATGCTGAATTAACAGCATAAAGGCAGTCAGATATTGAACTGGAATCGTGTCCATTAGGGCCTGTACATAAAGGCCTGTACATTAAGGCCTGTACATTAAGGACTGTACATTAAGGAATGTACATTAAGGACTGTACATTAAGGACTGTACATTAAGGCCTTTCCTATAAGGATTGGCCGGCGTGTCCTCTTATAACCATCGAAAAACTGCGTCTGGTTATAAATAAATGAGTGCAAAAGGATCTATAGGCACGGAGTTCTTGTTGAAGAGTCATTTTTTGCAAAACTCTCATTTTTATAGGTATGTCCTTCCTATAAATTCTTCAGCGCATTCATTTTTATTGGTATGGCCTACCTATAAATTCTGCAGTAGCTTCATTTTATAGGAATGGCATGGTGATAAATCGGGACCTTATGCATTACTTATAGGACGCGTCCTCGAAATCTTGGTTATAAAAATGAACGCAGGATCAGTCTTATAGGACAGGTCCGAAATTCAATCTGGATGCCGGTTATAAGGCAGGGCAGAGTGGCAAATTTATAGGTCAGGTCCTGAAACGATGGTTATAAGACGAAGCACTCAAGGTGTTTTATATGTTATGCCACAGTAATTACGAGAAAACACTTTAGCACCGGATGAATATAAGCCCGAACAGATAATAAACTGCGGATGAATATAAGCCCGAACAGATAATAAACTGTGGATGAATATCATACCGAACAGATAATAACTGCGAATGAATATCAGACCGAACAGAAAAAAAACATTTCAGATCAAGGACCACAAAAATGCGCGGGACATCGCGCTTTTTGTGCTTCTGGAAATAATGGAGAACCACAGGAAATCCCACACGATCCTGAAGGAGATCTTTGAAAACGAGCTCTCCGAAGGAAACCGGATGAGCAGCACGGACCGCGCATTCATCGAGCGGATCGTGATCGGTTCCCTGGACAGGATGATCACACTGGACACAGTCCTCGGACGTTTCCTGTCCAAGCCGCTGCGTTCCTTAAAGCCGCTGATCCGCGGCATCTTGAGGATCTCCGCATATCAGCTCATGTACATGGACAGAGTGCCCGCGAGCGCCGTCTGCAACGAGGGCGTGGAGCTCGCGAAGCTGCACGGCATGGACGGCATGAGCGGACTTGTCAACGGCGTGCTCCGGTCGATCGCCAGAGACCTGGACGCAAAAGGAGATAAGACATCCTCCTTCGGCAGCCGCTCAGAGCAGTATTCCATGCCTGAGTGGATCTGCAGGCTGATCGAGACGGACCACGGACCGCAGAAGGCGGAGGAGATCCTGAAAGCCTTCCTTGCGGAGCGAAGGGATACCGTGAGGCTGAACCTTTCCCACCCGGAGCTTAGGTCTTACGGAGAAGAAGAGGCTGAGGCGCTTGTCATTTCCAGCCTGGAAAAAGAAGACTATGAGGTCGTGAAAATCGATCTGGAAGGTCTCCTGAAGCAGACGGGGCAGCCCCTTCCGAAGGGCAGGCTGCCGAGGGTATATGCAGTAGCCCGCGGACGTGACATTACCAAATCAGAGGCCTTCCGGAAGGGCTACCTGACGGTCCAGGACCCGGCCTCCGCGCTGGTCGCTTCCTATGCGGCTCCTGCGGAAAATGCCTACGTGATCGACGTCTGTGCCGCACCGGGCGGGAAAACACTTGCCCTTGCAGATCTGATGCATGACAGAGGCAGGATCGATGCGAGAGATGTTTCGGCGCAGAAGACGGCCCTGATCGAGGAAAATGTCAAACGCTGCGGGTTTGAGAGCATTCGAGTGCAGATCCTGGACGCCCTGAAGGAGGATGAGGACAGCTTCTACCGCGCAGATGTGCTGATCGCGGATCTGCCGTGCTCCGGCATCGGCGTGATCGGGAAGAAGCCGGATATCAAATACAACCTCCAGCCATGGACCGTTGAGGAGCTGCAGGAGCTGCAGCGGGATATCCTGACCAACGTCAGCCGTTTTGTAAAGCCCAAGGGCAGGCTTGTTTACTCGACCTGCACGATCACGAAGGCCGAAAATGAAGATAATGTAGAATGGATGGAGTCCTTCCTGGGGCTGCAGACGGAGAGTGTCTGCAGACTGCTTCCGGGTGCGGACCATGACGGATTTTTTATCGCGGTCATGAAGAAGCGTTATTGATCGGCATTTAACCGGGGCACCCCGCATACAGTCACTAAGTTTATATTGATAGAACCAAATGGAAAAAAGAGATCTGTGCGAACTGAATATGCAGGAGCTTGAAGCGCTCATGAAGGAATGGGGCCAGCCGAAGTTCCGTGCGGGTCAGATCTATGCATGGCTCCACAGGCAGACCGTGGAAAGCTTCGACGAAATGAAAAACATTCCGAAGGACCTTAATCGCAGGCTGGAGGAAGCCTTCCGGATCACGGTCATGAATGCGGAGGAGGTCCTCATCTCGGCAATCGACGGAACCCGCAAATATGTATTTGCCCTGTGGGACGGGAATGTGATCGAGGCGGTCCTGATGAAATACCATCACGGGAACTCGGTCTGCATCAGCTCCCAGGTGGGCTGCAGGATGGGCTGCAGATTCTGCGCCTCCACCCTTGACGGCTGCGTCAGGAACCTGAGCGCCGCGGAGATGCTCGCCGAGGTCTACCGGATCGGCAGGGACTGCGGGGAAAGGATCTCGAATGTGGTCATCATGGGATCCGGCGAGCCCATGGATAATTACGAGGAGGTCGTCAGATTCCTGAAAATGATCACCGACGCTGACGGACTCAACATTTCCGCGAGAAATATCACCCTCAGCACCTGTGGCATCGTCCCAGGTATTCTGAAGCTTGCGGAGGAAGGACTTCCCGTCACACTGGCGCTGAGCCTTCATGCGCCTTCACAAAAAAAGCGCGAGGAGATCATGCCAATCGCAAAAAAATACGAGCTCGGGGAAGTACTCGCCGCATGCCGGCAGTATTACCGGAAGACAGGCAGAAGGATCAGCTTCGAATACTCCGTCGTAAAGGGCGTCAATGACTCTCCTGAAGAGGCGAAGGCGCTCTCGGAGCTTCTCGGAGGATTTGCAAAGGGGCACCGCGGCGGACGTGAGGGTGCATTTCACGTCAATCTGATCCCGGTCAATCCGATCGAAGAAAGAAACTATGAAAGTCCGGACCCCGCAGCACTGAACCGGTTCCGGGCGGTTCTCGAAAATCACGGGATAAATGTAACGGTCAGGCGCGAAATGGGAAGAGACATCCATTCGGCCTGCGGACAGTTAAGAAGGAGATACAGCAGGCATGCAGGTACAGGCACTGACTGATATCGGCCGGAAAAGGCAGGTAAATCAGGACTATATTTTTCAGAGCGCGGAGCCTGTGGGCGCATTCCCGAATCTGTTCATACTGGCGGACGGGATGGGCGGCCACAAGGGCGGCGACTTTGCGTCAAAATATCTCACCGAGACCATGGTGGGCTTCATTTCGAAAACTCAGAACAGCGATATCATCAAGGTGCTCAGGAATGCCGTGCGCATGTCCAACACGCTGATCTACGAGAAATCGCATTCGGAACCGGAGCTGAGCGGAATGGGTTCCACCCTGGTTGCAGCTGTCATCAGCGGCGGTGTCCTTACCGCTGCAAATGTAGGAGACTCCAGGCTTTACATCATCCGCGACGGCATCATCCAGGTCACGAAGGATCATTCCTATGTGGAGGAGCTTGTGGAGGCCGGCGAGATCGAGCGCTATTCGGAGGAATATAACCGGAAAAAGAATATCATCACCAGGGCCATCGGCACGGAGGAGTCGGTCGAGGCAGACTATTTTGAAGTGGATCTCATCAAAAACGACCACATCCTGCTCTGCTCGGACGGCCTGACCAACATGGTGGATGAGGACACGATCCTGGCAATCATTTCGGGTCACGGCAGCCTGCAGTATAAGGCAAGAACGCTGGTGGAAGCTGCAAATGAAAACGGCGGCAACGATAATATTGCAGTGATCCTGATCAGATACGAGGCAAAGGACGGTGACCCTCATGCTTAATATCGGCGATATTCTTGATGAAAGATATGAAATAGAGAGCAAAGTCGGACAGGGAGGCATGTCGACCGTCTATAAGGCGAGAGACTTAAAGCTCGGGCGCGAGGTCGCGATCAAGCTGCTCAAGGAAGAATTTTCCGCAGACGAGGAGTTTATCGAGCGCTTCAAAAACGAAGCGAGATCCGCAGCCAGACTGTCCCACACCAACATTGTCGCAACCTTTGACATTGTCAACAATGAGGAGCGGCACTACATTGTCATGGAGCTCGTTGAGGGCATCACCCTCAAGGACTATATTGCGCGCAAGGGCAGACTCAGCAACAAGGAAACGATCGGGATCGCCCTGCAGACGGCGGAAGGCCTTTCCGAAGCGCACAAAAACAGCATTATCCACAGGGATATCAAGAGCCAGAACATCATCATTTCCAAGGAGGGAAGGATCAAAATCGCGGACTTTGGCATTGCCAGGGCCGTAACCGGTGATACCCTCGGAAAATCCGTGATCGGCTCGGCCCACTATATTTCCCCCGAGCAGGCAAAGACCGGGGAGAGCGATGCCAGATCGGATCTCTATTCCCTCGGCATCTGCATGTATGAAATGATCACCGGGCGCCTGCCGTATCAGGGAGAAAATACGGTCAATGTCGTCATGGCGCACATCCAGGATGCCATGGTGCCGCCGAATGTCTACAACAACGAGATCTATCCGGCGCTCAATGATATCATCCTGAAGGCGACCAGAAAGGAGCCGGAGGAGCGCTACCAGTCCGCGGAGGACCTGATCGAGGACCTGCGGCATGCGGTGTCGGAGCCGGACGGCCATTATGTGCGTTTCTTTGACTCGATCGGTTCGGGACAGCTTGCGGAAAACCAGCATTTGCAGGACCGGGCTGCGGCAAAGAAGGCGGACCAGGGCCTGCAGGCCCCTGCTGCGGGAAGCGGAGACGGAGATTCGGACGAGGATGAGGAAGATCTGACCGGTCTCTATGACGATTCCAGAACCAGATTTGCGATCCTCGGCATTACGGCGGCGATCCTGGTGGTCGTGGCGCTGATCGGCATGTTCCTGTTCAGGAACCGCACCAACCACAGCGGCCCCGCTGAAACAAATGTCCAGGCGCAGACCTCGGCTTCCGAATCCCAGACGGAGACGGAAGAAATGAATTATACCCTGAGCATCAAGGGCGAGGATGTCATGCCGGACCTGACGGGAATGACCGTGGATGAGGCAAGGGCAAAGCTGGCGTCCATCCAGATGAGCATGGATTCGTCCACGACGGACTATTCCGACATATACCCCAAGGATACGATTATCAAGCAGAGCCCGAACAGCGGCGAAGTGCTGACCTCGGATTCGACGGTATATGTCACAGTCTCTCTGGGTCCGAAGGCGGATTATGTCCTCTCAAACCTCAAAAACATGACGGCCGAGGATGCGCGCGCTGCCCTGGAGGATGCCGGGGTGCGCGTCAGCGATGAGCCGGCGAGGGAATTTGCGGATGACGTGGCGGAAAATCTGGTCATCGGCTTTAAGGAAATGGGATTTGCCGAGGACGGCGCCCGTGTCGTAGCGCTGATCGTCAGCTACGGCAGGCAGGATGACTATGTCGTCATGCCGGATATTACGGGCAGTACACGTGAAGAGGCGGTCACCCTGCTGACTGCAAACCAGCTTTCCCTTGGAAATGCACTCGCCATCAACAGCGAGGAAGCGGAGCCGGAGGAAATCGTCAGCCAGTCTGTGCCGGCGGATACCTTTGTCAAGAAGGGGTCCCCGATCGATATACAGGTCTGTGTCGGATCAGACGGCAGGATCCCCGACGGGACCATTCTGACGACGGATATCCAGATCAGTACATCCTCGGGTACGGGAAGCAGCGATGTACTGAGCGATGAATATTTCTACGGAAGCATCGATACCTCCTGCGTGATCGGAGAACAGGCCGGTCCGGGCGCTGCCTCAAGTATTTATATCGCTGTGCGTCTCATGCAGAGGGTAGAGGATTCCATCGAGTATACTATGCTGAGCGAGCCGATCCCGGTTGCACCGGGCACCAGGATCCCGGTTTCCTATAAGAATATCAGGGGCGCATTCGGTGTGCCTGAGGGAACGGTGGAAGTGTACGGCGTCGATAATGAGAAGATTTACAGTTCTTATGTGATCGGGTTTGTGCCGGCTGATCAAATGTAAGAATACGATGTTGGTTAAAAGTCCGGACAGGATCAGCAAACTGCCAAGACCGTGTGCAATCCAATTCCAACGGTCTTCCGGCTTGGCTATCCTCGAAAAATGCTAAGCACGCATTTTTCTACGGCTATCCTGCGCCGTAATCCCTGGAATTGCAATTGCACAGGTCTACGGCATCTGCTGATCCTGTCCGGACTTAAACTATGATATATTTTGATTTTTATACGGGAATACGGATTGTGAATACATGACCGGGAAGATTATTAAAGGGATCAGCGGATTCTATTACATACATACGCCGGAGGGCGTGATTTATACCTCGCGGGCTGTCGGCATTTTCAGAAAGCTCGGTATCAAGCCCCTCGTCGGCGATAACGTGGAGTTTGAGGTCACGGATGCCGCGGATCTGGAAGGAAGCCTCACGAAAATACTGGAGAGGGAGAATGTTCTGATCCGGCCGGCTGTCGCGAATATCGACCAGGCGATGGTGGTTTTTGCGATCCGGGAGCCCGATCTGAATTCCAACCTGCTGGACCGTTTTCTGATCTATATGGGGGAGCAGGATATTCCGGTTACGATTTTTTTCAATAAATCCGATCTCGACCGGGACGGGGAGATGGAGTATTACAGCAGCGTCTATGAAGCTGCCGGCTACCGTGTGATCTGCGGGTCTACGGAGAATGATGCGGATATCGAAAGGATCAAGGCGGCGCTGAAGGGGAAAACGACGGTGCTTGCCGGGCCTTCCGGTGTCGGGAAATCCTCCCTGACCAATAAGCTCAATGACGGCGTCTGTATGGAGGTCGGAGAGCTTTCCGCCAAGATCAGGCGGGGAAAGCAGACGACGAGGCATACGGAGCTGTTTACGATCGATGCCGACAGCTATGTGCTGGATACGCCGGGATTTACCTCGCTGTATGTAAGCGGTGTGGAGCCAAGGGATCTGGAATATTATTTTCCGGAATTCCGGCCCTATATCGGGAAATGTAAATTTACGGTCTGCAGCCATATTTATGAGGCCGAGGAGCTCTGCGCGGTGCGCCGGGCGGTCACTGCCGGAAGTATCAGCAATGAGCGCTACGAAAACTACGCCCAGATCTATGAAGAACTGAAGGATAAAAAAAGATGATATAGGGGTCAAAAGCCATGATTCCATGATGAGCCAGCTCATCAGCGGGACTCATGAAACCGATATCAGGAAGAGAAGGAGATTAGCATGAAGTATATACTGGCGCCGTCGATTCTGTCTGCTGATTTTGCAAAGCTGGGCGATGAGGTCCGGCTGGCAGCGGATGCGGGAGCGGAATACATTCATATCGATGTGATGGACGGGGCATTTGTGCCGAATATCACCTTCGGGCCGCCTGTGATCAAAGCTGTGCGGGGATGTACGGATAAAGTCTTTGACGTGCATCTGATGATCGAAGAGCCTGCGAGATATATCAAAGAGTTTGCCGCGGCCGGAGCGGATATCATTACGGTGCACCAGGAGGCCTGCAGACACCTTGACAGGACGGTCCAGGCCATCCGCGAGCAGGGAGTAAAGGCAGGCGTTGTGCTGAATCCCGCCACACCGGTCAGCGTGCTCGAAGACATTCTCGGTGAGCTGGATATGGTCCTCTTAATGAGTGTCAATCCGGGCTTCGGCGGACAGAAATATATTCCGTATGTGACGGAGAAAATCAGTAAGCTGCGGA
>JAFUAE010000192.1 GCA_017460845.1 Lachnospiraceae bacterium
CACTTTCTGAGAGCTCATCAGGTATATTATATGGCAGAACAGGACTTCTATTCATATTTAATGAAGCTGCGGGATGCAGAGTATTTCGGGTCTTCGATCGGGCTGCATCATACGGCATGCCGGGAAGGATATGCGGAAGCCGAGCTTGCGGTCAGGCCTGAATTTATCAATCTGCAGGGCACGATCCACGGAGGCATCTTTCTGACACTTGCGGATGTCTGCGGCGGTACTGCGGCCTGCTCCTACGGGAATATTGTCGCCACGGTAGACAACAGTTATCATTTCCTGCGGGCGGGAAAGGATGTCAGAGTCCTGAAGGCAAAGGCCCGTACGATTAAGGCCGGCAGAAGGCTGATGGTATTTGATGTGACGGTGAGCGACCAGGACGGCCTGCTGCTCGGCGAAGGAATGTTTTCATACATGGCGCTGGAGCAGAAGATAGAGGAAATACCGTTTCCGTAAATTCTGTTCATTGGTCCCTTGGCTCATAATATTGTATCAAAACCCTATTTGTGGTATATTATAGGCGCCTGGGATGTTCGTCAGGTTTGTTTAATTACTTCCACAATCTGACATACGGGACTTCAGCATTGATGACGCGGATGCCGGGCCGTCTTCGAACGGATGGCTGAAACGTCTCCGAGATAACCCACCTGGCTTTAAGCTGGGAGTCGTCAATAAGCCAACGGCACCCCGGGTTTTTATTGATCTGACAGTGCAGGGCGGAGATTCCCTGTTCTGTTTGTGTTATGTTTATGGATTACAGAGAACTTGCAAAGATAGCTGTAGACAAACTGAAATACAGCTATGTTCCCTACAGCAGATTTCACGTTGCGGCAGCCTTGCTCACGAAAGAGAACAAGGTTTATTTTGGTGTAAACATTGAAAATGCCGCATATACCCCGAGCAACTGCGCCGAAAGGACAGCTTTTTTCAAGGCGGTTTCGGAAGGCGAGAGAGAGTTCAGGGCTATAGCGGTTGCCGGCTGCAGGGAGGAACACCTGAAGACTCCCGCATATCTCAAAGAATGCCTGGAGGATTTCTGTCCGCCGTGCGGCGTCTGCAGACAGGTTATGAGGGAATTCTGCGATCCCGAGGAGTTTGATATCATTCTGGTCCGCACGCCGGATGATATAAAAGTCATGAAGCTGAAGGAGCTCCTTCCCGAAAGCTTCGGCCCCGAGTATCTGTAAAACTGTGACGCGGTTTCAGCCGTATAAGGGACCGGCCGTACCGTTTCATAAAATAGTTTTGAAAGGAGTTTCACAAGATGGGAAAGAAATCAGCATTCGGATTACTGGGTACAATTGTTCTGGCAGGCGTTACCGTGGGCATTGCAAAGTATCTCAAGGATTATGCAGGCGTTAACTTTGCAGACGGCGATCAGATCGACAACGTCAAGAAGGATTCCGCTGAGGTAAAGGAAGCCGCTAAGCGTACGTACTTTGCAATTAAGGAAAAGGGCAATGTCAAAGAAGCTGCCAGTGAGCTTTCCAAGGCTGCAGGCGCTGTGATCACGGATGCCGCAGGCATTGCAAAGACTGCAGGTACAGAGACCGCTGCCGCTTTTAAGGATCTGAAGTCCAGATATGACGAGGATCCGGAGGCAGTCCGCTCCGAGCTTGCCGGAAACATCAGTGAAATGGGCCAGGATATCGCAAAGAAGGCTCAGGAGACTGCCGGCAGCATCAGGGACAGATTTACCGGAGCTGCTGATGATCTCGATATCGATGAGGCTTTTGAAGATATGGAAGACGCCGCCAAGGAGGCCGCAGATGAAGCTCAGGATGCATTCAGGGAAGTCGCAGAGGAAGCTGCCGAAGCTGGTGAAGCTGCTGCTGAAACCGTTTCCGATGTTGTTGAAGAAGCTGCTGGTGCGACAGAGCAGGCAGGAGAAGAAGCTGCTGAAGCTGCGCAGGAAGCAGTGGAAGCAGCAGAAGAAACAGCTGCAGCTGCTGCTGAAGCTTGCGAAGGCGCATGCGATACTGCTGCTGAGGCCGCTGGCGCTGCTGCTGATAAAGCCGCTGAAGTCGCTGCTGAAGCCGTTGATGCTGCTGCTGATACCGCTGAGGCTGTTGAGAAAGCAGCTGCGAAGGTAACGGAGGATTTTACCGCTACGATCTCGGATGACGAGAACTGATTAGACAATAATTGATTTGAGAGGATAATTTTATGCAATTCAAAGGCGTTAATGAGTTAAGGAGAATGTTCCTGGAGTACTTCGAGAAGAACGGTCATCTCCGCATGAAGAGTTTTTCCCTGGTACCCCACAACGATGATTCTCTGCTTTTGATCAATTCAGGAATGGCACCGCTGAAACCGTATTTCACCGGACAGGAGATCCCGCCGCGGCGCAGAGTGACTACTTGTCAGAAATGTATCCGTACAGGTGACATTGACAACGTCGGCAAAACAGCGAGACACGGCACCTTCTTTGAGATGCTCGGCAACTTCTCATTCGGCGATTACTTTAAGCAGGAGGCGATTCCGTTTGCATGGAATTTCCTGACAAAAGAGCTTGAGATCGATCCGAACAGACTGTATCCTTCGGTGTTCGCTGGAAATGAGACAACACCGGCAGATGACGAGGCTTATGAGATCTGGAACAAAAAGATCGGCATTCCGGCCGACAGAATCTATAAGTTCGGCAAGGAGGACAATTTCTGGGAGCACGGCACAGGTCCCTGCGGTCCGTGTTCCGAGATCTATTACGACCGCGGCGAGAAGTACGGCTGCGGCAAGCCTACCTGCACGGTAGGATGCGACTGCGACAGATATGTCGAGGTCTGGAACATTGTCTTCACACAGTTTGATAATGACGGACACGATCATTATACAGAGCTGATCCAGAAAAATATTGATACCGGTATGGGCCTTGAGCGTATCGCAATGGTGGTGCAGGACGAAGAGTCCATCTACACTGTCGATACCAATAAGGCTATCCTCGAGTATATCGCGGATCTGTGCGGCGTCGTCTATCATACGGATCACGACAAAGATATCAGTCTCCGCATCCTGACCGATCACATTAAGTCCAGCACCTTCATGATCTCCGACGGTATTATGCCGTCCAATGAGGGACGCGGCTATGTACTGCGCCGTATTATCAGACGTGCGGTCAGACACGGCAGAAAGCTCGGTATTACCCATGATTTCATGCCGGAGATGGCAAAGCGCGTCATTGAGCTCAATAAGGACGGATATCCGGAGCTCTTTGAGAAGCAGTCCATGATCCTGCAGGTCCTTGCAAATGAAGAAGACCAGTTCAATAAGACCATTGACGCAGGTATGAACATCCTGAACGAAATGATCTCCGACCTGGAGGCAAAAGGACAGAAGGAGCTTGGCGGAGCGGATGCATTCAAGCTTTATGATACCTACGGATTCCCGCTGGATCTGACTGAAGAGATCCTTCAGGATAAGGGTATGAGCGTTGACCGTGCCGGCTTCGATGCGAACATGAAGGAGCAGAAGGAGAAGGCCCGCAAGGCCCGCAAGACCTATTCCTACACAGGCGCTGACGCAACCGTCTACGATCTGATCGATCCGTCCCTGACCTCTGAATTTACCGGCTACGGCACGCTGAAGGATGAGGGCAGCATCATCTGCCTTACCACGGAGGAGGAAGTCGTACAGGCTATCTCCGAGGGCGAGAAGGGCACCGTGATCACTGACCGCAGCCCGTTCTATGCAACCAAAGGCGGCCAGCAGGGCGACAGCGGTATGATCTGCGGTCCTGACGGCGAATTCAAGGTCCTTGATACGATCGCACTCAAGGGCGGACGTATCGGACATGTGGGCGTTGTGACCAAGGGTATGCTTTCTGTCGGACAGAAGGCGGAGCTTTCCGTTGACGAGGCACAGAGAACTGCCACGGCAAAGAACCATTCCGCAACGCATCTGCTGCAGTATGCGCTCCGCAAGGTCCTCGGCGATCATGTCGAGCAGAGCGGCGCATTCTACGATAAGGACAGACTCCGTTTCGACTTCACGCACTTCAAGGCTATGACCAGAGAAGAACTGAATGAGGTCGAGAAGATCGTCAATGACGAGATCACAAAGGATGATGAAGTCATTACAAAGGAAATGTCTCTCGAGGATGCCAAGAAGACCGGCGCTATGGCGCTTTTCGGCGAGAAGTACGGAGAGACGGTCCGTGTGGTCAATATGGGCGATTCTACCGAGCTCTGCGGCGGTACCCATGTCGGCAGGACCGGCAATATCGGTTCCTTCAAGATCATTTCCGAGGCGGGTATTGCAGCAGGCGTGAGACGTATCGAAGCGATCACGGCTGAGAACCTGCTCAATTACTACAGAAATATTGAGAACGAGCTTAACGAAGCTGCTTCTATCGTGAAGTCCCAG
>JAFUAE010000193.1 GCA_017460845.1 Lachnospiraceae bacterium
CAGCCGGGCAAAGCGGTGACAGTCATCTTGATGGCAGGTCTCCAGTGTTCCTGTAAAACAACTACGTCCACCAAGATCGCCGGCAAGATCACCCAGAAGGGCAGACACCCTCTGCTGGCGGCACTGGATATTTACAGACCCGCAGCTATTCAGCAGCTGCAGGTCAACGGTGAGAAAATGGGCATCCCTGTTTTCTCCATGGGAACGGATCACAAACCGGCCGAGATCGCGCAGAAGGCCGTCGAGTATGCAAAGGCAAACCATTATGACGTGGTCCTGCTCGATACAGCAGGACGCCTGCAGATCGATGAAGCCATGATGGAAGAGCTTCAGGAGATCAAGCGGACGGTAGACGTCCACCAGACTCTCCTTGTCGTCGATGCCATGACCGGTCAGGAAGCGGTCAATGTCGCCAAGACCTTTGATGAGAAGGTCGGCGTTGACGGAGTCATCCTCTCCAAGATGGACGGCGATACAAGAGGCGGCGCGGCCCTGTCTGTCAAGGCAGTGACCGGCAAGCCGATCCTGTATGTCGGTATGGGCGAGAAGCTGACGGATCTTGAGCAGTTCTATCCGGACCGCATGGCCAGCCGTATCCTCGGTATGGGAGATGTGCTGACCCTGATCGAGAAGGCCCAGGCTTCCCTGGACGAAGGAGACGAGGAAAAGAGCAAGGATATGGCTTCCCGCCTCAGCAAAGGGAAGTTCAATTTCAACGACTATCTGGACAGCATGAAACAGATGCGCAAGATGGGCGGAATGTCCAGCATCATCAGCATGCTCCCCGGAATGGGATTGAGCGCTGACCAGCTCGAAGGTGCGGTCGATGAAAAGAAACTGGCCAGGATGGAAGCGATCGTCCTGTCCATGACACCGGAGGAGAGAGAAAATCCCAAGCTCCTCACACCGCAGAGAAAATACCGGATCGCCAAGGGCAGCGGCAATGATATTGCCGAGGTCAACCGCTTTATCAAACAGTTCAAGCAGATGCAGGAGCTGACGAAAAAAATGCCGGGTCTTATGGGCGGCAAAAAGCGGCATGGAAATCCGTTCGGCGGCCTGGGCGGAAGATTCCCGGGCGGCAGAGGAGGTTTTCCGTTCTGAGAAACGGCCTGCCTGAAAAGCGGTATTCCGTTAAAGAAGGAGACGGTTATCCGGCTCCCTGAAAAATAGCGTACAATGAGCCGGGGCATCCCGAACTCACAGTATGGGTCAGGAAACAATTCCGGCTCACCTAATATATTATTTTTATCACGGAGGATAAGAAAATGGTTAAAATCAGACTTGCAAGAATGGGACAGAAGAAAGTACCGGTATATCGTATCGTAGTTCAGGAGGCTTCCAAGCCCCGTAACGGCGAGTGCATCGATCAGCTCGGCTACTATGATCCCAATACAAATCCCAGCACGATCAAGCTTGATCTTGAGAAGACTCAGGACTGGATCAGAAAGGGAGCTCAGCCGACAACAGTTGTCAACAAGCTCATCAAAGCTGCCAAGAAGGAGAACAAATAATTCACGCTGATGCAGGAGATTTTGCATGAAAGAATTGGTAGAAGTAATTGCAAAAGCGCTTGTAGAGCATCCTGATGAAGTCGTGGTTACTGAGGAGACACGTGGCAAGGTCACGAAAGTGGACCTGAAGGTGGCTCCCTCTGATATGGGCAAGGTCATCGGCAGACAGGGGAGGATCGCCAAAGCGATCCGGACCGTTGTGAAAGCTGCGGCCTCTATTGACGATGAGATCGTCGATGTCAACATCGATTCCGAATCCGATGAGGAGGAAGGGGAGGAATAACCTTTCCTGTGATCGGTCCGGCAGTTGGCATCACATTTTATCAGTAAATGCTCTATGGTTGAAAAATTTCGAGTGGGCGTGGTCGCCGGAACGCATGGAATACGGGGAGACGTAAAGATCTTTCCGACGACGGATGAACCGGCCCGGTTTAAAAAACTTAAATATGTCTATATCGACGACGTGCGCGGCAAAACCGTGCGCGTCGCTCTTTCTCATGTCCGTTTGCAGGACAAGTTCGTGATCGCGCATCTTGAAGGGTATGAGACACCGGAAGATTCCCGCCTTATCAGGAATCATGATCTTCTGATCGACAGGGCGGATGCCCTCCCGCTGGAAGAAGGGGAATATTATGTTCCGGATCTGATCGGTATGAAGGTCGTAACTGACGAAGGGGAGGATCTGGGGACGCTCACAGACGTGATCGAGACCGGCGCGAATGATGTTTACGAGGTGTCCTGTGCGGACGGAAGCCAGGTCCTGATCCCTAAGATCCCTCAGTGTATTCTGTCCGTGGATGTAGAGCAGCAGAACATGACCGTGCATCTGCTGGCGGGACTGAGGGACTAGGATATCCGCCCATCATGACCTGATGGACCGCGAATTGTAACACTATGAAATACCATGTTTTTACTTTGTTTCCGGAGATGATCCTGCAGGGCGTCAATACCAGCATTCTTGGCAGAGCCATGCAGCAGGATCTGATCGGGATCGAGGCAGTCAATATCCGCGACTATACGAATAATAAACACGGAAGAGAGGATGACTACAC
>JAFUAE010000194.1 GCA_017460845.1 Lachnospiraceae bacterium
GAGCTTTCGGAGACGGATGCAAATGTCTATCGCGATCATCTTCGTGCGGAGATGTCCGTCGCGCTTCCCCTTGCCATGAAGCCTGAAAATGAAGGCTGGATGGAGCTCTTTATGCAGGAGCAGCAGCTGGATGAGAATGCTCTTGACCTTGCGCTGCAGCTGGCAAGCGAACGGAAGCAGATCGTGCTGACCGGGCAGCTGATGGACTACCGCAGCCGGACTTTCAGTGCGAAGAAGCGAGCAAACCTGTCTCTGACAGCTTTAGACGAATTTGATTTCTGAGAAATGAGCCACAAACAAAACCTGGAGGATCTTGGCAGCAGAATACTGGACGCTTCGAGAACGGAGCTGTTTCTGTCCATGCGTTTCATGGGAAGCGCACTGGACTCTCTTTCCTATACCATGGATCTGACCACCAGTACGGTGGGCACGGATGCTGTATCCATCCGCTTCAATCCCGAATACCTGATGCAGCTCTGGCTGGCACGGCCGAGAAATCTGAACCGCCTCTATGTCCATATGCTTCTGCACTGCATATTCAGGCATATGTTCCGCAGCGCGGAGTATGAAGACGCCGAGCTCTTTGATCTCTGTGCGGATATCTCGGCGGAGGCCATTCTGGATACGATGGAATACAGCGCAGTGCAGACTACCCATTCGGATTACCGCAGCGAGGTCTATGAACGGCTGAACAGGGAGCTCAGAGTGCTGACAGCAGAACGGCTCTATCAGTACTTCAGCGAGCATCCGCCGGGCTTTGACGAATACTGCCGGATGCGGGATGAATTCACAAAGGACGACCACAGCTTCTGGGCACGCCTGCAGGATCAGGATAATCAGGATCCCGGCGGGCAGAACGATCAGAACACGCAGCCCCCGGCGGGACAGGACGGAAACGAACCGCCGGAGCCGGAGGAAGGACAGGAGCCGGAAAATGCTCCTGAGCCGGATTACCATGAGGTCTCGCGTCTGCCGAAGGAACTCGAAGACGAATGGAAAAAGAAAGCCGACAGGATCAAGGTCGAGATGGAAGCCTCCGGCAGCGAAGCGGCGGATGAATACGGCAGCTTCCTGCGCACCCTGACCTTTGTCCAGAAACGGCGTAAAAGCTACCGGCATTTCCTGAAACGGTTTGCCGCGCTGCATGAGGAAACAAAGATCGATCCGGATTCCTTTGATTACGGTTATTATCAGTTCGGGCTGGAGCTGTTCGGAAATATCCCCCTGATCGAGGAAAATGAATACCGCGAAGCCAAAAAGATCCGGACGCTCTGCATTGCCATCGATACAAGCGCCTCCTGCCAGGACTATCTGGTGCAGAAATTCCTCAATGAGACGGCGGATATCCTGGCGCGGCAGGAATCCTTTTTCCGGAGGGCGGAGATCCTGATCATCGAGTGCGACGACCAGGTGCAGGAAGAGATCCGGCTGAAGGATCCCGAAGAGCTGAAGCGCTATGCGGAAGGCTTTCATATCCGCGGAGGCTTCGGCACGGACTTCCGGCCGGTCTTCCGCAGACTTGAAGAAATGAAAAAGGCAGGAATGCTGCGCAATCTCAAGGGACTGATGTATTTTACGGACGGCTATGGAACATTTCCGGAGAAACCGCCGTCCTGGGAGACAGCCTTTGTACTGTTCAGGGATGAAGAATTTGACGAAAATATGATTCCGGACTGGGTCTATGCGTTATATCTGGACGGGGAGTAAATATGAATATCAAAGACGCTAAAAATGAAGTAAAAAATATTGTGCTTGCCTATCTTGCAAAGGATGCAAACGGCATGCCCCTGATTCCGGAGGAGCACCAGCGCCCGGTCCTTCTGATGGGACCTCCCGGAATCGGAAAAACCGCCATAATGGAGCAGATCGCATCGGAGCTCGGGATCAACCTGGTATCCTACACGATCACGCATCATACGAGACAGTCGGCGATCGGACTGCCCGGCATCGTGCACCGGAACTTCGGCGGCGAGGAATTTGCAGTGACCGAGTATACGATGAGCGAGATCATCGCTTCGGTTTACGAACAGATCGAACGCTCCGGCATCAGGGAAGGCATCCTCTTTCTGGATGAGATCAACTGCGTTTCCGAGACCCTGGCTCCGACCATGCTGCAGTTTCTGCAGTTCAAGACCTTTGGCACACATAAGGTGCCGGAGGGATTTGTAATCGTGACCGCGGGCAATCCGCCCGAATACAACCAGTCGGTCCGCGAGTTTGATATCGTCACGCTGGACAGACTGCGCCGGATCGATATTGATGCCGACCTTCCCGCATTCCGCGAATATGCTTACCGGGCAAAGATCCACGGCGCGGTCATGGCTTATCTTGAGATCCGCAAGGACCGCTTTTATCAGGTCCATGCCGATACGGACCGCAAGCGTTTTGTTACGGCGAGAGGCTGGGAGGATCTGTCGGATGCGCTGAAGGCGTATGAGATCCTTGGCCTGCCGGTCACGGAAGCACTGATGGTGCAGTATCTTCAGGACCCGGAGATCGCGTCGGATTTCGCGGTCTATTACGAACTGTACAGAAAATATGAGAGCTTTTACCAGATCCCGAAGATCCTTTCCGGCGAAGCGGAGATCAATGACAAGCTGCGCTATGCGCCGTTTGACGAAAAGCTTTCCCTGATCGGGCTGCTGACGGATGCCCTGAATGCAGAATTCCGCGAGTACCGTGACCGCCAGACAGAGGCGGAGAGCACGCTGGCAATGCTGCAGGAGTACGGCCGCGCGCTGAAGGCCGGGACGGCAGCTTCCGGGGAGACGCAAAACCCGGCGGAGATCCTTCTGGCTCTGCTTCAGGCAAAGATAGACGAGCGGCAGCATTTAAAGCAGGCCGCAATGCTCTCAAGAGAAGAAGAAGGCGACAGCCGAAGACTCGAAGCTGCGGTCCGCGGGCTGTATACAGAGCTCCGTGAGGAGGCGGCCGGCGCAGACGGCCTTGATGCGCGGACAGCATTTGCCCATGCAAAGACATGGTTTGCGGCAAGGGAAGACGCCCGCCAGCAGTCGATCGAAGCGACCGGGGAGCACCTGACAAATGTCTTCAGGGCGCTCAACCAGACCTTCCCGCAGGGTCAGGAAATGGTCATTTTCCTTTCCGAACTCAATGCGGGCTATTACAGTCTGAAGTTTGTCAATGAGTGCGGAAATGAGACCTATTTCCATTATAATAAACTGCTGCTCCTGAAGGACCGCAACGACAGCCTGCGCAGGGAGATCCTGCGGATGACAGGCGAGCTGTAAGGGTGCATGGCAGCTGCAATTTTTTTTCCATACGGCATCGGAATATGGTATACTTTATAAAAGTATGCCGTTCCGCTTTTTCTTGTATGGACAGAGGCTGCGGTATACTGTATCTTGTGTATAAGGAACCCGAGTGAATGTCGTACCAGGCACTTTACCGCAAATGGCGTCCCGCCACATTCCGTGAGGTCGTGGGACAGGACGCAGTCGTAACGACGCTGCAGAATCAGATCAAAGCCGACAGGATAGGTCATGCCTATCTCTTTTGTGGTACACGGGGAACAGGCAAGACATCGGCAGTCAAGATCTTTGCCCGCGCGGTAAACTGTCCGCATGCAGCTGAGCTAGGAGGCAATCCCTGCAATGAATGCGAAGTCTGCAGGGCGATCAATTCCGGGCGCGCGATGAATGTGTTCGAGATCGACGCGGCATCCAATAACGGCGTTGACAACATCCGCGATATCCGCGACCAGGTGGAATATCCGCCGGTAACGGGGCGGTTTAAGGTATACATAATCGACGAGGTGCACATGCTTTCTCCGGGCGCGTTTAATGCGCTGCTCAAGACCCTGGAGGAGCCGCCGGCCTACGTGATCTTTATTCTGGCCACGACCGACCCGCAGAAGATACCGGCGACGGTATTGAGCCGCTGCCAGCGTTATGATTTCCGCAGAATGAGCCGGCAGACGATCACGGAGCATTTGAAGGAGATCACGGACAGCGAAGGCGTGAAGGTCGAGCCGCAGGCATTGGAGTATATTGCAGAGGCGGGAGACGGATCGATGAGAGACTCCCTGAGCCTGCTGGACCAGTGTCTGGCATTTCACTACGGGGAGCTGCTGACCTATGAGCATGTACTGGATATTCTGGGCGCTGCGGATACGACGATCTTCTCGGATCTGTTCCGCAGGCTTCTGGATCGGGACGTCGAAGGGGCGATTGCCCTGACAGGCGCGATGTATGATACGGGGCGGGATATTACCCAGATGGTCAATGACTTTATCTGGCACCTGAGGAATGTCCTGATCGCCAAGAGCTCAGGGTCGCGGGATATCCTGGAGCTGTCCTCGGAAAGGACGCAGATCGTTATGGATGATGCGGATCTGGCAGACCGCGATACCATCATCCGGATCATTACCGCAATGGCGGAACTGGCCAACCGGCTGCGCTTCGCTTCCCAGAAGCGGGTACAGCTCGAGGTCGAGATCATCAGGCTGTGTACAGGCGGCAGAGCGCCCGCGGAAGCGCCGGCGGTTCTCCCGGCGGCAGGAATGAGCGGCGCGCGCCGGACAGAAGAGGCGGCCGGCAGGCCGGCAGAACGTCCGAGTCCTGCAAGCGCGAAGATCCATGTTCAGATCTCCGACAGCGCGGAACCGGCACGGCAGTCAGTGATCCCGGA
>JAFUAE010000195.1 GCA_017460845.1 Lachnospiraceae bacterium
AAGTGCTTTCCAAAGCAGGGCTTGTAAGTTGCCTTGATTATTATAATGAGCGTCATGCTTTGAAGTTATGTTGAACCGCCGTATGCCGAACGGCACGTACTGGTGGTGTGAGAGGGCGGAGAAAGTCCGCCCTACTCGATTCCGGGACCTGCCTGCCGCAGCTGTGCGGGGCGGTAAAGCCCGTACGTCCGTCACGGCTGTGAGTGGCGGCAGCGACAGGAGCATTTGTAAGAAAAATCAAACAGTTCGCATTTGACATTGGGTAAGGATAATTTTATATTTAAAGAACAGATTCTTTTTTCTGCAGTGTTTTGGCAAACCGCATACATACGCCGGGCGTAGTTTCCGCAAACCGCATACATATGCCGGGCGGAGCTTCGGCAAAACGACATTTTCATAAAGAGGTGCCCTATGGAAAACGGAACAAAACTCAGACTCTTATATCTTTATACCTATCTGATGGAGAATTCAGACGCGGAGCATCCGGTCTCCACGCCGCAGCTCATTCAATACCTCAAAGAGAACTTTGATATGGACGTCCACAGGACGACACTGCCGGATGACTTTGAGATGCTCGAAAAGGCCGGGATCCATTTCGGGGTCATCAGATCCAGGCAGAACAAATATTATTATGACGGGTGGCTGTTCAGTATCCCGGAGCTGAAGGTCCTGATCGATGCGGTCGCCTCCTCCAAGTTCATCACGGAGAAGCAGAGCAGAGATCTGATCAGGAAGCTTACCGCGCTTACCTCAAAATATGGCGCGGACAGGCTCCGCCGCCATGTGATCGTGGATGGCCGGGCGAAGCCGGACAATGAAAAGGCATTTCATATTCTGGATGCCGTGAACAGGGCCATCGACGAGGGCTGCAAGATCCGTTTCCAGTATACGGAGTACAGCAATAAGAAGCGGCGGGTCCTGAAAAACGACGGGGAGCATTATATCGTAAGCCCCTATGTGCTTGTCTGGGACGGGGATTACTATTATATGATCGGATACTGCGATAACCGTGAGAGCATGCGTACCTTCCGTCTGGACCGGATCTATAAGCAGCCGATGCTGCTGGACCAGGAAATGGAGGAGATGCCGGAGGATTTCAGACTTTCCGACCATCTGGCGAAGGTCTTCCGGATGTATGACTCCGAGGAGACGGTGGAGGTCGACCTGCTCTGCGCGGCGGAGCTGATGAAGGGCGTTGTGGACCAGTTCGGGATAAAGGTGAAGACGGAGGCAGTGGGTGAGGATCAATTCATTGCCCATGTGACGGTCTGTCCGTCCCCGACATTCTACAGCTGGGTATTCGGCTGGCAGGGAAAGATGAAAATTCTGGGTCCGGAATCCGTCGCGGACGGTTACCGGAAAATGTTGAAATCAGCGCTGGACGCATAAGTTAAGGAGGAATTTTTATGCAGTACAGAAAAATTCAGGGAACAGCACTTACAGTACCGATGCTCTGCCTCGGAACCATGATGTTCGGCGGGCAGACCTCCGAGGAAGAAAGCTTGAAAATCATGGATTATGCATTTGACCAGGGCATGTATTTCTGGGATACTGCGGACTTTTATCTGCAGGGAGCCGGAGAAACCGTGGTCGGCAAAGGCTTAAAGGGACGCAGGGACCGCATTATCCTCGCCTCCAAGGTCGGGAACCAGATGGGCGACGATCCCAATGCCCGCGGGCTTTCACGCCTTCACATCCTCAATGCCGTAGACGCCAGCCTGAAGCGCCTCGGTACGGACTATCTTGACATTTATTACCTCCATCGTCCGGATTACGACACGGATATCGAGGAAACCATGTACACCATGGATATGCTGGTCCGCGCGGGCAAGATCCGCTACATCGGCGTCAGCAATTTTGCCGCATGGCAGGTCGCCGATATCCTGGCTGTCTGCGATAAGCGCGGCTATGCAAAGCCCGTCGTCACCCAGAACGTATATAATGCGCTGACCCGCGGCATCGAGGGTGAATTTGTCCCGTTCCTGAAGGCCCACAACATGAGCATGCTGATCTACAATCCGATCGCGGCGGGCCTGCTTGCAGGAAAGCATAAGCCGGGCGCTCCGACAGACAGCACGCGCTTTGCAAACAGCAAGGAATACTTCGACCGCTACTGGAATGACGAGAACTTCGAGGCAGTGGAAAAGCTTAAAAAGATCGCGGAAGGACAGGGCATGAGCCTGATAGAGCTCGCATTTAAATGGTGCGCATCCCAGCCCCATGTCACCGGCATCCTGACCGGTGTCAGCAAGCTTTCCCAGCTTGAGCAGAACCTGACCTATTTCGACGGAAAGCTGCTCGATGCGGACACACTCGCTGCCTGCGACGAGGTCTGGCGTTCCCTCGCCGGCACCCGCTTTGCGTATAACAGATAAGAGCAGCATGTCTATCAGAGGGGGTTTGGAAGAAATAATGACTTTCGACTTCGCATGGCGAAATTGACAGAAGGGAGATTTTGATCTTGCAGATAAAAACTAAACAGTCATTGCTAAGCTCGCTGCCGGCAATGCTGCTGGCCGGTATTGTGGCGCTTTCCGCGGCAGCCTGCGGCACTGCAAATGTTTCCGGCGCCGCACAGAGCACGGAAGCAGCCGCGCCGTCAGTCCCGGCCGATACCTCCGCCGAGACTTCCGCAGCTTCAACGATTCAGGAGTCCGAAGCTCCGGCTTCCGAAGCCGAAATAAGCGGGTCAAGCCAGGCTCCGGTACAGGAGACTTCACCAGCCCCGGCCGCCCCGGCAGATGTCCCCGCTGCGAAAAACGGCGAAGTATACATCCTCTTTACCAGCGACGTGCACTGCGGCGTGGACCAGGGCTTTGGCTACGCAGGCCTGAAACAGATACGGGACACCCTGGAAGAAAAGGGCTATGAAACTATCCTGGTAGACGACGGAGACTCGATCCAGGGAGATGTCCTCGGCACACTTACCAAAGGCGAAGCGATCATTGACCTGATGAATGATATGGAATACGATATCGCGATTCCGGGAAATCATGAATTTGATTACGGAATGCCGAAATTTCTCGAATTGACGAAAAAGGCGGACTTTCCATATATCTGCTGCAACTTCACCCATCAGGGCGAGCTGGTCTTCGAGCCCTGGCTTGTCAGGGAAATTGCAGGAAAGAAAATCGGTTTTGCAGGCGTTCTGACGCCGACGACTATTACGACTTCCACCCCGGCCTATTTCCAGAATGAAAAAGGAGAAAATGTCTATGGCTTCATGCAGGAGGACAAGACGGGCGAGGCTGTATACAGGGCCGTTCAGTCCGCCGTGGACGCCGCAAGGGCGGAAGGGGCCGAGCTGGTTTACCTGATCGCGCATCTTGGAAATGAAGATACCTGCAGACCATGGACCTATGCGGATGTGATCGCCAATACCGAGGGCATCGATGTGGTTCTTGACGGGCACAGCCACGATACGGACCAGGTGGTCATGAAAAATAAAAACGGGGAGCAGGTGACTCGTTCGGCGGTCGGAACCAAGATGAACTGCATCGGCTACAGCCATATTTCGGCGGACGGGGAGATCGTGGAGACCGGGATCTGGTCCTGGCCGAACAAGATCCCGGCGCCGGAGCTTCTGGATATCCGCAATCCGATGCGTGAAAAGGTTGAAGCAGCCGCGAATTCGCTTGATGATGAGCTGAATGAAGTGATAGCATCTTCTCCCTTCACCCTCACGATTAATGATCCGGAGGAAGTGGACGCATCCGGCAGGCCGGTGCGCATGATCAGGCGTGCGGAGACCAATCTGGGAGATTTCTGCGCTGATGCGTACCGGGATCAGACCGGGGCGGATATTGCCCTGATCAACGGCGGCGCGATCCGTGTCAGTCTTGAAAAGGGAGACATTACCTACAGAGATACGATCAGCGTATATCCGTTCGGAAATATGCTCTGCGTCCTGGAGGCGACCGGACAGCAGATCCTGGATGCGCTGGAATGGGGCGCCAGAGGGCTGCCCGCGGAAAACGGCGGTTTTCTGCAGGTTTCAGGCCTGCGTTATGAGATACGGAGCAATATCAGCAGTACGGCAGCGCAGGATGACAACGGGATGTTTGCCGGCATTCAGGGTGAACGCAGAGTGCAGAATGTCATGGTCTGGGACGAACCGCTGGATCCGTCAGCAACCTATACCGTGGCGGGGACGGATTATGTGCTCATCCAGCATGGAGACGGATTAACAGCGTTTGACGGGTCGCCGGTCATAAAGGATAAAATCAAGCTCGATAATCAGGCGCTGATCGATTATCTCACGGATACTTTGGGCGGAACGGTCGGCGAAGAGTATGCGGACCCCTATGGCCAGGGCAGGATCACCATCCTTGATGAGCAGTGAATTATGTAGTCAAAGATGCATATTGGATGTATAATTATTAACAAATATGCACTGATTCTTCGGGCGATTTTTACACAGGTTTGTCGATAAGGTCACCGTCCGGGAAAACCGGATTTAAACAGCAAACCAACAGCAAATGAAACATCAGCGACCGATACAGCGGCAGCCGGCACAGATAAGTTCATTTACGATGGAAGGAGCAGCTCAGCATGCCTGACAGAAAGAAAAAACAAAATCCGCAGGGAGATTACAGCTTTCTGGACAATTATGTCGTCGTCGAAGGACCGGAGTCCGAAGAAGGCGACAGAGAGTCTGTTGCCTCCATGCCTGCGCTGCAGCACCCCGCGAAGCATAAGCCGAGGACAAAGGTACCGGCGGGCAGGGCGATCTATGACAGGGGCACGGTCATTATCGGAAAGACCTCGGCGATCCCCGTCACGCTCATCGGCGGCGTTTATTTCGGACCCAAGTGGATCGTGGATAGCGTCAAGCTGCACAACGCCAAAAAGACTATGCAGGAGAAGCGGGATCATGACACTATCCCCGGATGGAACGGCGCAAAATTCCAGAAAACAAAAGATGATACAGGAGCCCATATCCTGCTGGATCAGCGCCGGGTCCCGACGGTCTGGTCCCGAATGACGGGAGGAAAAGCGGAGGAAGAAAAAGGCAGGCCGGCAGCGCCGGAAGTAAGCGTCTATTTTGATCAGCCCAAACAGGCATCGTCCCAGAGCATGGTCGGAACCGAAATGGGACATTCCATGCTGGGCATCGAGTTCAGCCGTATATCTTCCCCGGAGAGATCCTGGCGATCCCCATACCGGGGTCCGGGCAGGGATGAATCTTAGCTCCCGGACAGGTATAAGCGGATCAGTCCTTTGCGCTGCTGGTGAAACGCCCTTCGAGCTCGTCGTTCCCATCGACGCACTCCGCCTGGTCGTTTGCCGGAGCTACAGCAATCTATCTGAATCATAAGAAGGCCGGAATCGCGGTTTATCTTGCGGCGGCGCTGATTGCCTTCAGCAGGCTTTATCTGTTTGTACATTTCCCGACGGATGTTCTGGCCGGAGCTGTCTTCGGCGTCATCATGGGAATTATGGCAGTGAAGCTGTACAGGTGGATCGAAAGCCGGTATAAAGGCATGGATGCACAAAGTCTATAGTATATATGGAGGATAAATAATGGCTATTCAGAAAATCGGAATCGCGGGTGCGGGTATCATGGGGTCCTCGATGACTCGTATTTTTGCAGAGCACGGCTATGAGGTAACGCTCTATAACCATCAGCAGCCGCGCCTGGACAGGGTAAAGGAAAGCCTGGGAGAGCTCGCCGAAAAAGTCGTCTTCACTACAGACCTGAAAGTTCTTGCTGCCAGTGAACTCATCCTGGAGAACCTTCCGGAGTCCGCGGAAATCAAACATAGTTTTTATGCCGACATTTCCCCGCTCGTCAGTGATGAGACCATTGTTGCGACCAATACCTCCGGCATGTCCATTAATATGCTTTCCGAGACCATGAAAAAACCGGAGCGTTTTGTAGGATACCATTGGGTAAATCCTCCTCATCTGATGCCGCTTGTGGAAATCATCAAATGCAGTGATACCCGGGAAGATGTGGCAGAGACAATTTATAATATTTCCCTTTCCATCGGCAAAAAGCCGGTCATTGTCAAAAAGGATGTGCCGGGCTTTTCCATGAACCGCATCCAGTTTGCGGTTATCCGCGAAGCGCTCGCCCAGGTTGCGGAAGGCGTTGTATCCGTTGAGGACATGGATAACGTCGTAAAGTACGGCATCGGCATCCGCTGGGCCTGCCAGGGTCCGATCGAATCCATTGATTTCGGCGGGCTTCAGACACAGGCAAAGATTGCGGAATACATGATGCCGGCGATCTGTGATTCCCACGAGGTGCCGGAGCTCCTGAAAAAGCTTGCCGGGGAGGGGGCCAACGGCATACAGAACGGCCATGGATTCTATGAGTATCCGCTGGAGGAAGTTCCGGAACGCCTTGCAAAACGGAATGCCATGCTCGAAAAAGTCATTGCAGCGAAAGATGTTTAAAGGTATAAAGGAAAAGTAGAAAAGCAAACAAAAACGGGTCTGTCAAAGCAGGCCCGTTTTTTAAGTACATATGCAGCAGATGACTCAGCATCGAAACCGACAGACCAAATGCAGCTCCGAAACATAAGCCGAAGAGTTTGTCTAAACCTTCTCTGCTATTGTAATGCCATGGACGGTCATGATAGGATATAGAAAGTCCTAAGCAGCCCTTGATTATAAGGAACTGCTGATTGCGGAGGGAATCGCTGCACTGAGTGTTCATTTTTATCAATACTGCATCAGTCATCCGGAGAATACAGACGCCGGTGAACTGACGGAAGCACTCTCCGAAATGATCCCGGCAGATTACCGGGTCTATGAATAAGGATGTACAAAGACATAGCAGCAGTTTACGGCAAGCCGCTACAGACAGTTTTTCACAGATGCGGGATACGAAGATGTGACGGTCACGATGGCCGAGGGCCGGATCCCCTGTGCCGTGGCGGTTATGACGAAAAAAGGATGAGGAATAAAATGCAGAAAAGTATGAAATACAGCTACAATACATTCAGACTTTACCGGAGCGAGAAGCAGTTTTCATATGTGATCCGGGCACGGCTCATCATGAAAGATCCGGTGGACTGCCGTGTCCTGGAGGCAGCCGTAAATAAAACAATGACCCGGTATCCTTATTTTGCGGTAAGCGTTCGCCTGGAACAGGACGGAGCTTATGTACTTGAGCACAATCCGGCAGCCGTCGCTGTACTGGAAAAGGGAACATGGCGTCCGAAGCTTGGCAGTAAGGAAGTAAACCGTCATCTGCTGTTTGCGGAATGCACGGGGCGGGAGATCGATATCTATATCAGCCACGCGCTGTGCGGCGGCAAAGGCTTCCAGCCGTTTGTAATGAGCTGCATCTGGCAGTATGTGGCGGATCGTTATTCCGTCCTTCCGGAAGCGCCGGCGATCCGCAAGCCGGGAACGGCTCTGCTTCCGGATGAGACAGCAGAGCCGACACTGGAAATGCTGAATTCCACAGGAGAGCCGATTTTCCGCCGTCAGAGCAAAAAACCGGCGATCCTGGGCTGGGATTATCTGAACGGATTGTACAATCCATTCAGAAGAAAACCCAATTTCCGTCTCTACACATTTTCCCAGAAAGAGATCCTGAAGTTTGCGAAGGGAAACGACGCGAGCGTTGTTTCGTTCTTTCTGGTCGTTGCAGCGAAGGCACTGGACAGAGTGCTGCCGGAAAAGGAACGTGTCATCGGGGGCGAGACCGCGCACAATCCTTCGGCATCGCTCGGGATTCCCGATACCCACTGCGACCTGCTGAGTCATGTGCTGATCGATTATGAAAGGGAAATGCTCCGCTCCTGGAGTCTGGAAAAGCTGGGCACTATGACGCGCGGCCAGATCCTGCTGCAGACTGATCCTTCGGTGAGCTTTGCGGAGCTTGGACGCGGCTTTGAAACACTGGAAGCGCTGGAGGGAATCACGGGGTTAGAGGCGAAAAAGGAATATGTTAAAAAGCATAACCCGAACTCCGGAAAGGACGCCGGTCATGGAACGTTTATTCTGAATTACACCGGCCGGGCAGACTGGGGCGAGGTTGCGGACTATATGGAGTCCTATGCTCTGATCGTCGAAGGACATATGCTGTTCGAGGTGAGCTCCATGGGCGATAAGATCTTCCTGACGCAGATGCAGCTCATAGACGAAGAAAAATATGCCGCTGCCCTGCAGCAGGTGCTGACGGAGCTGGGGATCAGCTTTACGGTCGAAGGCCCCTTCCCGAGGCAGCTGACAAAGCACGAGCTGCCTGAGGCGTAAGCGGCCAGAGCCGCTTTTACGCTGCAGCATTTCTGCCCCTGAATATACATGCAGTGAACTCACGGAGTCGATACGGTATGAAAAAGGCGACATTTCTTTCAAAAAAATATTCTTCGATGCTTCTTGGCGGCACACTGACTGCTGTGCTTACCTCTGCCGTGGCGATGTCGGACATGATGATTGCAGGAGCATTTATCGGCGAAGTGGCCGTGACCGGTGTCAATCTGGTGCTTCCCATTTATTCTGTCTCCAATTTTTTTGTCTGGATGTTTTCGATCGGTGTTCCGATTATTTATTCAAATGCAATGGGCGCTTTTCAGAAGGAGGAAGCGGACCGCATATTCGGCACCGGGATCCTGCTGTCGGTAATTTCCGGGATCATTCTTTTCCTTGTGCTCGTTTTTGGCGGAGATTTTTTTCTGGAACATCTGCACCCCGGGGAGGAGGCCATGTTTCATGCGAAGGAGTATCTCTTCTGGATCAAATATGCAATCCTCTTTCTGACGCTGAATTCCCTGATGAGCGGTATGGTTTTTGCCGACGGGGGAGAGCGGATCAGTACGGTCAGCAATCTGGCTGAAGGAGCAGGAAATGTAGTACTGTCCATGCTGCTCTGCCGGGTGATGGGGACACGCGGCATTGGTCTTGGAACCTTTATCAGCACAGTTCTGTGTCTGGTTCTGCTGATTCCTCATTTCCTGAGTCCGCGCAATACCCTTCGCCTGAATTTTGATTTTTCATTTCCCGTGGTCAGGGAGATTATCAGGTTCGGTATCGTGGATGCCAGCAATTACCTGTTCATGGGACTGTTCGTCCTGGGAATGACGCACTTTGTCACCGGTGCATTCGGACCTGAAGCGCTGATCTTCGTGACGGTTGTGACCCTGATTAAGGAGGCCCAGCTGCTTTTCGACGGAACAGGAGAAGCAATCACGCCTATTGTTGAAGTATATCTGGGAGAGGAGACTTATCCCGGCATCAGGAAGGTCTGGGATCTGGCATTAAAGACGACCTTTTTCGAAAGCGCGATCCTGACCGTGGTGATTCTTGCGGCGGCACCCTCGATCATCCGCCTGCTGGGGATCGAGTCGGCTGAGTTTTTCGATATTTCCGTCCTGGGACTTCGGATGATGGCTGTAACGCTGTTCTTTACCTGCCGGATGTATCTGGATTCTTCTTATTATATCCTGGTGGATAAGATTCCGCTTGGCATTCTGGTATGCGCATTCCGGGATGTGCTCTTCCCACTGCCGATGGCGGTCCTGGGAGGTATGGCCGGAGGAACTGTAGGAATGTTTGCCGGTCTGATGATTGCTCCCGTACTGGCTTATTACTGCTCCGTATTGTATGTGAGTCTCCGTTACGGGAAGAAAAATTATGTGCTTTTTCTTGCGGATAAAGATGAATCGAAAAGCTGGCTCTATGAGTTTGAAGTCGTGCCGGAGCAGATCGTTATGCTCCGGGATGAGATCGGAGAGAAGCTCCGGAAATGCGGTTATTCTGCCGGCACGGTCAATCGTACAATGCTTCTCTTTGAAGAACTCTTCATGTTGATTTACGATCACAACCCCGGCAGAAAGGTACTTGCCGAATGCTCGGTGGAGCTCGGGGACAAAGTACGGCTGATTGCAAAGGACGACGGAAATATGCTGGACCTGACGGATACGGATCTGGAAGTGAGTTCCCTGCGCAGTTATATCGTGTCGACCCTTGTCGGGAATCTCACAGAAAAAAGAGTCCGCTTTGTTACACTGAGCTTCAATCGCAATGCGCTCGAGATTAAGTAATAAACAGAAACCAAATGGTTTCGAAACGAAAGCGGGTCTGTTGACTTGCTTTTTTTCTTTGATAGAATGGAGTCACATGAGAAACAGCTCTCTATATTGATAAATCAGCAGAGCTGCAGATCTGCACAGCAACATATCTGCACCGGCCGGCATTGTGTGGAAATTTGGAAATGAATGTAATTCATGAGTAAGAGAAGGAGAAATCAGTCTATGGGAAAAATTTCACATCAGGAAAAAGGCCTTTTGAGTGCGGAAACGGGAGCTATTCCGGATATGACGCCGGCGATCCTGACCGCCAGGGGGATCCGGGAACGCAGGGGCCGGATCCGCTTCCGGGTCTATGAAAATATGCTGAAGCAGCACGATCTCAGCGAGCTGGATCTGTCCGTGAGGGCTGAAAACTGCCTGCACAGGGCGGGATTGCAGACAGCCGGTGATCTGGCGCAGAGCATCGACCGGCTTGAGGATCTTCTGAAGTACCGGAACCTTGGCGTAAAAAGCGCGCAGGAAATCATGTACAAGCTGTTTTTGTTTCAATATGCTGTACTGCCTGCGGAACGAAGACCCGGGTATCTGGAGGATGTCGTACAGCTGAACCGGTAAGCAGCATTATGAAAGACGTATTTGGAGCAGAATGAAATGGATATTGTAAAATTAGCGCTGAAAACAGCGACAAAGGCCCATAAGGGTCAGGTTGATAAGGCAGGCGTCGACTATATTACCCATCCAATCGCGGTTGCAGCAATAGTGGATACAGATGCTGAAAAAGCCGTGGCATATCTGCACGATGTGGTAGAGGATAC
>JAFUAE010000196.1 GCA_017460845.1 Lachnospiraceae bacterium
GCAGAGAGCAATCGAGCGTGGTATGCAGCAGATGGGCCGCAAGAACATGGAAGCTTTCGGCTGCGTAGTATCTGATGTTGACCAGGCAGAGTGGATCGAGGCTACAAAGTCAGTTTATGACGATGCATCTCTTGGCATCGATGCTGACCTTCTTGCTAAGATTCAGGCTGTTACCGGTGCAAACTAATTCAGGTTTGTTCAGTAACTAACTAATATTATGTAATCATTGACGTCCGGCCATCCGGCTCAAACAACCGGAGAGGCCGGACGCTCAATATGTAAACGATCGTTAATTTTCTGTTAAGAAAAGCTTGCCAAAAGCGCGGCGTACGAAAAGGGTGGCCGCTGCTTGATTTTTCGAAAGGGGGTCCTCGTATTCTATGAAAGTGCTTGACGGCTTCAAAAAGATCATAGAAGCAATCGTAGTGGTTATTTTCATTGCGATGGTCATCGTTATTTTCTTAGCTACATTCGGACGTTATACTGGTGTATTCTCAATTCCCTGGAGTGAAGAGTTCGCAAGATACTGCATGGTGACCATGGTTTATATCGGTTCTATGCTTGCGGCTGCCAGGGGTGCACACTTCTGTGTTGAGCTCGTTCCGATGCTCTTCCCGAAAAAAGTTGTCAATGTAATCTATTGCATCAATATCCTTGCGGTCTGCCTGTTCTCTCTGTTCATTGCAAAACAGGGCTGGGGCATTTCCTCAAAGATGCTTAGTCAGGGTAAGTTATCGCCGATGCTGGAGCTTCCGCTCGGTGTCGTATATCTGGTTATTCCGATTGGTCTCATTCTGATGGCGATTTACTATACAGTTTTCTATGTTGGAAAAATGAAAGAAAAGGAGGACAAATAAATGTTAATCGGATTACTTTTTGGTTCTCTTTTTCTGCTGCTCTTCCTTGGCGTACCGATCGGCACCAGCCTTGGTATCTCTGCAGCAATTACGATGTATCTGACCGGCAACCTGCAGTATCTTAACGCAGTTGTTACCCGTCTTTTCACTCAGGTCGACAACTTCGTCCTGATGGCAGTTCCGTTCTTCATCCTTGCCGGCAACATCATGGCAGAGGGTGGTATTTCCAAGAGACTGATCGCGTTCTTTGAGCTGCTTCTGAAGCACGTTCCCGGACGTCTTGCAGTTATCTCCGTCGTAGCATCCGCATTCTTCGGTGCGATCTCCGGATCCAACCCGGCAACGGTTGCGGCTATCGGCGGCATCACAGCTCCGCGTATGCTGGAGAAAGGCTATCCGACAGATAAGGTCGCAGCGATTGCAGCTTCCGCCGGCACCCTGGGCGTCGTTATCCCGCCGTCCATCCCGATGGTTACCTATGCGGTCACAGCTGACCAGTCCATCATTTCCATGTTCAAGGCAGGATGGATCCCGGGTATTGCACTTGCTCTTGCACTGAGTATTACAAACATTATTACCTGCCATCAGTATGACTCGATCGACAGGACCAAGTATACCGCACATGATTATCTGGTTCGTTTCAAGGATGCCATCCTTGCACTCATGATGCCGGTCATCATCCTCGGCGGTATCTATGCAGGTATCTTCACTCCGACAGAGTCTGCATCCGTTGCTTGTATCTACGCTCTGATCGTATCCGCAGTCGTTTATCACGAGCTGAGCTTCAAGATCCTTTACAAGATCTTCCTGGATTCCGCGATCAGTGCTGCATGCGTACTTTTCGTCGTTGCAATGTCTGCTCCGGTCGCATGGTTCATGACCTCTGAGGACGTTCCGGCTACCATCTGTAACGCAGCGCTTGCACTCTTCAGCAACAGATTCGTCATGCTGCTTGTCATCAACATCATTCTTCTGTTCCTGGGATGCTTCCTGGAGACACAGTCGATCATCCTGCTGGTGACCCCGATCCTGCTTCCGCTCTGCAGCTTCCTTGGCCTCAGCCCGGTTGCACTCGGTCTTATCATCATCGTCAATACTTCTATCGGTATGATCACACCGCCTATGGCAGTTAACCTTTTCGTTGCTGCAGGTATTACAAAGTGTACGATCGGTGCCGTATCCAAGAAGATCGTTCTGTATCTTCTGGTCGAGTTTGGCGTACTTCTTCTGTACACCTATCTGCCGGTTATCTTTAACCTGCCGGTTGGTGCATAAGAATCATAAAATAACAATCATGATCCCGCCCGGTCATCCGGGCGGGGTTTTTGTTTTTCCAGGCTCTTTGTGAAAATTGACGTTCAGGCAAGAGAAAAACAGTTCATATTTTATAAATATCACAGCCCTTCTGTAATAAGTATTTCAACAGAAAAGAAATTTTGATATACTATTAAAGAAGACTGCGCAGCAGTCTGAAAATGGCAACTGGCGGCATTTAACTACGATGCCGCAGCGTTTGGGAAACGCTGAAAACAACTATATTTTTTGAGGAAAGGATGGAACTACTACAATGGGCTTCAAATCTGACATCGAAATCGCACAGGAGAATACTCCGTTAAAGATTACAGAAATCGCTGCAAAGTGCGGTATCGATGAGAAATACATTGAACAGTACGGCAATTACAAGGCTAAGATCGACTACAATTATCTGAAGGATCATGCAGATAAGCCGGACGGAAAGCTGATTCTTGTGACAGCAATCACTCCGACACCTGCAGGTGAGGGAAAGACCACCACATCAGTCGGCCTTACCGATGGTCTTCGTGCAATCGGAAAGAATGCAGTCGTAGCTCTTCGTGAGCCGTCACTCGGCCCGGTATTCGGCGTTAAGGGCGGCGCAGCAGGCGGCGGATATGCACAGGTAGTTCCGATGGAAGATATCAACCTTCACTTCACCGGTGACTTCCATGCAATCGGAGCAGCAAACAACCTTCTTGCAGCAATGCTTGACAACCACATCCAGCAGGGCAATGCTCTCGGCATCGATGTAAAGCAGATCACCTGGAAGAGAGCTGTCGACATGAACGACCGTCAGCTCAGACATATCGTTAACGGTCTCGGCGGCAAGGCACAGGGCGTTCCGCGTGAGGACGGCTTCGATATCACTGTTGCATCCGAGGTTATGGCGGTTCTCTGCCTTGCATCAGACATCAATGATCTGAAGGCTCGTCTTGGACGCATGATCGTTGCTTATACCTACAGCGGTGAGCCGGTTACGGCACACGACCTGAAGGCTGAAGGCGCTATGGCTGCACTTCTGAAGGATGCTCTGAAGCCGAACCTGGTTCAGACCCTTGAGCATACACCGGCATTTATTCACGGCGGCCCGTTCGCAAATATTGCGCATGGCTGCAACTCCGTGACAGCTACCCGTATGGCTCTTAAGATCGGTGATTATGTTGTTACCGAGGCAGGATTCGCTGCAGACCTCGGCGCTGAGAAGTTTATCGACATCAAGTGCCGTATGGCAGGACTTCATCCGTCAGCAGTCGTTATCGTTGCAACAGTCAGAGCACTCAAGTATCACGGCGGCGTAGCAAAGCCGGATCTTAATAATGAGAATCTGGAAGCACTTGAGAAGGGTCTTCCGAACCTGCTTCAGCACGTATCCAATGTCAAGAATGTCTTTGGTCTTCC
Source organism: Lachnospiraceae bacterium (assembly GCA_017460845.1). Classification (GTDB taxonomy): domain Bacteria; phylum Bacillota; class Clostridia; order Lachnospirales; family Lachnospiraceae; genus Avilachnospira. Next base: position 3,552 of record JAFUAE010000196.1, read on the forward strand.
GTGCGTCGTAGCAATCAATGCATTCCCGACCGACACCAAGGCAGAGCTTGACATGGTAGAGGCAAAGTGCAAAGAGCTTGGCGTCAATGTTGCACTGAGCGAAGTCTGGGCAAAGGGCGGCGAAGGCGGCAAGGCTCTTGCAGAGGAAGTCGTACGTCTTTGCGAGGAGCCGAATTCCTTCAAGCAGAGCTATGAGCTGGATACCACCATCATGGAGAAGCTTGAGACGATCACCAAGAAGATCTATCATGCTGACGGCGTTGTTCTGACAGACAATGCAAAGAAGCAGCTGGCTCAGCTGGAAGCACTCGGATTCGGCAACCTTCCGATCTGCATGGCTAAGACTCAGTACTCCTTCTCTGACGATCCGAAGAAGCTTGGCGCTCCGAGCGGATTCACAGTAACTGTACGCAACCTGAAGGTTTCTGCAGGCGCAGGCTTTATTGTTGCTCTGACCGGCGACATTATGACTATGCCTGGTCTTCCGAAGGTTCCGGCAGCTGAAAAGATCGACGTTGATGAGACCGGAAAGATCTCCGGACTGTTCTGATCTACGTTGTTTGGCGGCGCAGATTAATATTTGATGACAAAGTGCCCGCATAACAATTGCTTATGCGGGCGCTTTCCTGTATAAATAGCGAAGGAGATGATTCCAGTGAATGACAGAATGACACAGAAAAGCTGTGAGGAATTTGTAAAGGTCCTTTCCACCAAGGAACCGGTACCGGGCGGCGGCGGAGCTGCGGCTCTCACCGGTGCGATCGGCGTTGCGCTTGGCAACATGGTCGGCAGCCTGACCGTAGGCAAAAAGAAATATGCAGACGTAGAGGGCGAGATCCTGGAGCTTAAGGCAAAGTCGGACGTCCTGCAGGAGAAGCTTCTTGCAATGGTTGAAAAGGATGCAGAGGTATTTGAACCTCTTTCCAAAGCATACGGACTCCCCTCCGGGACAGAAGAAGAGAAAGCCGAGAAGGCAAGAGTCATGGAGATCGTGCTGAAGGATGCATCTGATGTTCCGGTGCAGATCATGGAGCTTGTGATGGAAGCGCTTGATCTTGTTGAGCGTTTCTCCCAGATAGGTTCCAGACTTGCAATCAGTGACGCCGGATGCGCAGCGGCCTGCTGCAGGGCAGCGCTGAATGCGGCCAGCCTGAATGTATTCATCAATACAAAATCAATGAAAAACCGTGAGTATGCAGAACAGCTGAATGCTCATACGGAAGATATGCTCAAAGCCGGCAGCGAAAAGGCGGATGCCATCTTTGCCGCGGTCAAGGGCGGATTAAGATAAGGGAGGATCATTCATGGCAACATTATTAAAAGGTGCTGAGGCTGCAAAGGCCCTGACGGAAAAGCTTGCCGCAAAGGCGGAGGAACTTAAAGGAAAGGGTGTAAATCCCTGCCTCGCAATCGTACGTGTAGGCGAGCGCGATGATGATCTTTCCTACGAGCGGGGCGCTATGAAGCGCTGCGAAAAGGTCGGCATCGCTGTGAAAAATGTCGTGCTTCCTCTGGATGTGACCCAGGAGGCACTGATCGCCGAAATCGAGAAGATCAACCGGGACAGCAGCATTCACGGCGTGCTTCTGTTCCGTCCGCTTCCGAAGCATATCAATGACGAAGCAGTCCGCAAGTCACTGGATCCGGCCAAGGATATGGACGGCATTACGGACGGTTCTCTCGGAGCTGTCTATGCCGGCACGAAGGACGGATATGCACCGTGTACTGCAGCCTCCTGCGTGGAGATCCTCAAGCATTATGAGATCCCGATCTCCGGAAAGAGAGTTGTTGTGATCGGCAGAAGCCTTGTGATCGGAAAACCGGTCTCCATGCTGCTTCTTGCAGAAAATGCAACCGTAACCATCTGCCACAGCCGCAGCCAGAATCTTGCGGAGATCTGCCGCCAGGCTGACATCCTTGTAGTTGCTGCAGGCAAGGCAGGCATGGTGACAAAAGATTTTGTCAGCCCGGGACAGACCGTGCTGGATGTCGGCATTCATGTGGATGCCGAAGGCAATATGTGCGGAGATACCGTATTTGCAGAGGTGGAGCCGATCGTAGATAAAATCACGCCGGTTCCGGGCGGTGTAGGCTCCTGCACAACGGCGATCCTTGCGAGCCATGTGATCGACGCGGCGGAGAAAACACTGAAATAATTCAGAAACATTATTGAAAAACAGGGAAAAGGAATCGCATTCCGGGGACTGACCGGCAGATATTTTTACCGGGCGGCCGGGAATGCAGTTCCTTTTCTTCTGCGGTTTGAGAAGAAGATTATTACGATGACAGTACAGGAAGCAATCGATTATATAAATGACTTTACCTGGAGCACATCCAGACTCGGCCTGGACCGGACGAGGGAGCTTCTGGAAAGGCTTGGAAATCCACAGAAAAAGCTCAGATTCGTACATGTTGCGGGCACCAACGGAAAGGGCAGCACCTGTGCAATGCTGGAATGCGTCCTGCGGCATGCGGGATACCGTACGGGCTTCTATCCTTCTCCGTTTATCGAGGATTTCAGGGAAAGGATACAGGTAAACGGGGAATATATTACAGAAGAGGCGCTTGCCGGCATCACGGAGCGGGTAAGACTTGCAGCCGATGCCATGGAAGACCATCCGAGCCAGTTCGAGCTGATCACGGCGATCGGCATGCTGTATTTCGAGCAGCTGCATTGTGACCTTGTAGTACTGGAGGTCGGCATGGGAGGCGCCCTGGATTCGACCAATATCATTGATCCGCCCGAGGCGGCTGTTATTACCAATATCGGACTTGACCATACGGAGTATCTCGGAGATACGATTGAAAAAATCGCAAAAACCAAGGCGGGAATTATCAAGCCCGGCTGCCGGGCTGTCAGCTACCATCAGGTGCCTTCTGTCGCGGAGGTCCTGAAGGAGGACTGCGCATCCAAGGGCGTACCGCTCAGATTTGCCGGAGAATGTCAGGAACTCAGCCACAGCCTGAAGGGGCAGACCTTCCTCTATGGCGGGAAGCAGTATGAGCTTTCCCTGCTCGGAAGACATCAGCTTAAGAATGCGGCTGTTGTGCTTGAGACGATCGAAACGCTGAGGGAAGCGGGCTATCAGATCCCTTACGAGGCAGTCTGCGAAGGCCTGCGCAGGGTACGCTGGCCTGCAAGATTTGAAGTGCTCAGCGAGGACCCGCTCTTCATCCTGGACGGAGGCCATAATCCGCAGTGTGCGGAAGCGCTGATCGAAAGCGTACGGGATTATGCGGCGGATCCTGATCAGGGACAGAAGGTCACCTTCCTGATCGGCATGCTGGCGGATAAGGACTATGAGACGACGCTCCGGCTGATCAGGCCCTTCGGCGGCTGCTATGTCTGCATCACGCCGGACAGTTCGCGGGCTCTTCCTGCGGTCAGGCTGGCGGAAACGATCGAAAAGATGTATGAGGATGACGGGGAAATGATCCCGGTGACCTGGAGGGATGATCTTGCGGAAGCCATCCGGGCTGCTGTTGAAAGCGGTCTGCCCGTGATCGCATTCGGATCCCTTTATTCGGCAGGCCGGATCAGAAAGCTGTATCGGGAAATGACATTTGCGTGAGGAAAAGGTTATGTTATTCAGATCCTTTATGACAGATTATGAAGAAAACCCCGGAAGGATCGTCTGGGGCATCCTTTGCAGCTTTACGACTGCATTTTTTGCGGGAGCTCTGGCTGCCGGAATATACACGGGACAGCTGGAACAGATCATTCCGGGCTTCCTGACTATCTGCTCCAGGCCGTCCCAGTTTACAATGGACTATTTTGAACTGGGGACTCTGGGCGGTGCGTTTCTGAATACGGCGATGGTCGCGCTGGCATGCGTTCTGATGCTGAAGGTAAGCCAGGCGAAATGCAACGGCCTTACGGTTGCGGCATACTGGCTGACGGTCGGATTTGCCACCTTCGGCATGACCTTTACCAATATCTGGCCATTCTTCTTCGGAACGTGGATCTACTCTAAAATCAAAAAAGTAAAATTCAGTACAGTTGCAAATCTGGCGATGTTTTCCACTGCACTGGCTCCCTTTGCAAGCGAGCTGATGGTGCGCTATCCGGGGCTGGAGGCTCACGGCTTTACTGTGGCAGGAGTGCTCGGCGCGATACTGCTCGGCATATTTGTCGGCTGTGTAATGCCGCCGCTGATCGCGCATATCCCGACCTTCCATCTTGGATTTGATCTGTACAGCGCCGGTCCTGCAGCCGGTTTCCTGGCGTTCCTGCTGTACTGTGTCCTGTACCGCTCCCCGGGGATCGAGGTTCCGACTAATACACATCTGGGAGAGGGATACAAGGCCTTTGTAAATGTTTTCTTTTTCCTGGTTTTTGCGCTGTGCATTTTCACCGGCATCTCAATGGATAAAGGCAGCCTCCGCAGATATACAAAGCTTCTTAAGCATCACGGACATAAGACGGATTTTACGACGGAGTTCGGCATTCCGGTCACCCTGATCAATATGGGCATGTACGGATTCTTTATTCTGCTCTATTACAATGCAGTGCACGGATTTGTATTCGCGGACGGGGCAGTGACATTTACCGCGGCAAAATTTACAGGTGCCACCATGGGCGCGATCATGTGCATGTTTGCGTTTGTCGCGCAGGGAGCCCAGCCGGCTACGGTATTCCCGGTCGCGGTCGGGTATGCACTTGCTTCCCTTCTTCCGTTCGGTGCGGCTTATTTCGGCCTTGTGGAGACGCAGAACTGGAATCTCTGCACACAGGCGATCCTGGTAGGAATGTGCTTCGCAAGCGGCCTTGCCCCGATCTCCGGAAAGTACGGCTTTTTTGCAGGTGTGGCGGCAGGCGCGATCCATGCGACGCTTGTCATGAGTGTTCCTTTGTGGCATGGCGGCTTCTGCCTGTACAACGGCGGCTTTACGGACGGTGTGGTCGCTTTCCTGCTGGTTCCGGTACTCGACAGATTCTACGGGACCTATGAGGAGCGCATGGAAAAGAGAAAAGCGGGCTGATGCTCCGGAGCTTTACACCCTGACGGTCCGGGCGTGAAACTTCGGAGCAGCAGCCGGGCATCCATCATGCATAATTTACTTGACGCCGGCCTCAGGTCATGCTATATTACAAGAACAAAAAGGGGAGACCCCTTTTTTTCTTGCGCGAAAACTTTGCGCAAAGAAAAGCTGAAAAGCAAGTAATTCATATTTTTGGGAGGTGAAAACCGTGGCTAATTCAAAGCGTACCAAAATCACTCTGGCTTGTACCGAGTGCAAACAGCGTAACTATTTCCTGACAAAGGAGAAGAAGAACCATCCGGACAGAATGGACGTTAACAAGTATTGCAGATTCTGCAAGAAGCACACACCGCACAAGGAGACAAAGTAATGGAGTCTGAGGTTCAGAAGGCTTCTTTATTCGAGAGAATCAAAGAGTTTTTCAAGGGCGTAAGATCTGAGTATTCCAAGATCATATTCCCGAATCAGGAGGATCTCAAGAAGCAGACGGTCGCTGTAATCATTGCGAGTTTCTTTATCAGCCTGCTGATCCTTTTGATCGATACCGTATTTAAGTTCGGACTTGGATTCATTCTTTAAACATTAAGGAGTAAATCAGATGGCAGATACCAATTCGGAAGCCAGATGGTATGTCGCACATACATATTCCGGCTATGAGAATAAAGTAAAAGTCGATATCGAGAAAACCATTGAGAACAGAAATCTGCAGGATCAGATCTTTGAGGTCTCGGTTCCGGTGCAGTCCACTGTAGAACTTAAGAACGGTGTGGAAAAGAAGATCGATAAAAAGATCTTCCCCGGTTATGTGCTTGTTCATATGATCATGAATGAGGAGACCTGGTATGTCGTCAGAAATACCAGAGGCGTGACCGGATTTGTGGGACCGGGATCCAAGCCGGTACCGCTTTCCGACGAGGAAGTCGCTATGCTCGGCAGCCGCGAAGAGCAGGATGTGGTGATCAACTTCTCAGAGGGAGATACCATCGTGGTTGTTTCCGGCGCATGGAAGGATACCGTCGGCGTTATCAAAGCAATCAATCCTTCCAAACGTTCCGTGACGATCAATGTCGAAATGTTTGGCAGAGAGACACCTGTTGAATTATCATATGTAGAAGTGAAAAAGCTTTGATACAGAGCTTTTAACATAAATATTCAGCCTGAGCAAAATCATCCTTTCAGGCTGATAAGCAAACAGGTGGGAGGGTGTTAAAACCCCCGCTATTACCACAAGGAGGCTAAATATGGCAAAAAAGGTTACAGGTTACATCAAGTTACAGATTCCTGCCGGCAAAGCAACTCCGGCACCGCCCGTAGGTCCGGCTCTCGGACAGCACGGCGTGAACATCGTTGAGTTCACAAAGCAGTTCAATGCGAAGACCGCAGAGATGGGAGATACAATTATCCCGGTCGTAATCACGGTTTACGCAGACAGAAGCTTCAGCTTCATCACAAAGACACCTCCTGCAGCAGTTCTTATTAAGAAGGCATGCAAGATCAAGAGCGGATCAGGCGCACCGAACAAGACAAAGGTTGCTACCATCTCCAAGGCTGATCTTCAGAAGATCGCCGAGACAAAGATGCCGGATCTGAATGCAGCAAGCCTTGAGGCAGCAATGTCGATGATCGCCGGAACATGCAGAAGCATGGGCGTTACTGTTGAGGAATAAGGAGGGCGCTTGAGATGAAAAGAGGAAAGAAATACCTTGAGAACCTTAAGAAGTTTGATCGTGTCGCAACCTATGACAAGGAAGAGGCAATCAAGATCGTTAAGGAAAATGCTACTGCAAAGTTTGACGAGACAGTAGAGCTTCATATCAGAACAGGCTGCGACGGACGTAAGGCTGACCAGCAGATCCGTGGATCTGTAGTCCTTCCGCACGGAACCGGCAAGAAGGTCCGCATCCTTGTATTCGCAAAGGGACCGAAGGCTGATGAGGCTCAGGCAGCAGGTGCAGATTATGTCGGCGCTGAGGAACTGATCCCGAGAATCCAGAACGAGGGTTGGTTCGAGTATGATGTCGTTGTTGCTACACCGGATATGATGGGCGTTGTCGGACGTCTTGGTAAGATCCTCGGACCGAAGGGTCTCATGCCGAACCCGAAGGCAGGTACCGTCACCATGGATATCACAAAGGCGATCCACGATATCAAAGCCGGACAGATCGAGTACAGACTTGACAAGGCAAACATTATCCATGTACCGTTCGGAAAGGCTTCCTTCTCACAGGAGCAGCTTTCAGAGAACTTCCAGACCATCATGGATGCAGTTAATAAGGCAAGACCTTCAGCAGTTAAGGGTGCGTTCATTAAGAGTGCGGTAGTGACATCTACCATGGGACCTGGTGTACGTCTTAACGTTGCGAAGATCACGAACTGATAAAACCGTGTATGACAGCGGCCGGATTTTCCGGCTGCTGTTTTTAAAGATCGGAAAGTAAAAGAAAACAAGCTTGACAAATAGCATCGGGGATGCTACCATGTAAAAGCTTAACTGCCGAAGACAGCAGGTGCGCCTTTAAGGCGCGTAAGGACACAGGACGCCTGCCGAGGAAGAAATAACGTCTATGATTATTTTCTCCGTGTCTTTTGGCATGGAGATTTCTTTATTTCGGAATCTCTATTTTTCGCAGTTTGAGTGAAAAAAACAGGAGGTAACAAAAAGCATGGCTAAGGTTGAACTTAAACAGCCTATAGTTGATGAGATCAAGAGCGTTATGGACGGCGCACAGTCTGTTATTGCCGTCAAGTACCTTGGTATCAACGTGGATGATGATACAAAGCTTCGTAAGGAGCTTCGTGAGAACGGCGTTGTATATAAGGTATACAAGAACACTCTGATCAAGAGAGCTATAGCTGGCACTGAGTTTGCCGGACTTGAGCCGGATCTTGAAGGTCCTACCGCACTTGCAGTTTCCAAGACAGATGCTACCGCACCTGCAAGAATCGTTGCAAAGTACATGAAGACCATTAAGCCGCTCGAGCTCAAAGGCGGTATCGTCGAGGGTACATATTATCCGGCATCACAGATGGATGCGATCGCAGCGATCCCGGGAAGAGAGGAGCTTCTCTCCAGACTTCTTGGATCACTCCAGTCACCGATCACAAACTTCGCAAGAGTGCTTAACCAGATCGCCGAAAAGAACGGCGAAGGCGCTGCTCCCGCAGCAGAAGAGGCACCTGCAGCTGAATAATTGCAGGATCTGAATCAAAAATGTTTCGGCCGCGGTGCGGCAAGTATTTTCAGGAGGAAATGAAAATGGCAAAGTTAACAACAGCTGAGTTTATCGAGGCGATTAAGGAGCTCTCTGTTCTTGAGCTTAATGATCTTGTTAAGGCAGTAGAGGAAGAGTTCGGCGTATCTGCAGCAGCAGGCGTAGTAGTAGCTGGTCCGGCAGCAGGAGCTGCTCCGGCAGAAGAGAAGACAGAGTTCGATGTTGAGCTGACTGATGTCGGCCCGAACAAGATCAAGATCATCAAGGTCGTTCGTGAGATCACAGGTCTTGGCCTGAAGGAAGCTAAGGATCTCGTTGAGAGCGCTCCGAAGGTTCTCAAAGAGGCTGCTGACAAGGCTACCGCTGATGACCTTAAGGCTAAGCTTGAGGCTGAAGGCGCTAAGGTTACCCTTAAGTAAGCATTTAGCAAATACAAAAGAAATTACAATAACCAGTAGACGAGTGATATGCTACCCTGGCATATTACCCGGATACTGGTTTTTTTATTTCTTTCTCCCTTTTCAATTATTTTTTGACATGATATATTTATAACTATAATGCCTATCGACAAGATAGGCAAAACGGGCGTATTGCGTCAGAACTGAATTTGGATAAATATGATGTCGACTATGGCGGAGTATTGAATCAGATATAGAGAGAATAAAGAACATGACGATTACTCAGTTAAAATACATTATCGCGGTTGCTTCGTCGTCTTCAATGAATGAAGCAGCAAAGAAACTGTTTATTTCTCAACCGTCTTTGTCTGCGTCAATAAAGGATCTTGAGTCAGAAATTGGGTTTGATATATATACGAGAAGCAACAGAGGCGTTGCGTTGACGTCAAAAGGGAAAGAATTCATTGGATATGCCAGACAGGTTGTAATGCAGTACGAACTGATGGAAAACAAGTACATTAACGGTGGTGAACAAAAAAAGCACTTCTCGGTTTCGTCCCAGCATTATGCATTTGCCGTTGATGCATTTGCCAAGATGGTACAGCTGTTCGGAATGGCCGAATATGAATTTGCCTTTTATGAGACAAAAACATATGAGGTCATCCAGGATGTAAAGAATTTTAAGAGTGAGATCGGTATCTTATATGTCAATGAATTTAACAGAAAAGTGTTCAAAAAGCTGTTCAGCGATTTTGATCTGGAGTTTCATCCTATTGTAGATTGTGATGCCTATGTATATATGTGGAAAGAGCATCCATTGGCACATAAAACAATGGTATCGATGGAGGAACTGGTGGATTATCCCTGTCTGTCTTTTGAACAGGGAGATAATAATTCGTTCTATTTTTCTGAAGAGATGATTTCAACATATCAGTATAAACAGCTTATCAAGATAAGCGACAGAGCAACCGGGCTTAATCTGATGAAAGGTCTGCAAGGCTATACCATTTGTTCGGGGATATTGTGTGAGGAGTTGAACGGAGATGATTTTACGGCAGTCAAGCTGAAAGAAAATGAAAGGATGACTGTGGGATATGTTTTGAGAAAAAATCTTAAAGTGAGTAAACTTGCCGAGATCTATCTTGAAAAGATACAGGAATATATAAGTAAAAGAGAGATTCAGAAAATGGGATAAACTGTATTTTGATAATCCATAACAGAGCCGGTTATAGGAACGTGCTATAACCGGCTCTGTTTTTTATATATTATCCTTTATTGGATAAAAAGAGTAAGATGCTTTCCAGTTAGAATTTTAACCAGAGAGGCAGATAAAATGGAATTATCGGTAGAAAGTCGATGTATACACTTATTGAATGATAATAAGTCAGATCGATATGGATCAATCAGTTTCCCTATATATCAGACGGCAACTTTTGCACATCCCGGAATCGGACAAAGTACAGGATATGATTATTCAAGAGTGCAGAATCCGACAAGGGAGCAGTTGGAGAAAATAGTTGCTTCTCTGGAATGCGGGACGGATGCAATTGCATTTTCTTCAGGGATGGCAGCTCTGCTTACAATCATGGAACTGTTCAAACCGGGAGATCACATATTGGTTGATTCAGACCTTTACGGTGGTTCTGCCAGGTTATTCAAGACGATCAGTGAGAAGAACGGAATTTCAGTAACAGCGACGGATTTCAGCAAAGATAATATTGAAAGTGCGATAACAAAAGATACAAAAGCATTTTTTGTCGAGACACCTACCAATCCGATGATGAATATTACAGACATCAGGGCAGCGGCTGATATCGCACATAGTATTGCCGCTCTTATGATCGTGGATAATACGTTTTTATCTCCTTATCTGCAGAATCCTCTTCTTCTTGGAGCGGACATCGTTATGCATAGCGGGACAAAATATCTGGCCGGTCATAATGATACGCTTGCCGGTTTCGCAGTGGTTAAGAGCAGTAAGCTGAGTGATCAACTGAGAAACATATATAAGACGATTGGTACAAATTTGGCTCCATTTGACAGTTGGCTGGTTCTGAGAGGTATTCAGACTCTGGCAGTAAGAATGGACAGAGCACAGGAGAATGCCCGGAAAATAGCGGAATTTCTTCAAAATCATCCTAAGATCGAAAAGGTATATTATCCGGGACTGAAATCTCACAGAGGATATGAGATTCAGAAGAAACAGGCAAAAGGCGCCGGAGCAATGCTCACATTCAATGTGGATTCGTATGAAAGCGTGAAAAAAATGCTGAGTAATATCAGAGTGATTCAGTTTGCGGAGAGTCTTGGCGGAACAGAAAGCTTACTTACATATCCATTGACTCAGACACATGCCGATGTGGATAGAAACGTTCTTGCAATCAACGGTATTACAGAGACGACGCTTCGGTTATCCGTCGGAATAGAAAATGTAAACGACTTAATCGAAGATTTAGATCAGGCGCTCTCTTTGTAGGCCGGTTTCAGAATCTTTAAGCATGGAGAGATACAGGAAATGTTTGAGAGAAATCTGGATTTTGACAAAATAATAGAGAGAAGAAATACGGATAGCCTGAAATATGATTTCGCTGTAAAGAGACATCGACCGGCAGACGTGCTTCCCCTGTGGGTTGCCGAGATGGATTTCAGGATCTCATCATATATCCAGGATGCGTTAGTTAAACAGGTCGAACATGGAATATACGGTTATACGGACACCCTGGATGATTACTATGAGTCAGTGCATGGCTGGTTTCTGAGACACCATAATTTTGACATAAAAGAGGAATGGATCATAAAAACACCAGGTATTGTCTATGCATTGGGAATGGCAGTCCAGGCATATACGAATGTTGGCGAAGCAGTGATTATTCAACAGCCGGTATATTACCCATTCAGTGAAGTTGTCAGATACAACGGGAGAAGGCTGCTCAGCAATAATCTGGTCTATGATCCTGTAAATAATAGATATGTCATAGATTTTGTTGATTTTGAGCAGAAAGTTGAAAGTGAAAATGTGAAACTGTTTCTTTTCTGCAGTCCTCACAATCCGGTTGGCAGAGCCTGGGATAAAGAGGAATTAGCTCAGCTGCTGGAAATATGCAGGAGACATGGCGTCATCATCTTCAGTGATGAGATACACTGCGATTTTGTCTGGGAGAAAAAACACATCGTATTAGCCTCAATTGCCCAGGATTATCAGGATCACATCATAACAGCTACTTCTCCAAGCAAGACCTTTAACATTCCGGGTTTACAGGTAAGTAATATCATTATTCCGGGGACAGAATTGCGCAAGGTATTTCAGAATGCTGTGAATGCCTCCGGATATAGCCAGTTGAATGCTGTGGGCCTGATTGCAACGAAAGCAGCTTATGCATACGCAGAGGAATGGCATGCGGCAGTATCGGAGTATATCAGGTCAAATATTGCCTTCATGCGTGCTTATTTAAAGGAATATCTTCCAATGCTCAATATGGTTGAAGTGGAAGCAACTTATTTGCCCTGGGTAGATTGTTCAGGGTTGGGATTATCTGACAGGCAATTGGATGAATTGATAATAAAGGAAGCACACTTATGGCTTGATCCGGGACACATTTTCGGAGAAGGCGGACACGGATATCAGAGATTTAATGCAGCATGTCCAAAAAGTGTTTTACTTCAGGCTTTAAGTCAATTGAGGGAAGCTATCGAAAAGACAGAGGCAGGAAATGAAAAATAGAAAAATGGGTGAACATTTCTTTGCAGTAGGAAAGAAATATAAGAGAGTGGCGCCTGAAAGCGCGGAAGAATATAAAAGAGTTGCATTAAAGGTAGTCAACAGCCTGAAAGATATTGAGTTTTCAATTGATGGCGGTCTCTACTTTGATACCGGAATCGGTGATAAGTATCTGGCGTTAAACAGGCCGAATCTTGCGAAATATGGTCCGGGGCAGAGACCAAAGGAGATGCTGGATTTCAGCCTGTATGGAGGGACGAGCGGAATCGTATACTATCTGCTCAAGGCATATGAGCTGTCAGGTGAGGAAATTTTCCTTGAGAAAGCCAGAAAAAGTCTTGTTCTGATATGTAAGGATTATAAATCAATCTTCACATATGAGCATGTGAGTATTCCGGAAGCAAAGAATGGCTATTACTTTGGAATCGGTGGTGTCGGCGGAGTCCTGCTGGAAGCAGATGCGGTGCTTGGTGATCCTTTATATAAAAAGACCATTGAAGAGATGATCGATTATATGAATGAAACCAGGATTTCTACAGAGGACGGTATCTATTGGGGACACCAGTTGGGACTGATCGGTGATCCGGGAGTGATCATTTTCCTCTTGAGAGCATACAGGAGATATGGAAATGAACTGGCGCTGTCTTTGGCAAAGCAGGCAGGTGACTATATAGCGACATATCGTGAAGAGACGGAATATGGTTTTAAATATGATACCAGGCCTTTGTATGGAAATAACTGCCCGAATTTTGTATATGGACCTTCCGGAACGGCTTATGCGATCACACAACTCTATATAGAGACAGGGAAGGAGAGCTACCTTACCATCGCAAAAGAACTGGCTGAATATCTTATGAATATTGCCGTTGATCAGCCGGAAGGAAAGCTCATTCCATATATGTTGGATACGGATGACACTATTTTTTACATTAATGCTTGTCATGGACCGGGTGGAACAGGAAGATTTTTCTACAGTCTGTATAAAGCGACAGGAGAAGAAAAGTATCATTCTTTCTCTTTGGAATTATATAAAGGTATGATTTCAAACGGGGCGCCAACGACCCAAAGCAAAACTTTGTGGAATAATGTGACATACTGCTGTGGTACAGCGGGAATTCTTCATTATCTGATCTCATTATATCTTACCGAAAAAGAGGAACAATACCTTGAATTAGCCAAAGTGTGCGGAGAGATTATTTTGGGTGAAATGGAAGAAGATGAAGAGGAAGTATACTGGCCGACAGCTTTTGCAAGAATCGATCCGGATACGATAGATATCAAGGCTGGTTATTATGACGGAAGCACAGGCATTGCGGTATCTCTTATTGAACTCTACCTGTTGCTGGAAGGAAAATATCATTTCCGCAGGCTTCCGGATGATCCTTTCCCTGAGATTATGGAACAGAGCCGGGAAAGAGAACAGAGAGGCGAAGAGTAATGGTTTGTATCAACACTCCAGAGGAGTACATAAGCGAACCAGGAGCCATCAATAAGGTGGCGGAATATGTAAGCAGAGCAGTTGAACAGAATAAAAGAAAAGTTCTGATCATCTGGTCAAAAACACCAAGAGCCCTTCTCAATACGGTCATTGCAGAACAGTTATTCAGTGCAGGGATCGAATTTGAAGAGGTAGTATTTGAGGATTTTCCTACTGAAAAAAAAGCACGTGAATGCGCCGAAGCAGCTATTCACTATCAGGCTGCTGTCATTATCGGACTGGGAGGCGGAAGGGTAATGGATGTCACTAAGGCCGCAGGAACGTTCAGTAAACTGCCGGTCATTACGATTCCAACCGTTGCATCAACCTGTGCCGCATGGGCAGCTGTATCGATCATATATACGGATAAGGGTGACTTTGATCAGTTTTTATTCAACAAAAAATCGGCGAGGTTCATCATTGCAGATACAAACATTATTGCGAATGCTCCTGTTCGCTATTTAAAGTCAGGAATTGTAGATACCATGGCCAAGTGGTACGAACCGGTATATCGAGAGACTTGCTCTTTTACGATGAATATTTCTCAGTATACGGCAAAACTTGCATTTGATTATCTGAATGCCCATGGCGTTGAAGTCATAGAGAACATTCAAAATGGGATAATTGATGAAAATACGGTTCAGACGATAGACTGCATTATTTATCTGGCAGGAAATATCGGAAGTTTTGTCGGAAAAGAAGCATTTTCCGGAAAAGCCCATCCATTTTATCATTCGTCACGGAGATTCAGATCCACATATGTGAGATACCATGGAGAAATTGTTGCTTTTGCGCTGGTAGCACAGGGCATATATGAAGGCCGATCACAGGAAGAAATCGATGAAAGGCTGGACATTTTCGAGAAGTTCGATAACACATACACACTCGAAGAACTTGGCCTTTCGGGAAAGGAACAGATCATCACGATAGCCGAGAGAATTCAGTCTCAGTTTGAAGGGTCAGAAGTGAATAATCTTGAAACAGTAAGGCTGGTAGAAGCATTCGAAAAAGTTGACAGATTAGTAAAGGACAGAAGAACATGAGTGTTCGTGCGAAAGAGGCACTGGATCAATTACAGCCATATAAAGCTGCGGCAACGATTGAATCAGTTGTCAGAGGATATGGTTATGCCAGGGAAGACATCATTAAGCTGGAGGGCAATGAGAACAGAATGGGGGCATCTCCCAAAATAGCCGGAGCATTGGCGCGGATGTCGCAGGAATATTCATATTATCCGGATCTGAATGTCACGCTTTTGAGAGAAAAACTGGCTGCAATGCATGGAATCTCAGGCGAAAACTTAATTTTTGGAAACGGTTCCTTTGAATTAATATCTTTGATCGCTAATGCCTATATTGGTCGAGGTGATGAAGCAATCTCGGTTACTCCAAGTTTTAACTGGTATTACAATGTGACCATTATGAATGAAGGCATCTTTTGTGAAGTTTCTACCAGAGATGACCTGACCATAGACGTTGAGTCCGTGATCGATCACGTCACGGATAAGACAAAGGTAATATTCATATGCAATCCAAATAATCCGACAGGACATCTGTTGCCGGAGGATGATCTTAGATATTTAGTAGAAAATACGCCTGACAGTGTTTTGCTGGTAATCGATGAAGCTTATCTGGATTTTCATAGCAGTGACTATGTGGATACGGTCAGGCTTGCACTCAGTAAAAGCAATGTGATCTTATTACGAACCTTTTCCAAAAGCTACGGACTTGCTTCGTTCAGAGTGGGCTATGGAATTGCATTCGGCGAAATCATATCGAATATGTCTAAAGTGAAATGTCCGCCAAATATAAGCATGCCGGCACAGGTGGCAGCGGTTACGGCTCTCGAAGACAGAGAATACCTGCAGAAGGTATTAGATAATAACCGCATTGGTTTACAACTCTACTATGAGGCATTTGAAGCATTGGGTTTTGACTATATCAAGAGCAGTACAAACTTTGTATTTGCTCATACCGGATTGGATGCCAACCTTCTCAAAGAGGAGTTTTTAAAGCGGGCGATCATGATTCGCAGCGGCAGTGATTATGGATATAACGAATGGATCAGAATCTCGGTCGGTACTTACGAGGATAACCTGAGAGTAGTATCTGCATTACATGAGATAGTTCAGGATATCAAAACAAGAGAGATTTGATGAGGAGGTGCGAATGTGGATCAGGCACAAAGTATGTTGCAGGCCGAAGGCATAAAAAAGAGCTTTGGCAGCAATCAGATATTGAGAGGCGTGGACCTGGAAGTGAATAAAGGAGATGTTGTTGTAATACTGGGACCAAGCGGGGCAGGAAAGACCACACTTCTCAGATGTCTGAATTTTCTTGAAAAGCCGGATGATGGAAAACTCAGAATCGATGATCTGATCGTGGATGCGCGCAGTTCAAAACGGGAAATCGTTGAGTACCGCAGGAAAACGGCTATGGTATTTCAGCAGTATAACCTGTTTAAGAATAAGACGGCTCTGCAGAATGTTATGGAGGGGTTGGTACAGGTACAGAGAAAACAAAAAGATGAAGCAGAGATGATTGCGAAGGAATACCTTGATAAAGTTGGGCTGCATAATAAATATGATGCTTATCCGGCCAGCCTGTCAGGCGGACAGCAGCAGCGTGTAGGCATAGCCAGGGCGCTTGCGCTGAAACCGGAGGTAATACTTTTTGATGAACCTACATCGGCACTTGATCCGGAACTTGTCGGTGAAGTTTTATCTGTTATGCGCAGTATTGCAGAAATAGGAATCACAATGGTCGTTGTGACGCATGAGATTCAATTTGCAATGGATATAGCCACAAAAGTGGTTGTAATGGCAGATGGAGAAGTGGTTGAACAGGGAAATGCCAAAGATATATTCCAGAATGCAAAGGAAGAACGTACACGTCAGTTTCTGAAAAAGATAATACCTGAATATTCATATGTTATCTGATGGCATCTTGTAAAAGCAGGCATGTATTTTAAAGAGCTTGTCATTGGTATAAAGAGTAACTGTTTTAGAAAGAAAAGAGGATCTGATTATGAAAAATTTGAACTTTAAAAAGACACTTCCTGTTATCGCAGCGGCCGGAGCATTTGCTGTTTTTTCACTTACAGGCTGCAGCTCAGGTTCATCAAAACCGGCGGGAATATCCGCATCTGCCGCTGAAACTGCTGCTGCAGCAACAGAAGCAGCAGGTGAGACAAGCGAGGTCACAAAGGTTGTTGTTGGTACAACCGGGCTGTATGCACTTCAGTCATTCATTAATGAACAGGGTGAACTTGACGGAGCTGAGCCGGCAGTAATGAGAGAGATTGATGCCCGCTTACCACAGTATGAGTTTGAGTTCAGCACAATGGAGTTTGCATCTATTCTACCTTCTGTCGACGCTGGAAAAGTACAGATTGCAGCTACTAATTTAAGAAGAACAGAAGACAGAGAAGCAAATTATATTCATTCCAGAGAGGCTTATATAACGTCTCCGTACTACAACATCGTAACAAGCGATAACACAGATATTAACGGTATTGAAGATCTTGAGGGAAAAAAGCTTGGAATCAATGAGGGATCTACACAGGCCGGCATCATGGAAGAATACATTTCAAGAACAGGTGCAAATATTGAGCTTGTATACTCTTCGGATCCTGTTCCGGATCTTGTATCAGGCAGAATTGCAGCTGTAGCCGATCCTCAGAGATATGTTCTTAGTCTGAACTCGAGCTATGAAGATGCTCAGTTCAAAGCTGTAGGCGAGCCTATCGATAACCTCGCTCCGGAAGGATCTATTATATCTGACTATAATGCATATTTATGGTATGCGGAAACAGACACAGAGCTTAGAGATGCGGTCGATGTTGTGTTAAAAGAAATGTATGAAGACGGAACATTGGGAGAGATTTCCAGGAAGTACTATGGGGAAGACTATGCAAAGGATATTAACAGAATATTTGTAGAAAGCTTTGAATAAATAAAATGAAAATATATGAGTGGAAATACATCTTTATATTCTTGCCCAAGTTGATACCACTGCTTCCAATTACCTTGCTGATATGGATACTGTCTGTACTTGGCGCATTGATCATCGGAACACTCTTTATGATCATTCGAGAAAAGGAGATTCCTGTATTGACGCAGTTAGTACGGGCAGTCGTATCCATAGTAAGGGGCGTTCCGCCACTGACCCAGTTGTTTGTATTTTATTATGGCCTCCCGAAAGTACTGGAGGTATTCGGAATCAATATCAATGACTGGTCACCGGTATTCTTTGTAGTCGCGGCATATTCGCTGGGACAAAGTGCGACGGTTATGGAAAATCTGAGATCAGCTTTCTCAAGTGTTGGTCTCGGTCAGAGAGAAGCAGCATATTCAATAGGTATGACAACGAGTATGGCCTTTATAAGAATCATAATTCCACAGGCTTTGACAGTGGCTCTCCCGAATTTTTCCAATTTGTGCGTAGCAACCTTGAAGAATACGTCGATCGCATTCTCGGTCGGCGTAATCGAGTTGGTAGCTCGCGCCAACCAATTGTCTGGTGCCATGCAGCACAAGCTGGAGAGTTATGTGTCATTGGCTATCATTTATTATATTTTGTATCTCGCGATAACGACAGGATTTAAATACCTGGAGAAGAAGATTTCATTCGTGAAGTATTAGTAGTTACAGATGATGAAGTTTAATATTGAGTTTTGTCTTAAAGTAATTGAAAAATGTATATCAGCCGTCCCGCTCACGCTTTATCTGACACTGTGGGCCTTCATATTCGGTATGATCCTTGCGCTGATCATCGCGTTGGTAAGATATAAGAATGTTCCGATCCTTCGTAAAGTGTTTCAGTTATATGTATCTTTTATACGCGGAACGCCGGTAATGCTGCAGCTGTATATTGTGTACTA
This sequence comes from Lachnospiraceae bacterium, assembly GCA_017460845.1. Taxonomy (GTDB): domain Bacteria; phylum Bacillota; class Clostridia; order Lachnospirales; family Lachnospiraceae; genus Avilachnospira. The sequence continues at coordinate 22,221 of JAFUAE010000196.1, forward strand.
CATGATACCGATCGCGATTGATTCCGTACTGATACGAACGAATATCGCGTTTCGTACTAATCAAATTGAGATTAAAGTACTTGTATTGATCGCTCTGGCTTTAAATGTCTCGGCTTATCTGTCAGAAATAATCAGAGGTGGTCTTATATCCCTCGGAAAAGGTGAGATAGAAGCGGCTTATTCTGTAGGAATGACAGACAGCATGGTGATAAGAAGGATTATTATTCCTCATGTATTTGTGTTGTGTATTCCGAATTTCTCAGCGAATCTGATCAGCGTCCTGCAGGCCTCCAGTCTGGCATACTTTGTTTCGCTCAGGGAAGTGACCGGAACCGCTAAAATTATGGCGAGTTCCAACTGGAAATATTTTGAAGCCTTTGTCGCAACCGGAGTAGTATATTGGGTATTGACTGTGATGATTGAGTTGATTACATACCTGATTGAAGAAATGGCAAAACGCAGAGGTTATAATCTCAGGAAACAATACTAGGAAGAGTGTAAGAGATTGAAAGGAAGGCTGTCCGGGATCATGAGCGGAATGATTTGTGAACCGAACAATAAACAATTAAAAAAATACGATGATTTAAAACAGATGTTGAAGGGCTTTGGCAGCGTTGCTGTTGCCTTTTCCGGAGGCGTAGATTCGACATTCCTGCTATATGCGGCCAAAGAAGCGCTCGGCAGCCGGGTGATTGCTGTGACTGCCCGATCCTGTTCCTTCCCGAAACGGGAATTAAACGAAGCGAAAGCCTTCTGCGAAGAACGGCATATCCGGCATTTTATCTGCGAGTCAGAAGAATTGGACATTGAGGGTTTTTCTCATAATCCCAGGAATCGCTGCTATCTCTGTAAGCATGAATTATTTGAAAAGATACAGGGTATTGCCCAACGTGAAAATATCACAGAGATTGCCGAAGGGTCCAATCTGGATGACAACGGGGACTACCGCCCCGGACTGCAGGCTGTAGCGGAACTTGGTATTCGCAGCCCTCTGCGTACGATCGGTTTTACGAAAGATGATATCAGAGCATTATCCAGACATCTTGGTCTCCCGACCTGGGACAAGCAATCTTTTGCTTGTCTTTCTTCCAGATTTGTATATGGTGAGGCCATCTCCCGGGAGAAGCTCGAAATGGTTGATAAGGCCGAGCAGCTGTTATTGGATTTTGGATTTCATCAGGTGCGTGTACGCATTCATGGAACCCTTGCGAGAATTGAGCTCATGCCGGATGAGTTTTCAAAGCTTATTGAGAAGGATATCCGGAATCGGGTTACTTCCGCCTTCAGGTCGTTTGGATTTACCTATGTTACAATGGATCTGATCGGTTACAGAACCGGAAGTATGAATGAGGTGATCGATAAATGAAAATTGCAAACGGTCAGCTGAAAAGGGAAGGGCTCAGAAAAGAATGTTTTTTCTTCCGGCTGATTCAGTAACAGTTTTTGCTGATTGTGTGATAAAATCCCATCTTTGACAGTAAAAGCAGCTTCAACGGCTTCAAACAAGGCCTTTGAGCTGCTTTTTCATGTGCAGAAATGTAGCTATGTCTAATCACTTTTCAGAAAACTGGAGATGTTTTAAAAGAAGGCAGCCGGGGCAGGGCCCGGCAGATCAAATGTGATCAAGCGGCTGAAGGACCAAAAGGGCATCTGCATACCCTTTTAAAGACTTGCCGGACTTACTGTTTGGTCCGTGCGGTGAGCTTTGGCTTCTTCTTTGTCTGGCGGATGATCCCCTTCATGGAAATGTCTGTCAGGATCTCATAGTCCGTCCGGAAACCAAAGGCCCCGTGCAGGGCATCTGTGAGGTCCGTCCTCGTATAGGAGGGTATGTATCCGAGCTTGTCACCCGGCCGGGCGACCATCATGTCCTTCAGGGTCTCCAGGATGTTTTCACAGGTGAACTTTTCTCCGAGACGTTTCTCGAGGATCCTGTATACAAAGAGCGCGAGAAAGCATGTCAGAAAGTGTGCCTTGATCCGGTCATCGTTACGCAGGTATACAGGCCGCGCCCTGAACTCCGTCTTCATGATCCGGAAGCATTCTTCGATCTGCCAGCGCTTAGAGTTGATGTGCACGATCGTTTCCACAGGCACATCGATCATGTTCGTGCAGACGGCATAGAAGCCATCATACATTTCTTCTTCCGCGATCCTGCCGGTATCGATGTACGCCTGTTCCACATCACAGACCTCGCCGTCCGCGGTCACGCTTGTCCTTGCTATGAACCGTTTCGGGTCGTTCTGGTTCCTGCCCTTCTTTTTATAATCCCCGGAGTCGATCAGCTTCTGCGCCCGGCCCACCTGGCCCTGCCGGATCTTCCTCAGATAATCCTGATATTTGAAAGAGAAGGAAACGATCAGATGCTGCTCTAAGGGATGCAGGCCGTTTTTCCTCTCCCTGTCCGTGATCCCTTCCGTGATCCACCTTTCTTTGTAGAAGATACTGTCATAGAACTCCCCTGGGTCGACTTCGTTAAGGTCATAGACAGTCCTGTCCCCCGGCAGCCGCCAGCCATCAGGGGAGAGGGCGTATTCCTTTAAGTATGCCGGGAGCTGTTTGATCGACTGCGTCGTGATGAAGTTCCTTAAGGCCTCTTCCCCGAGCCAGTGGTCGTTGAACTTCCGGTTTGCGCAGGAGGAGAGTCCCGCGTCAGTGCATACGACGATGCGGCTCAGGCCAAAGTCCCTGATCACCTTCTGTTCCAAAGGCTTCATTGTCGGCTGCTCGTTTTTGTTCCCCGGGTAGATGTCGAATGCGATGGGTATCCCGTCATAGTCCATGAAGAGCCCCATACCCACGATGGGCATGGGCTGGTGCTGTTTTCCCTTGCCATAGCGTTTAAGGCCTGATTCTTCCTCGATCTCGAAGAAGTAATTCGTGCAGTCGTAGTAGAGGATGTCTTTCCTGCGTTCCAGTACCTTCTGGCTGTTCTGATAAACTTCCGACTGGATGAAGTCGCATTCTTCTGCCAGTACACTGAGCGCCCGGTAGATGTCGTGGAGCCCGAATCCCGGCTGCTCCACGAACTTCCTTGCAAGGGTGTTGGAGCTGTATTTGGAGGAAGGATAAAGGATGCGGGTATAGATGAGCCTCGACAGTATTTCATCAAGGTCATACGCAAAGCCGTGCCGGGAAGCGATATCCGTACAGATCTTCGGCAGTCCCAAAGAAGTATAGATGTCCTGCAGGAAGAGATAGCCGACATTGAAGAGCTTCTGCTCGTCTTTCTTCAGGAGTTTTGAAGGGGAGTAGCTCACGATGATGGACTTTTTCTGTTCGTGTTCCTGACGGTTCAATTCGTTCACATACTCCTGGGCCCATTCATAGGGATCCTTCCCTTTAGCCCTTGCACGGACCTCTTCGATGTTGCCGAGCTTTTCAACGGTAATGGTTGTGGTCCCTCCGGACTTTGTACGGATGCTTTTCTGGACATAAAAACTGGCTGAGTTTTTAGATTTCGAGACTGTCAATTTCATGATGATGTGCCTCCTCAGCCTTATTATACTATATATAGCCACATATAGCTGCAGTAAATACGAAAAATTTGACAAAAAAGACCTCTCCATAATCGGAGGGGTCTTTTTACTTAATTTCATTTGGGTGTGCTGCGCAGGGAAGGACAGTATGGCAGTGTTGCCGCGATTCGCGTCATCACCAGAGCTGCGGGAAGAACCAGGTGATGAGCGCCCCGTCGCTGCCGACATAATAGCCGTCCGGCGTAACGGTATCGTGCAGCATTGCGCCGGTCGTATCGTCGAGATAGTAATGTTTGCCGTCCCATAGTCTCCAGCCGGTCGCCATGTAGCCGTCAGAATCAAAATAGTACCAGTTGTCCTTCCAGAAGAGCCATTCCGAGGCGGGCCAGTGCCCGTCAGAATGAAGATACCACCATCCCGTGCTGTCACGCTGCCATCCGGGCCGGAGTGCGGCAGGGGACGCGTCTGATCCGGAAGAACCGCTGCTGCCCGAACCACTGCCGGAACCAATGCCCGTTCCATCTGTACTTAAAGACGATCCGTCAAGATCGCAGCAGCGGGAGACATAAGCATACAGATCCGGGGAAATCGCCATAAGTGCGGACGGTTTCGTAACTCTGAACCTGAAGCATTCTGCAAATGCTTCTTGGGGAATATATGAATTCTGAGCCGCACTGTGATCCACCGCAGCAATCGCGCTTCTGTACTTGCTGTAATACTGCTGGAATTCCTCACAGCGGGAAGCCCAGGCCGTGACGCCAGGCTCATACAAATGATCCATAACATGTCCGGCTTCATGGATTACAGTGCCCGAGGTCATGCGGTTCGCATGGATGTCGATCCATGGAGGATCCAGGGCGACAGCGGGATTATCCGAGCCCTGCTGGGCCCAATAGCCGGAATGTGTGACAGCAATAAAGCTGCCGTCCACGTCGTCAGTCTCCATACCGGAGGGGTACATATAGATCCGGACCTGATACCGGTCCATCTTATTGCGGACAACGTCAGGCAGCATCCAGTATTCTGATACAGCTGTATTGATCTGGGACTGAGTGACTCCGGAGGTGTACATGATCGGGGTACCGCTCACATTCTGATAGGAGACGCCTTCAGCCGTATGAGCGTAAGCTGTCAGGGAAGGCTCAGCAGCAATCATAACAAATGACGCCGCAAATGCCATCAGGACTGCATTCGCGGCAGCCAGCCGGTTCAGATACTCCTTCAGGGATGGGTGCGGACGAGGATTTCTTTTCTTATTCTCCATTTTCAATCTCCTCCTTTATTTCATGTACATCATCCTTAAACAAAGAGATTAGGAGTGAGGATACACATTTCTTTCGTGAAATGCTGATGATCCGTTCCGTCTGTGAAGACTTTTTTCCTTAATAGTTTCCGTTTGTCCGGTTGAGCTCGTCGAAATCCACGCCCGGCTCCCAGGCAGTTCCGGAGGTGCCGATAAAGCTGTCCTGATCCTGATTTCCCTGATAGACATGGTCATATGCCGTCGAGGCCTCATAGACATTTCCGTCGTTGCCGTAGTAGGTATTGGTTTCTTTGATCATTTCAGACCAGCCGTTGCGGATCCGGTCCTGGGCGGAGACATTTCCGCCGCCGCAGGCATTCCCGGCGTAACCGGGGCCGCTGCCGCGTATCATATCGGACCAGCCTGCGGCAGCGCGGTCATGGGAGGCTGCATTTGCAGCAGTCATGGAATCCATGGTGTTATGTATGTGACGTTGCGTGTCCATCATAATATCTGCCTTCCTCTGGTTGGAGGCCATGCGGTCGGCAGCCATCTGCTGACGAGCCTGCATCACAGTGCGGATACTCTGCTGGCGGAACTGCTCGAAGGCTGGCAGATACTGCAGAGTCGCCCTGACCTTCATAAACTCCTGCATCGCTTCATTGGCAAAGTCCTCATTTGCAATCATGAGAAGTTCGTACTGCACCTCCCAGAAACGCTGGTGAAATGTATTCTGCATGCGGCGCATACTGCCGTCGAGCAGACCGCCCAGCATCCCGCCGGCCCCGCTGGTTCTGGTTTTGAATACATCGCCGGCACGGCCTGTTCCGGCACCTGAAGCTGAGCGCTCGTTTCCCACACCTGACTGTCCGGAACCGTTCGTCCTTGTATAGGCATTATCTGCTGAGCCTCTGGGATTTGCTGTACTGCCCTGACCGGCCGTCCGTCTGCCTCCGAAAAGCCCTGAAAATGCCTGCCCGAACTTTTCTTCAATTCCGCTCGCCATTTGTCCGGTTAATGTAGGTATTTCGTAGCTGAGGATCCGGGTTTCCGCGACAGCATTGACCCGCTTTCCATCCTGGAGCGTGACCGCGTAATAACGGCGTTTCCAGTCAGCTGATGCCGAAACGCCCTGGGCCGTATATGCGGCCAGGATCTGCGCCTGATCCTGCAGCTCTTTCTGATCGGCATCCTCCTCCTTCAGGAGTGTGAGCCGGGCATTCTGCAGCACAGTCAGAACCATTTCGTCCTCATATTCCGCCGCCGTCCGCGTGCTGCCTTCAAGGCCTCCGCCGCCGCCTAACGGGGACATCATGACACCTGCCAGATTCATGCGCCGCTCGCCGCGCGGATTCATCAGGGAAGGCTCTGTATGGCGCACTGTCTGACGGGAGCGGATGATAATAAATGCGCACTCCTGCGGATGTCCCATAGTCGTCGAAATATGTACACCGTCGCGGTCCGGATCTCCGTAATTCGGTCCGGAACCGCCTGTTCTGGCCATCCATCCTTCCGGCACATAGACCTTGAGGAAGGGGACACCGTTGGCGTCGCCCATGATATTGGGGACAGCCGCCACGGTGCCGCGTCCTATCCCGTCATACAGGACCTCCCCGTCGTCCCGTATGCGGGAAGGCGGTTTGATCCGGAATTTTGTCCCGCAGTAGGGACAGACGAGCAGTTCGCTTTTTCCGTCCCAGGACAGCGGAGCCATACAATTTTTGCACTGCAGTGTTTCCAATGTTGTTTCCTCTTTTCAGGTGTTCCCCTACATAACCATAAATGTTGCAAAAATTCCGTTGACGACAAGGGTGTATCCGTCAACCAGTTCCGGGAAGTTCTCGAAATAAATCGTATATACATTCCCTTTGCCGTCGTCTGCTGCGAAAAGATACATGACGAGCTGAAAGTCGTCATCTGTATAGGTGGAGGTAATTCCCTTAAACATGACATAGCCGCCGCCCATGTCGTAAATCTGGGGCCTTGCGGCGCCCTGGGCAACCATTTCGGAAATGTATGCCTCAAGGAACTGATCTGCCGTAGTAATACCTTCCGAGCTGAGATTGTTTTTCTTGACAGTGATATCTGCATCCTCATCGTCTGCATATGCCTTCAGGCGGATATGGAATCCGTCTGTGATCTCAGTCACGCTGGACACCAGAGTCTTGTCGACCATAAAGGCAAAGCCGCCGCTCTGTGAGGTATAGATCTGGTAATCGTCCGGATTTTGTGAGCCGCCGCCTGTGCTTCCTCCGCCGCTGCCGCCTGTGCTTCCTCCGCCCGAGCCGCCGCCTGACGGAACTGTTGAGGGAACCGGAGCGGCGATCGTTGCCGGAGGTTCGGTTTCAGCTATAGTTGCCGGAGGAATTGTTGCGGGTTCGGTCGACGGTATCGTTGCGGGAACTGTTTCCGGCACCGTAGATGGAACGGATTCCGCTATCGTTGCAGGTTCGCTGCCGCTGTCGGAGCCTGAACCGCTGCCAGAAGCGGATCCGGAAACGGTATAGACATTTGCCCTGGTGCGAAGGCTCTCCGAGATCGCTGCCAGAGCATGGTCCTCGCTGCCAGCATTCAGACTCTTAACCGTATATTCCACAGTCTGGGAAGGGTAGATCTCAATATAACGGTCCACGACCTGATCCGCGCCGTCATTGAATACATAGGCTCTCTGCATATAGAGTGTCTTTTCGGAGATCGGCACCTTGCGGACATCATCAAATTCCGCATCGGAATAATCTTTTTTCAGCTGTTTCTGATAATCAGAGAAATATTTGTCCGGCACAGCCTTGTTTTTACTCGCCGTGACCTGAATATAGGGCAGCCCCTGAGTGCCCGAGGGGTAAACATAGATGCCTCGCGACCCGTTGTCCCGGATCAGGCTTCCGGAAGGATAAAGGAAGCTCAGTGCGAGGTCCTTGCTGCTGGCGGCATCATACCCGTCAATCGGTGTGACCGCTTCCAGGTCCGGATCATTGACTTCGTATTTCGGGCCGGAAAGCACGACGGCAAGGATGATGCCGATGATTACAAGCGCTGCTGCCCCGAGGATGAGCGGAAGCGGCAACCTGCCGCCCCGGCCGGTTTTGCTGTTTCGGCTGGTTTTGCGGGCATCTTCCTGCCGCTGCGGTTTTCGTTCATTTTCATTTTCATTTGCGTCTTCGAAATGATGGAACGCAGGATGTCCGAAGTCTTCATTTGCAGTCTGCTGCTCTGCGGCGGGCTGCTGACCCGGAAATGCCCGCTGCGCAGGCTCTTCCGGCTGTATCTGCGGGGAGACCGGTTCAGCCGGGGCCTGTATTGGCGTCTGTACCGGATCCTGTATTGGCGTCTGCATCGGGGCTTGTGCCGGGGGCGGGTTCAGATCTGTCCGGCCGCCCTGTAAAAATGCACCGATCGGAAAGCCGCAGTGGAGACAGAACTGCGCGCCGTCCGGAGTTTCTTTTCCGCATTTTGGACAAAACATAGTTACCTCCTAAAGTATAAAAAACTTATCCGTAAAAGCCTTCCATATTTGTTATATGTCCGGACGAGACAGTGATAATGGAATCCTGGGTGGGCTGCTCACCCCATCCGTAACCCGTGTAGATATAGCCGCCGACATTTCCGGTCGTCAGATCGAGATCCATGAGCTGCATCATGTAATAGCCTTCAGGTACCGTTATATATGCCGTTCCGGAACGGTCGGGCCAGAAGTAGGCATAAGGCTCCTCAGTATTGTAGGCATCGTACAGTACGATCAGATACTGGTGAGTTGAGCTGCCGCTGACATTCAGATACATGGAGCCGTAGCCGCTGCGGGACGAACCCATCCGTTCCTGGACCGCACGGTCTTTTGCCAGGACTCCCGTTCTTTCAAACGCCTGGTTGATCGCGTTTTCATAACGTGTATATCCATTGGACCGGCAGCTGTAAATGAGAGCCGCATAGACATCCGCAAAGGAATTGGCAGGCGTCAGAATATTCATCGATGTATAGAAAATGTCAAACATCGAAGCATAGTCGAGTCCGGCGGTATACATCAGATACGCGGCGTAGTTGATGATGCCGCTGTTCGTGTGGACACCGCCGTTATCGTTGAAGTTCTGGATCGGATAATCCACATTCGGGACATAGAAGGGACCTCCGACACAGTCCGGCTGTTTGTACTGAACCGGATCTGACATCTGCCGGGCGATTTCATTGCTGTTTTCGCCGTTGTACCAGAACTTGTCCGTTGTACGGCCGGCCATGTATTCGATCAGATTGCCCATAATGTCCGAGTAGGCTTCATTGATCGCGCCGGCGTCATTCATATAGTTGTTGCCGAGAATGCAGGATTCGGTGACCGCGTGGGTATATTCGTGCCCGATGACATCGAGATCATAGCAATAATTATTGATCGTGCTGTAGCAGAAGGTAAACCAGCCGTTGAACTGGGCCATATAGCAGGCGTTGTTTTCAGGCTGTCTGTTTTCATTACAGAATTCCCGAAGCAAAAGGATCGGCGTTTCAAACCCATCCGGCGCCTTGATATTGATTTTTGCATAAGCGTCGTAAGCCGCTTCATAGTTGTACATGGCGGCAATATCGCGTTCCTCCCAGGTGTTTGACGGGCTGCTCAGGAATTCCAGACCGCTGCCGTACAGGAATTCATAACAGTCTGCGACTGCGATTTTGCGGGCGGGATCGATCATATAGTATTTTCCGTCCAGTTTATTATAGGAGACTGTGATCTCGATATTCCGCACGCCTTCATTCATCAGATCGACCTGTCCGCTCCATTTGACGGGTTCCAGGTTTTCAAAATATTCATCCGTCGGATAATAGGAGGTTTCCTGGGAAACGGTCAGAGTAGAGGTCGGAAGCATCATCAGGATCTTCTGCTCTGCATCCGGATCCATGGAAACGAACCATTTACAGTAGCGCAGGTTTTCAAATCCGCTCATGCCTTCCGGGTTATCCGTGAAAACGACATAGCAGTTGTGGATCTGTGTGTAGACCGGGATGGCAGCCCTGACAGTAGCCTCCGCATAGACAGGCAAGTTGGTGAATCCGTACTGGGCGACAAAGCTTCTGACAATGCTGATCGCCTCTTCCGGCGTAATCGAGTTGGAAGTGCCGGCGATGCCCTGATGCGGCACGAAGGAGCAGCTGACCGCACAGGGGTATCCCTCCGGATCTATGACGATATGCATGGTCGCATTTTCGACTGTGATCGCTCCATACCGCTGCTGGTAGGTCAGATAGGTATAGCCCTCCTTATCCTGGGAACCGTAGGTTGCAAAGAATTCGGTTCCTTCCGTGAGACCCAGCAGGGTAGCGATTCCGTTGAGAGAGTTGATCGCTTCTTCAAAGGACCTCATGTCATTCGGGCGTACCGTGATTTTTTTGTCATAATATCTGCCGACCAGGGTTGAGACATAACCGTTGTTGCTGCGAATGATTACGGCCTGGTTGTTGTTCATCTGCTGGATATCCGCTTCGGTCAGCTGCCGTGCCGTATTGGGCGCTTCCTCAACGACAAAGACATCATCCGGGAAGAGACCGCCGTCTTCCGGAGGCGCTTCGTCATCGCCGGAAGTGCCGGAAGAGCCGTCATCGCCGGAATCTGTACCGGATCCGCCACTGTCTTCATCTCCGGTTTTTTCCTTTTTTCTTCTGCCGAAGATAGAACCGCCGCCCTCTGCTTCTTCGCCGGCGGAATCGGCGGCGCTTTCTTTAGTACCGCTTCCGCCCGCACCTGAACCGCCGGCCTTTCCCGTGTCCTCGCCGCCGCCGGAAGGACCTGCGCCGCCAAAAGGCCCGCTTATACCTCCCGCTGCACCCGAACTGCTCCCGGTGTTCTCACCGAGCTGATAAGTCTCATATTCCTTTCCCGAGCAGGCGGAAAGCAGCAGAACAGCTGCAAGGAAAAAAAACAGATATCGAAACTTTCTTTTATCCGCATGATTTGTGCCGCTTTGTTTTTCCGTCATACTATTTATTACACCTCCCTGTTTCTTTACTGCCGAAAGGACCTGTCAGGCACCCTTCCGACGAGATCTCTTACTTTATATTATAGAGACGGAACTATCGGGAGGACTGACAACTTACTGCCAACATTTAAGCATGCGGGCTTCTGTGAAGAGAGGTTTTAAGCGGGTCTTTTCATAAGGCGTCTGAAAACGCTGAAAATAAGGCTTTTAGGGCGTGGCAATTTTCTGCCATCCTTCAAAAACGGCCTGTTTCCGGTGGAGAAGGGCCTGTTCTTTTGGTACAATAAAAGTCAACAAAACTTTTCTTGTTGGTCATTTCCGTGTAATGAAGGACTCCCCGGGATGAGAGAACAGTGTAAAAAACAAAAAAGGACTCTGGCGATCCTCGGAACAGCATCTTTTTATTTTCTGAGTGTCGATGTGCTTGCGGACATGGCGATGGCTCCGCTTTTCGGGGCCGCTGCTTTTCTGCTTCTTCGCGCTGCCTATATGACGACCATGTCCGCAGGATTCCTTTTCTATCCGGTATTTGAGCGCCGTTTCGGCAGCAGATGGATCCTTCCTGCTGCCGGCGCCGGGATCATGCTGCTTTTTGGAATCGCGGTGCTGAAAAACCCGGTCTTGATTTCCTGCGATATTCTTCTCAGTCTTTTCCTGGGCGGGCTCTTCGGCGCCGCTGCCTATGCCCGGACGGCTTTTGATTTGAAAGGAAATCCTTATCTCGGGCGCCTTGCTAGCTGCGGAATGGGTATCGGATCCCTTTTCCAGGTTCTTGTTTCCACCTTTCCTCTGACTTTGCCGTGCTATGCGCTTATAATCGGCGCAGGTCTCGGGCTCACGGCTTATTTGATGAAGTCGGAGTCCTATCGTGCTCCCTTTGAGCCGGAGCCTGTTTCTGTGTCAAAGCCGGAGCTTCCTTCCCTTCGCGTTTTTCTTTTGTGTGTCATGCTGATTTCCTTTATGGGAGGCATCAATGACGGCGAACTGGCCCTGCTTCAGGCAAGCGGGCAGGTCGATCTCCAGGCTTGGCCGCGCTTACTGTATTTTGCGGGAATGATCCTGGCGGGAATCGTCTTTGATCTCTATGGTTTTGGGAAGCTTTCCGCGCTGGTGCTGTTTGTGATGATCTGCTCAGAGGCAGGCACCATTTTCATGGGCAATCCCTCCATGATCGTTTTGGATGAGGCTCTTTATTCTGCCTTTGCGGGCATTGTGATCGTCTTTTTTACCATACCGCTGTTTCCTTACGGAGGGCCTCTTTTACCCTCCCTGGGACGCGCCGTGAGACTTCCCGCCCTGGCCTGCGGCACGCTGTTTCATGAATTTATCCTTCGGCAGCGTCCGTCTGCAGTCACCATTATCGTCTATGTCTTTCTGGCAGCATTGTTGGCTATGCTCTTCATTGATTCAGGATTCACTGCAGGTGAAGCCCGGCATGCGGGCGCGGGCCGTATCGCGAATGAGCCCCTTCCCGAAGAAGAGGGAAGCGTTCCGGAAGATAAGGCAGGAGACATTTCCCTTTCTCCAAACGACAATGCATCCGGAGCCGGAGCAGGGCTTTCCTCTGCGGATCATGCTCCGGACTTTGCCTCGTTTTGTGAGACCTATGGCCTCACCCCGCGCGAAGCGGAAATCATGCAGACGATCCTGCGCTCCGATCTCCCCACCACCCGTTTGTCCAGTGAGCTTCATGTGAGTGAGCGTACACTCTACCGCCATTTAAGCGCACTGTATCAAAAAACGGGCACGGATTCGCGCGTCGGCCTTCTCATGAAATATTACGGCGGATCGGAGGACAAGTGAGCGCTGTGAGAGAATAAACCGCAGCTTTATAGTCCCGCTTTGCAAAAAATCCCGGAAGTGGCTTAAATAAGCTCCTTTCGGGTTTTTTATGATAGAATGAAAGAAATAGAGAACCGGAACTGTATCTCAGAGAGCTGTCCCGGGCGGCGTGCAGAAGGAAAGGAAAGATATGAGTGATTTTCGGAAACAGGTAAATGAAATCGTGAAATGCCTCGGCGGAGCGGATAATATTTCCTCTGTTTCCAACTGTATGACCCGGCTTCGGGTGACGGTCCGGGACGAGGACGCTGTTGATGAAAACGGGCTTGAATCACTGGGGGATGTTCTGGGCCTGGTTCATGACAGGCCGATGGCGTATGAAATTGTAATCGGGCCGGGGAAATGCAAAAAGTATGCGGACTGCTGCAAAGAAATGGGACTTGGCAAAGGTCCGGAGACAGCCGGAGAGCAAAAAGGCGCTGCAAAGGCCGGGAACATACAGGGAAAGCAGCTATCCGGAGAACAGAGCCCGAAGGCGGTCTTGAAAGTCATCGGGGATATTTTTGTTCCTCTGCTTCCGGGGGTGATTACTGCAGGCCTCTGTACAGGCATTGCCTCCCTGCTGATACAGGTTGTACCGGGGTATGCGGGCAGCAGGATCGGGAACATTGTATATACTGTTTTAACTCTGATCAGTACATCCTTTATGACCTATATTACAGCCTGGGCCGGATACCGTGCCGCGGAACGTTTTGGTGCGACACCGATCCTGGGAGGCATGCTGGGCATGATGACCTGTCTGGACGGAATCAATGCCATCGCACTTCAGATCGGACTCTATCAGGAGGAAGCACCGCTGCAGTCGGTTTTGCGAAGCGGCAGGGGCGGGGTGCTCGCCGTCATCTTCGGAGTGCTGCTGTTATCCGCGGTAGAAAAGAGGATCCGCTCGAGGATACCCGATAATCTGGAAGTGATCCTGGCACCGCTTTTGTCGCTGCTGATCTGCGCGGTGCCGTATATCCTTATTCTGATGCCGCTTTTAGGCTTGGTTTCCGGCGGCATTGAATGGGCAGTCAGCGTGCTTTGTCTTTCCGAAAACTGGATGATACGGGCTTTTACCGGGTTCCTGTCAGCGGCATTGTTTCTGCCGCTGGTGGCTTCCGGCATGCATCACGGGCTGATAGCGCTTTATGCGGTTCAGCTGGAAAGCCTGGGATACATTACTCTGTATCCTGCTCTTGCCATGGCAGGAGCGGGTCAGGTCGGCGCAGCCCTTGCGATACGGAAAAAGGCAAAAAAGGCTGAGAACGGGCGTCTTTGCTCGGTAATCGATGCGGCTCTGCCGGCCGGGATCCTGGGGGTCGGAGAGCCTCTGGTCTACGGAGTTACACTTCCCCTTGGAAAACCATTTCTGACGGCAGGGATCGGCGCGGGATTCGGCGGGGCTCTGGTCATGCTCGCTGAGGTTGCTTCCACGACCTGGGGACCTTCCGGCGTACTGGGTGTTTTCGTGATGACGGCAGGCCCCGAGGGAGCTCTCAGGAGTGCTGCAATTTATCTGGCTGCGCTTTTGATCTCCTGTATCTGCGGCTTTCTGATTACGGATCTGACATTTGACGGAAGTGAACTGAGATTGTCCCGGGATCAGGAAAATAACGCGCCCGGAACAATAATACCGGAGGAGATGGAAGTACTCACGGCCGATCACCAGGAGTACAGGCACGTACAGAAGGGGGAGCTCCTCTGCTTTGAAGATAACAGCTGCTCCTTTCGCTATACGCTCAGAGACCCGGCGGGGATCCATGCGAGGCCGGCAGGTGAGATCGCAAGGCTTGGAAAGGCGTACGGCTGCAGGGTGACCGTAACAGCCGGTGACAGGAGCGCCCGTGCAGAAAGCCTGGCGGAAATGATGGAACTCGGTGCTGTCTGCGGGACAGAGCTTGAGATCAGCTGCGAGGGTCCGGAAGCCGGGAAAGCCCTTGCGGCTCTGAAGGCATTTTTTGAAGAAAGGCTGTGAGGATCAGACCATGAAGGAATATAATCTGAAGCCGGGCCAGCCCGGGTTCTCCGCCGGAGAGGCATTTCTGTTAAAAAGGAAGGCAGCAGGTACCGGGAAAGCTTCGGGCAATGTGAAAGGCACAACTGCAGGTACGGGGATCATAACAAATACACCCGGCGGCACAGATGCCTGTATTACCGGAGATCACAGCGGCCGTGAGGAGGAAATGAAGCTTCTGGAGGAAGCATTTTCCGGACTCGGGCAGACACTTCTGGCGGCGGCATCGGCGGGATCGGAAGAGAATGCGAAAATATACGAAGCACAGAAGATGCTTCTGGACGACCGGGATTTTCAGGGTGAGGCGAAGGAACGGGTCCTGTCAGGGCAATACAGCGCGGCGGAGGCTGTCAGGCTTACGGGAGAGCAGATCGCTGCCCGTTTTGATGCGAGTGAAAACGTATATATCAGACAGAGAAGCGCGGATGTCCGCGGGCTGACCGGAAGGCTCCTGGAGCTGCTGAGCGGACAGAAGGAGCAAGGCAGCCCTGAGAGGCCGTCTGTCATCGTGGCGGAGGAACTGAGTCCGGCAGAGCTGTCTTCTATTGACGGCAGACTGATCCTTGGCATTATCACCCGGGACGGCGCCCCGACCACCCATGTCTCCATTCTTGCCGGAAACCTCGGGGTTCCCTATCTGTACGGCTCCGGGGAGGCTGTGGATGCGATCCGGGAGGGCGACCGGCTGATTCTGGACGGAGGCAGGCTGGTCCTCGATCCGGATGAGGAAGTCTACCGCAGTGCGCTCCTGAAGGCGGACGCGCTGAGGAAAAGAAGGCAGTCAGAGGCCGATGCCGCTGCCAAAGAGAAGATCGGGACAGGGATCTTTGCCAACATCTCCGGACCGCAGGATATAGAGGCGCTCCTTGCTTCCGGCGCGGAGGGCGTGGGCCTGTTCCGATCGGAGTTCCTGTTTCTGAACCGGGAGACGGAACCTTCAGAGGAAGAACAGTTTCTGGCTTACCGCAGTGTGGCGGAAGCCATGGGACAAAAGGAAACTGTGATACGGACGATGGATATCGGTTCCGACAAGTCCGCAGCATGGCTGCAGCTGCCTGCGGAGAAGAATCCGCAGCTCGGGATGCGCGGTCTGAGAGTTTCCCTCAAGGAGGAACATCTTCTCAGGACACAGCTTCGCGCCCTTCTCCGTGCGGCGGCATACGGAAATATTAAAATCATGCTTCCCATGATTACGTCGTGCTGGGAAGTGGAGGCAGTCCGGGAGCAGATGGAGATCTGCGCGAAACAGCTGGAGGAAGAGGGGACAGCGTGCCGGATACCGCCTCTTGGAATCATGATCGAGACTCCGGCTGCCGTCATGATTGCGGACGAGCTGGCGGAAATATCGGACTTTTTCAGTATCGGCACAAATGACCTGACCCAGTATACGCTGGCACTGGACCGGGAAGGGCAGAGTCTGGAGCGTTTTTATAATCCGCTCCATGAGGCTGTCTTCCGTATGATCGCAGCAGCTGCGGCAGCAGGCCGGAGAAAGAAGATCCCCGTGGCAGTCTGCGGGGAACTGGCGGGAAATGAGGAGGCGGTCCGAAAGCTGATCGAAGCCGGCGTTACAGAGCTTTCAGTGCCGGTCTCAAAGATCGGCAGGACAAGGGCTGCAGCTCTGGCGGCGGAGAAAAACCTGGAGAAGGAGGCTCTGCCCGGTGAACTTGCAAAGCAGGCGGGATTATCTGCTTCCCTGTCGGATAATTCCGGCGGACAGGATGACAGCGGCTCTGCAGTTCACGCAAATCCGGATGCGCCGGGGCAGGGGTATGCCTTTTGTTCTCCCGCGGACGGCAGGGTAGTGCCAATGAAGGAAATTCCGGATGAGGCATTTTCCGGAGGCTCCATGGGGCAATGCCTCGGCATTCTCCCGGAAAACGGAACAGTCTGTTCCCCATGTGACGGCATTGTCACCTCCGTGGCCGGAACAAAGCATGCCATGACGTTTCGTACCGCGGAAGGAACGGAGCTTCTGCTTCATGCCGGCATCAATACGGTGACACTTGGGGGCCGGGGCTTTACGCTGCTGGTCCGTTCCGGAGACACGGTGTCCGCCGGGCAGGAGGTAATGAAGATGGATCTTGATTTGATCCGGGAATCCGGTCTTTCACCCATGATCATTATCGTAAAGCTGAAGTCAGTTAATTAAAGTCCTTGCGGAATGTTTATTTCCGTTTTCGGGATTGTGTGTTAGAATCTAACTGACCTGAACGGCTTAGGTGTCACAACATTTGCTGTTCAAAAATAACATAATAAGAATAAATCATTCATGCGGGAGATAAATCATTTATGAAAGTTATTACCTTAAGCAGAGAATATGGCGCAGGCGGTCACAGTATCGGTACAAAAGTCGCCGAGATGCTGGGCGTTACATTTTACGACAAGGATATCATGAGGGCTGAGGTCAAGGCATCCGGCTTCGATCTGGATCTGGTCGAGCGCGAGAGCGAAGAGTTGACCAGGATCGATTCGCTCCTGAGCGTCATCAGCAACATTTCCAGCGGCTACTACAACGACAGCCACGAAAAACTGGAGGCGATCCAGAAAGCGGTGATCGTTGACATTGCCAGAAAAGGACCGTGCGTGATCCTGGGACGCTGTGCTGACGATATTCTGCTCAAGGCAGGCATTGACTGCTTTAATGTCTTTATTTATGCGGATGAGATCCACCGTGCCAAGCGCATCGCAGAGCTGATCAATTCCGATGATCCGAATGAGATCCGCAGGGCTATGGTGAAGAAGGACGCAGCAAGGCACAACTATTACAACCGCTTCACAGGAAAGAAATGGGGCAACAGCCTGAATTATCATCTTTGCCTTGACAGCGGATACTTCGGATATGAAAAATGCGCCGAGATCATCGCAGATCTTGCAAAGAGTGAATGAAGATGCGGGAAATGATTATGGTCCTGGACTTCGGCGGTCAGTATAATCAGCTGATTGCCCGGAGAGTCAGGGATGAGGGTGTTTACGCCGAGGTATATTCTTACGAGATCGGCGTGGAGAAGATCAGGGAGCTGGATCCGAAGGGTATTATTTTTACCGGCGGGCCGAATTCCGTGTATCTGGAGGAATCTCCGCATATTGATAAAGCTGTCTTTGATCTGGGTATCCCGATCCTCGGCATCTGCTACGGAACGCAGCTGATCGCGTATACGCTTGGCGGAAAGGTCGAGACGGCACCGACCTCGGAGTATGGCAAGACAGATGTAAATGTTGACACAGGTGATATTCTGTTCCGGGGCGTCCGTCCGGTGACGACGACCTGGATGAGCCATACGGATTATGTGAGCAGCATTCCCGAGGGCTTCCGCATTACCGGCAGTACGCCGGTCTGCCCGGTTGCTGCGATGTCGGATCCGGAGCGGAAGATCTATGCTGTCCAGTTCCATCCGGAGGTGCAGCACTGCCGTGAAGGCAATAAAATGCTGCATAATTTCGTGTATGATGTCTGCGGCTGCACCGGAGACTGGAAGATGAATTCCTTTGTCGATGATTCGATCCGTGCGATCCGGGAGAAGGTCGGCAGCGGCAGGGTGCTCTGTGCGCTTTCGGGCGGCGTGGATTCTTCCGTGGCGGCGACCCTGATGGCCAAGGCGGTCGGAGAGCAGCTGACCTGCGTTTTTGTGGATCACGGCCTGCTGCGCAAGAATGAAGGGGATGAAGTAGAAGCCGTTTTCGGACCGGCCGGGCCGTATAAGCTCAACTTTATCCGCGTCAATGCGCAGGAGGAGTTTTATGAAAAGCTCGCAGGAATCGAGGAACCGGAGCAGAAGCGCAAGGTGATCGGAGAGGAATTTATCAGGATCTTTGAGCGGGAAGCGAAAAAGATCGGAAAGGTCGATTTCCTGGTGCAGGGCACGATCTATCCGGACGTGATCGAATCGGGGCTCGGAAAGTCCGCCGTGATCAAGTCCCATCACAATGTCGGCGGCCTGCCGGAGCATGTGGATTTCAAGGATATCATCGAGCCGCTGCGCATGCTGTTTAAGGATGAGGTGAGGCGCGCCGGGCTGGAGCTTGGCCTGCCGGAACATCTGGTTTACCGTCAGCCGTTCCCCGGACCGGGTCTCGGGATCCGCATTATCGGGGAAATCACGGCAGAAAAGGTGCGTATGGTACAGGAGGCGGATCATATTTTCCGTGAGGAGCTTGGCATAGCCAGACTCGACCGCTTTGCGAACCAGTACTTTGCGGCGCTCACGAACATGCGTTCGGTCGGTGTCATGGGCGATTTCAGGACCTACGATTATGCCTGCGTCCTGCGCGCTGTCGTCACCGACGATTTCATGACAGCCGAAGCGGCGGATCTCCCGTATTCCGTCCTGCAGAGAGTTATGACCAGGATCGTCAACGAAGTCAGGGGCATCAACCGCGTCTTCTACGACCTGACCAGCAAACCCCCGGGGACGATTGAGTTCGAGTAAGTGAGGCTGATACATCCCATCCCATCGCATAGCTTACTAACGATGCTGTTTTAAACCTTTTCATAAATTTTTTGATTCATTTCTGAGTTATTTTGATTGTTTCAGCCCCGGCTGGCCTTTTGGAAGCTTCTTGAAGCGGGCCGGGGCATGAAAAATCGCAACACATTCTCTATTTCCTGCCCGCTGTCGCCATTCTGCAGCCGACCGGGGCATGAAAAATCACATTACATTCTCTATTTCCTGCCCGCTGTCGTCATTCCGCAGCCGACCGAGGCATGAAAAATCGCAACACATTCTCTATTTCCTGCCCGCCGGCGGCATTCTGCAGCCGACCGGGGCATGAAAAATCACATTACATTCTCTATTTCCTGCCCGTCAGCGGCATTCTGCAGCCGACCGAGGCATGAAAAATCACATTACATTCTCTATTTCCTGCCCGCCGGCGGCATTCTGCAACCGACCGGGGCATGAAAAATCGCAACACATTCTCTATTTCCTGCCCGTCAGCGGCATTCTGCAGCCGACCAAGGCATGAAAACCAGAAATTCTCATATACCAGCAATCTCGCAAAAGCATTTGAAATAATAAAGTAAGAAGTAAAGAAGGAAATGATCAATGCATAACAAATCTTTAAAAGAACAGCTTCAAACGGAATATAAGAAATTTGAAAAGATCGAAAAAGAAGCAATAGAACGACTTGCCAAAGCACCTGAAGGAACAGTCTACGTCAACAAGCACAGGAATGGCGTTCAGTTTTACCAGAAGGTCAACTCAAAAGACAAAAAGAGTATCTATCTTCCTGTTTCAGAGAAAGAAAAGGCAATTGCACTTGTCCAAAAAAAATATGATCATCAGATTGCTGAAGCTGCCGGAAAGCAGGCATCTTTGCTGTCTCGATTTATTAAAAATTATGATCCGGACTGTCTGAAAAGAATATATGAAAATACGCCTGACATCAAAAAAAATATGATCATTCCTGTAGTCCTGACCGATCAAGCCTATGCGGAACAATGGCAGAGGATTCAGTTTCAATCTAAAGAAATTGGAGAAGATGTTCCGGAGCATTATTCAAACAAAGGAGAGCGTGTGCGTTCGAAGTCAGAGGTTATGATTGCGGACGCACTTGCAATGGCAGGCATTCCTTATCGATATGAATGTCCGCTTATGCTTGGAAATGTGATAATTCATCCTGATTTCACTATATTAAGAATAACAGACAGAGCCCAATTATATTGGGAGCATCTTGGAAGAATGGATGATCCGGAGTATGTCATAAAGAACCTGCGAAAGATCCGGCTATATGAGCAAAATGGAATCATGCCGGGAATCAATCTGATTCTGACGATGGAGACAAGCCAGCAGCCAATTAATCTATCTGTTATTAAGGAAATGATTCGGACATACTGCATATGACAGGTAAAGCTATAAATGCTCTATCAATTATTGCCTTTTGGCGGTGGTCAGACCGCGGGGACTTTCTTATACTATGAGAAGAGGAGGTGTATTAAAATGAAAAAAACCTTAAAGATTCTGCTGGGAGCGGCATTGATCTGTGCAATGTCTGTGATCCCCGTTTTTGCAGGTACAGGCGTCTGGAAGAGCGACGGCTACGGATACTGGTGGCAGAGGACAGACGGGAGCTATCCCGTAAATGAATGGAAATGGATCGACGGAAACGGAGACGGAGTTGCGGAGTGTTATCATTTTGATAAGGCAGGCTACATGGATGCCAATACCTGGATCGGAGGCGATTATGTAGACCGCGACGGAGCCTGGACAACAGGCACCGTAAAGCATACAAGGACGGATGCATTTGACGAGGTATACGGAGCAGGCGTACAGACTCCCGCGAATCCAGCAGTCAGCATGCCCGCGCTCGACAGAGCCCTCGAAGGCAATTACGAGATGCACACGGAACTGGTGGACAGCCTGATCCATATTGAAAACGGCAGGGATGGGATGCCGCACCTGTATTTCCAGATGTACGGCGTCCATGAGGACGGCAGCAGCGCAGAGCAGCTTTACGACTTTTACCTGCAGGATGTAGGAGCAGGCCAGTCCAATACACTGCATCACTATGTAGGTGATGATGTTACCCACTCCGGCGATATGATCACCTTTGAGTGGATGCCGGGCATGAATGAACTGCAGCATGTCGTTCTGAACGGTGAATACCTGACCAGCTATTCCCGGAAAACATATTGAATTAAACTTCAGACAAAAAGACCGTTCCCGGGTGGAGCGGTCTTTTTAATAGGATAAAGCTGTAAATGCTGTGTCCCGTGTAATTTTATGATGCTGTTGTCTGAGCTTCTCCGGCAGGGATCTCCGGAGCTGCATCCGGCTTCTGATCAGGTTTCTGATCCGGCTGGAAATCAGGCTTTTCCATCGGAGCCTTGCCATCGCCAGGCTGCCCTGCGCTGAAATCAGCTTCGATTCCTGCATCCTTCAGAGCTGCCTCAAGCGCTGTGCGTGCAGCCTCGACCTTTTCACGGGCTGTCTTCATCTCTGCAGACTCCTCCGGCATTTCCGGCTTCTCGCCGTCCTTCATCGCAGGAAGCTCCGGCTTTTCACCGTTCGTCAGCTCCGGCAGTTCCTTCTTCTCAGCGGAAGTATCTGCGGTACCGGTCTCGCCTTCCGGCTTCTCCGGACGATTTGCGTCCATCAGCTTGCGCTCAGCCTCCATGGCGGTCTCAAGCTCCTCCATCAGAGTATTGATTTTGGTTTTGGCAGCGGAGCTGTCCAGCGCGTCTACCTTTTCCCTGATATCCGCCATCGGACCCTTGCCATCCTCCGGTTTCTGGCCCATCTGACCCATCTGGCCTCCCATTGGCGGCTGGCTCTCCGGACGCTGGCCCTGTTCGCGACCTGCCTCGGTCCCGAAGGACGGCGGTGCGGTTCTGCCGGCATCAGACGCAGCTGTATCCGTTGCTGCAAATGCCGACATGCTCATCGCCAGTGCCAGTGCGGCTGCTGTAAGACCAAATGATGTTTTTCTGATGTTGTTCTTTTTCATAATAATGAATCTCCTTTTCTTGTATCCGGCCATGTACGAAAACCGGTATCCGGTCCATCTCCGGAAATCCTGTATTCGGTCGATGTCCTGAAATCTGATATCCGGTCCATCTCCGGAAATTTGATCCGGACTGCGGCCGTTTTTTTGTTTTCACCTAGATATACGGACGGGGGATCCGAAAAAGAGGGGGCATCAGAAAAAATTCTAATTTTATTTTTTCCGCAGCGGGAAATAATAATAGAGGGCAAAGAACAGTAATCCGGAAATAAACGGTTTCAGAACACTGTTGCCTGCCGTAAAGACATATTCCGTGTGTGTAATAAAGGAACAGTAAATAAAATCACATATATTCCATACGATCGTAGTAACAACCGCAAAAAGAATGAAATTTCTGACGGTTTCTTTTTTCATAAGATTCTTTACACCTCGCACAACTTAAAGACGGCTTTCATAAATGTCCGGAAACAGCCGGTGCTGTATTTTTATTATATCATAAAATATTCTTCATTCAGAACATTCAGACACGTGATAACTATCTTTGGAAAATCGGGTTTCTCATGATACAATGGAGAAAAAGGTACACATTTCTACATAGAAATAGATTTTAATCAGTCAGGAGGTAACAGGATGAAATACAGTGTGACATTCGAAAAGCTGCCATTAAGCCTTGAGGAAATGAAAAGCATGCCGCAGGCTACCCTGAAAAAGCCGGAGGATACCGTTGCCCTTACAGTGGCCGCACTTTGCGCTTATCCGACCGCCGGTCCGGAACACTGCTATGCAATGCTGGATTATCTGCGCGGTCCCAGACCCCTGTCCCCGATGGAAAAGCAGTTCATCAGAGACCGCTTTATGGACGGAAAGGATTACATTCCGCGTTCCTATTTCGCAGGGGCGGTTCCGGAGAATGACTATACTCCTTCGCTTCCTTATACGGTTGAGATTCAGGACAGCGTTTCGCCGATTGCGGAGGAGGGATATCGTAAATTTGACTTAAAGAGCGGAGGCGCGGATTCCATGCGCCCGGTCACCCTTCGCACCAAGCCGTCCACAGGCGAGTGGTTCCTCTGGGATCAGATCCTGCTCGGACAAATCCGTCAGCCGAAGAGTCAGGATGCCTGGGCATAAATGAATCGGAAAATCCGGCATAAACTATCATGAAATAACGAACGTATTGGAAAGGAACATTATTTATGAGCAAAGTTCTGGTTATAAACGGAAGTCCGCACAAAATCGGATGTACAGCAGCTGCACTGGAGGAAGTGATGAAGACCCTGAACCAGGAGGGAATCGAAACAGAAATGCTTCAGGTCGGCTGAACAGTAACAGCTTCTGTCACAATTCACAGAACCGCCACCCATCATTCGAAAAATTTTGCTTTTGATACTGAACCAGGTATGGTAAGCAAAATTTTTCTCATGTGGGGGCGGTTCCTGTTCCCAGGGACACCCGGAATTATATCAGGAACCTCATGCAAGCATGGATTTCCTGATATAACCCCGGCTGCCCTGTGAATTGTAACAGTTTCTGTCAGATTCTTTGTGCCGGGCTATGATTCAGCTTGCAAAAAGAAAAGAAACGGAATACAATACCCGTATCCGGACGCGGCAGGCGTTGCGGGATACAGCATAAAACGACTGAAAATCACATAAATCAAGCCGGGGGGTTCCTGTAAGGAGCTGAGATAGGACTGAAAGTCCTGACCCGTTCACCTGATTTGGGTAATGCCAACGTAGGGAGCCGAAAGATGACTCAGAGCACACGCGGATTACCCGCGGGTGCTCTTTTCAGTATGTGCGCCCGGCGGCGTATGGTTTCCGGGATTTCCAGGTGTTTTATGCAAGCGGCAAGTCGGGGGCACCACTTCGGGCCGCTCTACAAAATCAATGAAAGGAGCAGCTATGCAGACAGCATTGACAATCGCAGGCAGCGATACCTGCGGAGGCGCCGGCATTCAGGCCGACATCAAAACTATGACCGCCAACGGCGTGTACGCCATGAGCGCGATCACTGCGCTGACAGCGCAGAACACAACAGGGGTTACCGGCATTATGGAGGTAACGCCTGACTTTCTCCGGCTCGAGCTGGATACCGTGATCACGGATATCCGTCCCGACGCCGTCAAGATCGGGATGGTTTCGTCCGCGGAACTCATCCGGGTCATCGCAGAAACCCTCAGAAAATATGAATTGAAAAACATTGTCGCAGATCCGGTTATGGTTGCGACCAGCGGCGCGCGCCTGATCAGCGAGGAGGCGGTCAGCACGCTTAAGGAGGAGCTTCTTCCGCTGGCAACCGTAATTACGCCGAATATTCCGGAGGCGGAGGTCCTGGCGGATATGGAGATCCGTACTCCCGAGGACATGATCACCGCAGCGGAGAAGATATATAAGGCGTATGGCTGCGCGGTCCTCTGCAAGGGCGGGCACAGCATGAACGATGCCAATGATCTGCTGTACCGCGCTGACGGTTACAAATGGTTCCGCGGCAGGAGGATCGACAATCCGAATACGCACGGTACCGGCTGTACGCTTTCGAGCGCAATCGCTTCCAATCTCGCCAAGGGCGCGGATCTGGATACGGCGGTGGAAAAAGCCAAAAACTATATCAGCGGTGCGCTTGCGGCCATGCTGGACCTCGGTGCGGGCAGCGGTCCGATGAATCATGCGTTTGCAATCAAAGGCGAGTATTAAAGCCGGGGGTGACGCATGACAAATTCATCATTGCGGATCGGAGGAGCGGCATGCTGTGCTTTGAACATGTAAGCTTCACATATCCGGGCTCGGAGGATGCCATCTTCCGGGATTTTTCGCTGCGCGCGGAAAAGGGCGGCTTCATCAGCGTGATCGGAGAGAGCGGAAGCGGGAAGACGACGCTTTTCAGGCTGCTGAACGGGCTGGAACAGCCGCAGGAGGGAAGCATTACCATCGACGGTACGCCGATTCCGGAAAAGAAAAATTTTGCTTCCTATATGCCGCAGCAGGATCTGCTTTTTCCCTGGCTCAGCGTGGAGCAGAATGTAATGCTGCCGATGACAATCCGGAAGCAGCCGAAGGAGCTGTGCAGGAAAAAGGCACTGGAAATGCTGAAAAAAGTAGGGCTTGCCGGATGGGAAAAGCGTTATCCGCGGGAATTATCCGGCGGCATGCGACAGAGAGTTTCTTTTGCGAGGACACTCTGCGCAGGCGGAGAGCTCCTGCTGCTGGATGAGCCGTTTTCCGCACTGGATTCGATCACCAGGATCTCACTGCAGGAATGGCTGAGAGACCAGTGGAATCATCTGGAGAAGACGATCCTCTTTATAACGCACGACGTTGAGGAGGCTGTTTTTCTGTCCGAAAAGATCCTGGTACTCACAGGCAGACCGGTCACCGGATTGACGGAATTTGAAGTGCCGCTGCCGAGGGAACGCACGCGCGAAATGCTGCTGCGCCCTGATATTGCGGAACTGAAGGAGCAGCTGATCGCGCTGCTGCGCAGTGAGGCAACGGAATGACGCGCGCGGGATACAAGCAGGACAGAGCCGCGGCTGAGAGAAAGACATACAGTACAGTCACACGGCAGATGCCCGGCGTGATTTTTCTCTGTATGCTGCTGATCCTGTGGCAGGTCCTGAGCCAGGCAATCGGAAAGCCTTATCTGCTTCCGTCGCCGCTTTCCGTGCTGGAAAGCCTCTGGGAGAACCGCAGGGAGATCTTTCTTGTGCATCTGCCTGCAACCATGGAGGTCGTGGCGATCGGCGGCGTTCTGGCAGTCCTGTCCGGGAGTCTGTTTGCAATCCTGATGGACTGGTTCCCATGGCTGAAACGTGCGCTCTATCCGATCCTGACCTGGACGCAGACGATCCCGGTCATGTGTATTGCGCCCGCATTTGTGCTGTGGTTCGGATATACAGTTAAAATGCGCGTGATCGTTGTGATCCTGGTCAACTTCTTTACAGTGACCGTGAATCTCTACGACGGCTTTGCTTCCGTACGGCCGGAGAGGATAGAATTGATGCGCACCTATGGCGCGGACAGACTGCAGATCTTCAGTATGCTGAAAATGCCGACGGCGCTTCCCTATTTTTTTACTGCACTCAGGATCAGCATTCCCTGGAGTGTGATCGGGGCGGCGGTCGCGGAGTGGCTCGGCGCGCAAAACGGTCTCGGCACATACAGCAGGTCCTGCATGATGAATCTTGATGCCGCAGGGCTTCTGGCGCCTCTGCTGGTGCTGACGGCATTTGCGCTGCTCATGAACGCTCTGCTCGGCATGATCGAACGCCGGGTACTGTACTGGCAGGAATGAGCCCGTCGGTTGGAAGCCGTGACTCCGGTCCTTTCGGCAGGGATATTTCTATAAAATGATATGATGCGATATGGAATGACTTTTCCAGTAATTAAATCAGATAGGATGAGGTTAACATAAATGAAAAAAAGAATGATGATCATAATGGCGGCTGCTCTGACGGCTGCACTTGCCGGAGCCTGCAGCTCCAATGCAGGAAGCACGGCAGCGGAAACCAAGGCACAGGAAAGCGCAGCGGGAAATGCGGCGCAGGAGAGCCCTGCAGCCTCTGAGGCAGCGGCACCTGAGGCAGCCGCTTCCGGGGAACTGAAAGAATTTGATGTGGTGCTGGACTGGTATCCGAACGCAGTGCATACCTTCCTGTATGAGGCACAGAGAAACGGTTATTTTGAAGAAGAGGGACTGAAGGTAAACCTGATCAGCCCGGCGGAAAGCATCGATGCGATGACATTTGTCGCAACGGGAAAAGCGCAGATCGGCATTTCCTATCCGGTCGATACCGTTACTGCAGTCGCAAATGAGAAGATGCCGGTACGTGCAATCGGTGCCCTGGTGCAGGAGGAACTGAACTGTATGGCATCCCTGAAGGAGACCGGGATCACGGCGGATATGAGCTGCCTGAAGGGCAGAAAGGTAGGCCATTCCGGGCCCGCTCTGCAGGTGGCTGTGATCAATACGATCATAGCAAATGCGGGGCTGAAGCCGGAGGATATAGAACTGGTCAATGTCGGATTTGACCTGACGACCTCTCTTACGACAAAGAGCACGGATCTGGTCGTCGGACCGTTTATCAATGACGAGATCGTTACCATGAAAAACGCCGGCTACGATGTGGATGTGTGGAAATACCAGGATTACGGCGTACCGCAGATGTACGGCCTGGTCATGGTGGCAAATTCAGAGGCATATGATGCCGATCCTGAGACCTATCAGGGCTTCCTGAGAGCCTGCGCGAAAGGCTTTGACGATATGCAGAAGGATGAGGATCAGGCGCTGGAGGTCATCATGAGCGATATGAATTCTGCAGACAACCCGCTTGATGAGGTGCAGCAGAAGGAAAGCTATGAGATCCTGATGCCGCTGATGGAGCAGGACGGAAAGCCCTTCCTTTCCATGTCTGAGGAGACCTGGCAGGCTGCCATGGACTGGATGTTTGACAGCGGCCTGATCAAAGAAAAATGCGAGGTCTCGGACCTTTACAGGATGCCGGACAGCGAGATACTGAAATAAGAGCAACTGTTCAAAACAGTTACAAATAAGAATTGACTATTCCAAACCTGAAATATATGACCCGTATCACAGCATTTAAAACCAAATATGCTCCGCCGCTGATCCTGGGAGGCATCCTGCTTCTGATCTGGCAGCTTGCGGCAGATGCCGTGAATATGGGACATATCCTTCCGGGCCCGCTTCAGATCCTGCAGCGGACCTGGGAGCTGCGGGAGGCATTGATCCTTCACCATATGCCTTCGACCCTGCTCACGATCTTATGCGGCTGGCTGCTGTCTGTCCTGATCGGCACCGGACTTGCTGTCCTGATGCATTTCAGCCGCCATATCGAGGCTATGCTCCATCATGCGCTGATCGTAACGCAGACGATCCCGGTGATGTGCATTTCCCCGCTGTTTGTGCTCTGGCTGGGCTATACAATGGGTGCCAGATTGATCGCGGTGGTGCTGTCCACCTTTTATGCGATCACGCTCAACACCTTTGACGGACTGCAGGAGACGGATACAAAGAAAAAGGAGCTGATGCGGACCTACGGGGCGAACCGTCTGCAGATCTTTCTGAGGCTCGAAGCGCCTTCCGCACTACCAAAGCTGTTCACCGCTCTGAAAATGACAATTCCCTGGGCTGTGGTCGATGCGGCCGTGGCCGAATGGCTCGGCGCCACCCAGGGTCTCGGTTACTTTTCAAAGCGTATGATCTCCAAAATGGACGGCGCCGCCGTCTTTGCACCGCTGCTGATACTCAGCGTGCTGGCGCTCCTGGGCATGGCGGTCCTTGAACTCGCGGAACGGAAAGCCGCGGGCTACCGGAGTGAGCTGTAAAGCGGACAGAGAGCAGCTTCATTATTTTTCTGATGAAAAAAGCAGATTTCGGAAAGTCGTATATCAAGGACATCCGAGATCTGCTTTTTTATATTTGCTTTTAAAAATATCACCGGCCCGGATCTCACAGGAAGCGGCCCGTAATACTCTCGGGATTCTTCCTGATTTCATCCGGAGTGCCTGCCGCAACGATCCGTCCGCCGGACTCACCGCCGCCCGGTCCCATATCGATCATATAATCCGCGTTGCGGATCACATCCAGATCATGCTCTATGACAAGTACAGTTGCACCTTCTGAGATCAGGGTTTCGAAGACGTGAAGCAGGGTCTGCACATCCAGCGGATGCAGCCCGATCGTCGGCTCATCGAAAACGAAGACAGAATCCGACTGTGCTTTACCCATTTCGCTTGCAAGCTTCAGTCTCTGGGCCTCGCCGCCGGACAGCCCCGGCGTTTCTTCTCCGAGTGTGAGATACCCGAGACCGAGATCCTTCAGGGTCTTAAGGCGCTGCGCCACCGTTTTCATTTCACCGCAGAATTCCAGAGCAGTACTGACATCCATATCCATAAGCTCCGGAAGCGAACGGGAATCGCCCTGCCGGTTGGTATAGCGTACGCCATATGCAGCTTTGGCGTAACGGGAGCCGCGGCATTCCGGGCAGGGAATATCGACGTCCGGCAGAAACTGAACATCCAGGCTGATCGCACCCGTGCCGTCGCAGACCGGGCAGCGCAGAGAGCCGGTATTGTAGGAAAAGTCGCCTGCTTTAAAGCCCTGCTCCTTTGCATCGGCGGTACGGGCATAAATCTTGCGCAGCTCATCGTGCACATTGGCATAGGTCGCTACGGTAGAACGGATGTTGATCCCGATGGGTGCCGCATCGATCAGCTTGACATGGGCAATGCCTTCGGCCTCGAGACCCGTGACATGCTCCGGAAGCTTTTTTCCGTTTGTTACTGCGTCCAGCGCCGGGACGAGACTTTCAAGCACCATGGTCGTCTTCCCGCTTCCCGAGACGCCGGTGATCACACTGAGCCTGCCCTTCGGGATCCGTACATCCAGCGGTTTCACGGTATGGATGGCGCCGGTCTGAAGGCGGATGGTGCCGTGATCAAAGAGACTGCCGGGTTCGGCCGCTGTTCTCCGGACGGAAGCATTTCCCGCAAGGAACGGACCGATTGCGGAGTCTGCATTTGCAGCAAGATCCTCCACGGTGCCCTCGGCGATGACCGTGCCGCCTGCGGAGCCTGCCTCCGGTCCCATTTCAATGATCCAGTCGGATTCCTTCAGAATCTGGGTATCATGATCCACAAGCACGACGGAGTTGCCATCCGCAACCAGGTCATGGATCACGCCGTTGAGTCCGGTGATATTGGCCGGGTGCAGGCCGATCGAGGGCTCGTCAAGCACATACAGGACGCCGGTCGTGCGGTTCCTGACAGCGCGTGCCAGCTGCATTCTCTGGCGTTCTCCCGTGGAGAGCGTGGCTGCGGCACGGTCGAGGGTCAGGTAAGACAGGCCGAGGTCAATGAGGCGTCTTGCAGCGGTCCGGAAAGACTGGCAGATGCTTTCCGCCATCGGGCGCATTTCTTCGGGGAGGGAAGCCGGGACGCCGTCGACCCATTCCGAGATCCCGGCGAGCGTCATTCTGCAGGCGTCGCTTAGGGAAATGCCGCGGAGCAGCGGCGCTCTCGCCGCTTCGGAAAGTCTTGTGCCGCCGCAGTCCGGACAGATGTCCTCCTTCAGGAATTTTTCAACACGCTTCATGCCCTTTTCGTCGGTCACCTTGGACAGCGCATTTTCGACGGTATAGACGGCATTGTAATAGGTGAAGTCCAGCTCGCCGGACTGATTGGTGCTTTTGGAATGATAGAGGATGTGCTTTTTCTCGGCAGGCCCGTGATAGACAATGTCTTTTTCGGCCTCTGTCAGCTCACGGAAGGGCACATCCGTCCGCACGCCCATTTCCCTGCAGACATCGGTCATCAGGGACCACATGAGGCTGTTCCAGGGCGCTACGGCGCCTTCGTCGATCGTAAGCGACTCGTCCGGGACCAGCGTGCTGAGGTCGACGGAGCGGACAGTACCGGTTCCCCCGCATTTCCTGCATGCGCCCTGGCTGTTGAAGGCCAGCTCCTCGGCGCCGGGCGCATAAAAGGATACGCCGCATTCGGGGCAGACAAGCGCCTGCTCCGCGGCAACGGCCAGGGAGGGCGTCAGATAATGGCCGTTCGGGCATCTGTGGCTTGCGAGTCTCGAGTACATGAGCCGGAGGCTGTTGAGCAGCTCCGTGCCGGTGCCGAAGGTCGAACGGATGCCGGGCACGGCAGGCCTCTGGTGCAGCGCCAGGGCAGCAGGTACGTAAAGGACATCGTCCACGTCCGCCTTGGCAGCCTGGGTCATGCGGCGCCGCGTATAGGTGGAAAGAGACTCCAGATAACGGCGGGAGCCCTCCGCATAGAGAACGCCGAGCGCCAGGGAGGATTTTCCTGACCCCGAAACGCCGGCAATGCCGACGATCCTGTTTAAGGGACTGTCGACATTGATGTTTTTCAGGTTATGGACGCGCGCACCGCGCACTTTGATTTTGGCCGGCACTTCGTGCCCCGGCTTAATTTCACGGGTTTCATACGCTGCCGGTCCGGCTGCTTCCCGGATAGATGAATCAGACATTTTTTTGAGTCCTTATTCTAAAGATTTTGAAACTGCAGTTTTTTACTCCGCTATTTCATAGTATTTTGTTACCCTGAACGCAGTCTGGCTGCGAAAGTGAAGAAATCAGACAAAGAAATTCTTCCCTGTTATCTAAAGCATTTCGCCTTCATTTTCCCCGAACTCATTCCTGAGCCGGTCCTCCCACGGACTGAACCTGTAATAGAAGAACATGATGAGCGAGCAGACTGCCCAGCCTGCCGGATAGCCCAGAGCGATCAGGCCGACTGAATTTACAGTATGCGCTATGATATACAGATAGATCTGGCGGAAGAACACAAAGGAGAAGAGCATGATCAGCATCGGCGCCTTGGAATCGCCTACGCCGCGCAGCGTGCCTGCATAGCACTGGTTAAAGCAGACCAGGAAATCAAGCGGCCCGAGCAGACGCAGGAACAGGACGCCGAAGTGCATCACATCGGGATCCTGGTTGAAGAGACCGATCGCCTGAGGTGCAAGGATATACAGCAGGACACTGATGGCGACTGTAACGGTAAGACCCATCAGAATTGCGGTACGCACACCCCTGCGGATACGCTCAAACTGCAGGGCGCCGGCATTCTGTCCGACAAAGGTCGTGATCGCGATGCCGATACTCATAACCGGAAGCACTGTAAATGCATCGATCCTCTGATAAGCGCCCCATCCGGAGGTGGAGCCCGGGCCGAAGCTGTTGATATAGCTCATAACGAAAATATTTGAAAATGAAGTCAGCGCCATCTGGATGCCTGCGGGGAGCCCGAGACGCACGACCTTGCGGAGCATCTCCGGATCGATCCGCATTTCCTTCATGGAGCAGCCGTAGTTTTCACGGCTCCGGAAGAGTACGGCAAAAACCAGGACTGCGGAAATGATCTGGGAGAGGATCGTCGCATAAGCTACTCCCGCAACGCCCATACGGAAATTAATGACAAACACCAGATCCAGCACGACATTGGTCAGCGAGCAGATGATCAGGAAGTACAGCGGACGCCTGGAATCTCCGACTGCCCGCAGGATCGCGGAGCCCATGTTATAAAGCATCAGGCCGAGGAGACCGGAGAAGAAAATGCGCAGATAGACGACTGCCTGGCCGGCGATACGGTCCGGCGTATTCATAAAATGAACGAGCCAGGGAGCGATCCAGACGCCGAAAAGTGTCAGGACGATCCCGAGGATCACAGTTGTCACCACACTGGTATGAACGGTCCTGCGGAGCAGGTCCTCCCTGCCGGCCCCGTAATACTGGGAAATGACAACGGAGGCACCGCTGGAAAATCCGATGAACAGACTGATCAGCATCATGGTAGCGGGCATATTGGCGGTGACCGCGCCGAGCGCGTCCGGACCGACGAAATTGCCGACCACAATGCTGTCTACGGTATTATAGAACTGCTGGAAAATATTTCCGGCAAGCAGGGGAAGCGAAAACAGCAGAAGGCATCGCACGATCGAGCCCTGGGTCATGTTGATCGCCGGTTTGCGGCGGGGATGTTTTTTCTCTTTGACAGGCATGGATACAGCTTTCCTCAAGGTGAATTGAAACAGCAGATAAAACTTGTTTTCCTGCCGCATGATGATCCGCAGATCTGCCACAGCGCATCTTGATCGGCATATCAGACCGGCAGCGCGATTATTATAGCATATCCCCGCGCATTTCTTTATGGAAAATTGACGGGCTTTCAGGGCGAATGGTAAAATACAAAAAAAAGAGAGGAGAATCAGCATGAGTTATCTGGGTGAAGAAATCAAAAAGCTGGGATTCGGCCTGATGCGCTTGCCGCAGAAGGACGGGGTGATCGATATCGAGCAGACAAAGGAAATGGTCGATCTGTTTATGCAGGCGGGCTTTACATATTTTGATACGGCCTGGGCTTATCCGGGCAGTGAAGACGCTGTCCGCCAGGCACTGGTCGAGCGTTATCCGAGAGACAGCTTTCAGCTTGCCACAAAGAATGCAGCCTGGATCGGGGCAAAGAGCGCTGAGGAAGCAAAAGCCCAGCTGGAGACTTCCCTGAAGCAGACCGGTGCAGGTTATATTGATTTTTACCTGCTGCACAATCTGGGAGAGCACAGAACCAGGAGCTTTGACGACTTCGGCATGTGGGACTGGATCCTGCAAATGAAGGATGCGGGAAAGATCCGACATGCCGGATTCTCATTTCATTCCACGCCCGAGGAACTCGAAGAACTCCTGACA
>JAFUAE010000197.1 GCA_017460845.1 Lachnospiraceae bacterium
CAGCCCTGTTAACCGTTCAGATACCCGATTAATTGTTTTAACCTAAAAATTGCTTTTTGCTGTAGAGCAGGTTCCAGCAATTCAATAAACTTTCAAAATAAATCTCGAAAATCCTGCTGTCAGCTTCTAACGTAATAACCGATTCGCACTTCCTGGACAAAGCCTTTCAGGATCAGGTAGGTTATCTCCCTGATGAGTTCGGCACTGTCGATCTGCTTCTTCATCCGATCGCTGAGAGCGGTGGCAATGATCTCAAGATCATAGGGTGTAGACCGGTCCAGGACAGACAGGATCTCCCTGTCGATGCGGGGCAAGACATTCCGTTCCTCAAGGTTTAGGGATTCAGGGCGGGGATTCTCGTAAGCAGGTGAGTAGATCAGTTCCATATTTTTGTTGTATCTGGATTCGCCGGCCGCTTTCGCGCGGGCGACCCGAAGTTCCTGAATTTTTCTGCCGGGGGAGGTCTGATTTCTCCGGCTTTTCTTGTCGTCTGAGCTGCTATTATCCGTATTCATGTCAGCTTCAGAAGAACGCGGATTTTCATTCGCTTTATCTTTTACAGCGTCAGTTGAACTATTTTTCATACCGGGATCAGCTCCCGAAAACCGCAACTGACCGGTTTCTTCCGCAGTAAACTGGCTGTATCCGGGCAGGGTCTGCAGGATATCCTCCGGTTCAATGGCAATCCCGGCTCCCTGACGGATCAGATTGTTGCATCCTGAACTGGTGCGGTCTCCGTTGCGTCCCGGAATGGCAAATACATCGCGCCCTTGTTCGAGTGCCCTGTCCACGGTAATCAGGGAACCGGAGCGCTCCTTTGCTTCAACGACGAGAACGGCATCGGAAAAGCCGCTGATGATCCTGTTCCTGGGAGGAAAGAACCGGTTCTGCGGCATCAGTCCCGGGTTATATTCCGAGATAACGCCGCCATGGGTCTTGAGCGCATCGTAAAGGTCCCTGTTTTCAGGCGGGTAACAAACGTCTACACCTCCGCCCAGAACCGCGAATGACATGCCGCCGGCATCAAGGCAGCCCATGCCGGCGATCCCGTCGATTCCTCTTGCCAATCCGGAAATGATCTGGACTCCGGAACTTGCGAGAGACACAGAGAAGCGGCGGGCCTGTTCTTTGCCGTATATGCTGGGCGTTCTGGACCCGACGACTGCCACACAGGCAGTATTTTTGTCAGGAAGTGAGCCAAAATAATAAAGCTGAAAGGGCGGATCCGGGATATGCCTTAACTTTTCCGGATAGTCAGGATCATAATAACTGATATAATGAATGCCTTTTTTCCAAAGCGTTTCAGAGATGGCTTCCGGTACAGATTTGTGGGCATTTACCAGAAGGTCTGCCAGCATATAGGTGGATTGTTTGTCGCCAAAATATTTGATGAGAAAAGATTCCATTTCCTTTGACGTGGAATGATAGAGATAATCGCCCAGGTCTTCGTTTAAGCCGGACGTTTTTGCAAGCTTCAGGATACGTTTTGCCCCGAGGCGTTCGATGTGGCTGAGCCACATGTCATAAATGTTGGATCGCTGATTCAAGATCACCTCCCGATCAATGTTTGTTCTGTATTTCGTTTCGTGTCTGATTTCAAAGATATTAAGCTGCAAATAAAGAGATAAATTTTTGACATACAGCGTCGATAACCGAATAGCCGAAAATATCGCTCAATTGCGGCGCCGATACGCAGCTGCTTCGGCTATGTGTTCCGTGAGGATCCTGTCACTGTCCTGCATATCAGCGATCGTTCGTGCTGTTTTCAGGAGCTTGTGATAGGAGCGGGCGGTAAGGCCCAGTTTGTTAAAGAGCCGGGATACAAATTCCTTTTCTTTCGTGCCGAGAATGCAGAATTTTGCGATCTCGTCTGTTCCCATATCCGCATTGCAGGAGATTCCAGTTCCGTCAAATCGTTCCTGTTGTTTCTGCCTTACTTTAATGACGCGGCTCCGTATCACTTCACTGGATTCTTCTTCAGGATATTCAAGAAGATCTTTGATCTTTACCGGGGAGACATCCGCATACAAGTCGATCCTGTCGAGAATGGGACCGGGGATCTTGTTTCTGTAATGCTCGGTCTGGGGCTGCGTACAGGTACACCTGTTCATATCGGGGTAATAACCGCAGGGACAGGGGTTGGCGGCGGCAATAAGAATATTATTGGCGGGGAAGACGGCAGATGCGCCGGCGCGGGTGATCGTAACTTTCTTTTCTTCCAGCGGTTCACGCAGCATATTGAGAAGTTCAGTTGGAAATTCAGGCAGTTCATCGAGGAACAGGATACCCCTGTGCGCCAGCGTGATCTGGCCTGGGGACGGAACCATCCCGCCTCCGATCAGGGCAGCCCTGCTGACGGAGTGATGAGGGGAGAGAAAAGGTCTTTTTTGAAGGAGAGGGTGCTCGGAATCAAGCTTTCCCGCAATCGAATAGATCCTGGTCAGTTCCAGGGATTCTTCGCGTGTCAGAGGCGGGAGAATACCGGGAACGCATTTTGCCAGCATGCTCTTTCCTGAACCCGGTGGACCGATCATCAGAACATTATGGCCTCCCGACGCTGCTATTTCCAGCACATGCTTGATACTGTGCTGGCCGTAGACAGATGAGAAATCAAACTCCGGAGCATCCTGTTCCGAAGAAAACAACATGGAGGGTTCCGGAACAGCCGGCGGAATGATACGGTCCTTGTACTGCGGCGCTGCGATTGTCCAGTCGATGAGCTGTCTCAGCGTCCGTACACCAATAATGCGCATTCCTTCCACGATAGAAGCTTCCGCACTGTTCTCGGCCGGAAGGATCACTGTGCGGACTCCCTGTTTTTTGGCTTCTTCCACGATCGGCAGCACGCCTTTTACAGGACGAATGTCTCCGTCGAGAGACAGCTCTCCCAGAATGATGCAGTCCTGAAACGAATCCGGCGGCAGAACATCCATACAGATCAGGATCCCTGCCGCGACCGGAAGGTCCGCAATCATGTCCCGCTTAGGGACATCGGCAGGAGTAAAGTTGACGGTGATACGGCAGGCCGGCAGATAGAAGCCGCAGTTTCGAAGGGCTGCGCGTATGCGGTCCGCTCCCTCCCGGATCGTATTGCCGGGGGATCCTACCATGATCATGGCGGGCAGACCGGAAGAGATATCGACCTCGATCTGCATGAGATAGCAGCTGATGCCCAGACAGGCACCGGATAGTATTCGGCTGAACATAGAGACTCCTTTAGTTTTAATTGATCTTTGGAAAATTAGTACTGAAAATTCGATGAATGTAAATTTGATGAATGAAGATTCGATGAAAGAGGATTCAGTGAATGGAGATTCGATGAATAAAGATTCAATGGTAAGCGCGATAAAATAACAGAAACAGAATAGTAGAGACTGGAATCAACGGATAACAGGAAGCAAAACAGAAGATATTGGAATGTATCGATACTAAAAGACAAATAATTGAAAATTAAGAAAAAAAGAGAACCGAATAGGAAATATGGAGAAAGAACCTGGCCGGAGAAGGCCATGGATATTTTAACACGAATTTTCCAAAACGGAGCACCACAAATTGAAAAAAAGTAGCAGTATTGCGCATTGCAAGCATCCATGCATGGGTGTAAAGTTTAATAGTTATGGACACAAACGCATGATGAATAGTAATGGACAGCAGCGCCTGATGAACGGAGAATAGTATGATCGTCATTCCTTTGATCCAGAAAATTGCGGAACTCTTTATCATTCTGATCACGTCTGCCATGCTGGTAAAGACGGGGATCCTGAAATCGGAGGACAGCAAGGTACTCTCGAAACTCTCGCTTTATTTTGTGACGCCGTGCGTGATCTTCAATTCTTTTCAGCAGGAGCTGACGCCGCAGATCCGGCAGGGCCTTTTTACAGCGGTCCTCCTGGCTGTTGTGTTCCAGACGATATATATTCTGTTTGCGGCACTGCTCAAACGCGTCTGGCACGCAAACGAGGTCGAGAGAGCTTCGATCATATTTACCAACGCCGGCAACCTGATCATTCCCATCGTCGCTTATGTACTGGGGCAGGAATGGGTGATCTATGTCAGCGGATATATCACTGTTTTTAATATCATCTGCTGGACATACGGCGTAAGGATGTTTGACAGCAAGTCTGCCTTCAGCTTAAAGAAGGTCCTTCTGAACCCGAATATCCTGGCGGTGCTGCTTGGAATTATAACGCTCTTCAGCGGCATCAGGCTCTCAGGACCGCTGGAAGTTGCCTTTGATGACGTCTCCGGCATGATTGGGCCTCTTTCCATGATGATCACCGGAATGGTCGTCGGCAGCATGAATCTGAAAGACCTCACAGCGAACAAGAGGGTGTGGGGCGTTCTGCTGTTCCGCATGGTGATCACCTCGGGAATCGCTGTTTTGGTGGCAGGTCTTTCGGGAATTGCGGGCAGGATCCCGTCCGGGCACGAGATCGTAATGATCAGCCTTCTTTCCGCGGTAGCTCCGTCCGCATCCAATATCAACCAGCTGGCGATCCTCTATAATCATGATGCAAAATACGCCAGCGCGATCAATGTCCTGACGACATTATCCTGCATTGCGACGATGCCGTTCTGGGTCATGGTATTTGAGATGATCAGCCGCTGACAAATGTTGTAAAGGTTTTGTCCCTGTTCATAGAATATGATATAATATCTCAGTTTTTGCGAATGAATTGATTTGAATCAGAAAGGATAGATGATGGCGCTTAAGAAAAAACCGGTCACCGGTATGAGAGATATCATGCCGAATGAAATGGAACTGCGCGATTACTGCATTTCCGTGATCAAGAAAACCTATGCCCAGTTCGGCTTCCAGTCGATCGAGACGCCCTGCGTGGAGTCGATCGAGAATCTCACCAGCAAGAGCGGCGGTGACAATGAGAAGCTGATCTTCAAGATCCTCAAAAGAGGAGAAAAGCTTCAGCTGGACAATGCTGCGGGCGAGGCTGACCTCGTGGACGGCGGCCTTCGATATGATCTTACGGTCCCGCTGGTAAGGTATTATTCCAATCACGAGAACGAGCTTCCGAATCCTTTCAAGGCGCTGCAGATGGGCAATGTCTGGCGCGCGGACAGGCCGCAGAAAGGCAGATACCGCCAGTTTATGCAGTGCGATATCGATATTATCGGCGAGCCTACGAACCTCGCGGAGATCGAGCTGATCAGTGCAACGACGACAACGCTCGGCAATCTTGGCTTCTCCGGATTCGAGATCAGGATCAATGACAGGCAGATCCTCAAAGCCATGGCAAAATACAGCGGGTTCGATGAGGATCGCTACGACGAGGTCTTCATCATCCTCGACAAGATGGACAAGATCGGAAGAGAAGGCGCGCTGGAAGAACTCAAGGAAAGCGGATTCTCTGCGGAGGCTTCCGAAAAATATGTCCGCCTTTTCGATGCCCTGGATAATGAGAAAGATCCCCTTACCTTCCTGCAGACGACGCTGGAAGGCTGCATCGAACCGGGGGTGATCGACGGCCTCAGGGAGACGATCACAACTGTCGAGGCAACAAAAGGAGCTGACTTTGCTCTGGTCTTTGACCCTACGATCGTCAGGGGCATGTCCTATTATACTGGCACGATCTTTGAGATCGTAATGCCGCAGCTCGGCATCGCCTGCGGAGGCGGCGGCCGCTACGACGGAATGGTAGGAAAGTTTACGGGCAAGGATGTTCCCGCATGCGGTTTCTCCATTGGATTTGAGAGGATCATTCTTATCATGATGGAGCAGAACTTCCGTATTCCGGGACAGTCCACCAAGGTCGCTTACCTGTTGGAGAAGGGACTTTCCTCCGACAAGCTCAAGGCTGCCATGCAGAAAGCTGCGGCAGACAGAGCTTCAGGCAAACAGGTCCTGGTCGTCCGTATGAATAAGAACAAGAAATTCCAGAAGACATCCCTGGAAGAACAGGGCTACACGGAATTTGAGGAATTCTACGAGAACAGCCTCAGTTGACCGAATCTCCGTTTTAGGTGAATATTCACGGTGAACGTTCTTAGTGAACGATCACGATGATCGGTATTATTTATTTTTCAAAGTGTATTCTTATAGATGCGGCTGCCAGGCTTATCCGGTGGCCAGATCAATGATTTATAGAAAGAGGTAGTAAAATGATGCAGTCAAGAACGCATACCTGTGCGGAGCTGCGGATCGGAAACGTCGGCGAGTCCGTCACGCTTTCCGGATGGCTTGAGAATTTCAGGATCGTGTCCGCTAATCTGGGATTTGTCGTGCTGAGAGATTTTTACGGCACAACACAGATCGTCGTGGAGACAGAAGAGATGATGAAGGCTTTCAAGCCTATTAACAAGGAATCTACGATCACCGTGACAGGTGTTGTCAGAGAGCGCAGCAGCAAGAACCCCAAACAGGCAACCGGCGATATCGAAGTCGTCCCGACCTCTGTCAATGTTCTCGGACGCTGCCGCTACAACGAGCTTCCGTTTGAGATCAACCACAGCAGAGAGGCGGACGAGACGCTTCGTCTTAAGTACAGATATCTGGATCTGCGCAACCCCGAGGTCAAGCAGAACATCATTCTGCGCTGCAATGTCATAGCTGCTCTTCGCGCGGCCATGATCGAGCACGGCTTCCTTGAGATCACAACGCCGATCCTGACGGCATCCTCACCGGAGGGCGCCCGCGATTACCTTGTTCCGGCCAGAAAGCATCCCGGCAAGTTCTATGCGCTTCCGCAGGCACCGCAGCAGTTCAAGCAGCTGCTCATGACCTCCGGATTTGACCGCTATTTCCAGATCGCTCCATGCTTCCGCGATGAAGATGCGCGCGGCGACAGAAGCCCGGGCGAGTTCTATCAGCTGGATATGGAAATGGCGTTTGCTACCCAGGAAGATGTATTTGCCGTCATCGAGGACGTTCTTCCTCCTGTATTTGCCAAATACGGCACGTACAACAGGGCGAGCAGCGCTCCGTTCATGCGGATCCCTTATCTTGAGGCAATGGAAAAATACGGAACGGATAAACCGGATCTGCGTATCGATCTGACCGTCCAGGATGTGACGGAAGTTCTCGCAGACTGCGGCTTCGGTCCTTTTGCGACAGCTGCCGCACAGGAAGAGGGCGGCGAGCCGGTTCCTACAAACGTGCGCATTAAGGCGGTCGTCGTATCCGGATTTACCGGCACCAGAAAGATGATCGACAAGATGCTGGCAGACGTAGAGGTACAGGCAGGCAGCAAGCCTTATTGGTTCCGTGTCGATGAAAACGGCGAGCTGGTCGGAGGCATCTCCAAGTTTGCCGCCCCGATCAAAGAGAAGGTCATGGAGGCACTGCACCTTCAGAACGGCGATTTTGTCGCCCTCTCTGCAGGAAAGCTCACGGCAGCCCAGAAGACAGCCGGCGTGCTCGTAAAAACGCTTGGAGCAGCTGTTCCCGGCCATATGGACAAGGAACAGTACAGCTTCTGCTGGATCGTCGATTTCCCGATGTACGAGATCGGCGAGGAATCAGGAGAGCTTGAGTTTTGCCACAATCCTTTCTCCATGCCCAGCGGCGGCCTTGAGACCCTGCTGAAGGTCGAGAGGGGAGAGATGGATGCGCTCGATGTGACAGCTGACCAGTATGACCTTGTCTGCAATGGCGTAGAGCTTTCTTCCGGCGCTGTCCGTAACCATGA
>JAFUAE010000198.1 GCA_017460845.1 Lachnospiraceae bacterium
ATGTAGCAACCTCATTGGAGAAGCCAGTTGATTTAATAGATTCATCGCAGGTAAAACAGGATTCAAGAGTATTACAGGAAATCAAAGATACAGGTATAGTGATATATGAACGATAAAGATAGAGAAATACTTTTGAAGATACTGAAGCATGTACATCATGCTATAAATCATTGCAGTAAATTGTTGAATAAAACGAAGTCTGGATGCAGCGCTTCCCTCCTTTCTAAGATTCAGTTATAAACATAAAAATCATTGGCTCTTTATAAGCGCTAGACACGTTTACGAGGCGGGGCAAAACGGCCATAACAGATTTTTAAGGCCTTTCTGTGAGGGTCGTCTGATTTAAAATGAAAACAGAAAATACAGTATTGAAACGAAAGGTTTCTCGTTTTTAAAAGGTGAACGTTATGCCAATAATGGGAACAAAGGTATGCCCTATCTGCGGTAAAGAATTCAAGGGCCTGGGCAACATCTGCAAGGATGGGGATTACTGCAATGAGTGTGAAAAGAAAGTGCGTCTTGTATTTGTGGAGGATGAAGAAGATCATCTTCCTGCCGCAAAAATCCGTGCCAAGCTTAATAAATATGCCGACGCCATCGCTGCATATGACAGCATAAAGAAGCCGGAGACCTGCCCGATTTGTGGAAAGAAGCTGCCTAAACTTATGCACATGAGGCTTCTCGATGCATATATCTGTATGGATTGCGCAGAAAAGGCCGCAGGCATGCTGCATACGGGTTATGATGCGGTAGGCTGTATGTGTCTTTCCGAGATTCAGCCGTTTTTTGGGCAGGCAGCCGTCCAGGGCGGACGGGCGGACTCAGGCGGAGTCTTTCACAACGCGGATGCACTTCGGATTGTATACCCGTTGATCCGTACCCTCCGGGAGGTGCCCGGTGAAGATGGATATGAAGTAGAGTTCATTGATCCGCTTGATTCCCTCAGCGATGAGGAACTGCAGGCGGCGCCGGCTCTTGCAGAGCAGCGCAGGGCGGAGCTCGAGGCAAAGTA
The DNA here is from genome assembly GCA_017460845.1 of Lachnospiraceae bacterium. Classification (GTDB taxonomy): domain Bacteria; phylum Bacillota; class Clostridia; order Lachnospirales; family Lachnospiraceae; genus Avilachnospira. The sequence goes on from JAFUAE010000198.1 coordinate 1,013, forward strand.
CGGCACCCATAAAGCGATTTTTGAAGTCGACAAGATAACGAAACTCTATAACGAAAGCAAAGGGCGCCGGTATTACCGTAATGAATACCGTATCGGGGGACGTGTTCTTCTGGGCAATATCGCTCTTCGGGATCAGGCTGTGGTAAAAAGAGCGGAAGGCACAAAGGAATTCACGATCCGGAAACTCGGAGACTGCAGGGAGTACCGCAGCGATCTGAAAGAACTGAAAGAAGGCATGGAGGGAGGCCTGTTCGTGGAAGCATCCCTGTCCTTTGTCTATCCCGGCGACATTCTCTGTATCGACTGACAGAAAGGAGCAATAAAAATGGCTAATGTCAAAACAATAGAGCGGGGATTCTGTTCCCTTTGCGGCAGAGCGCTCCTTCCGAATGAAGGATATTGCAGTCTCAGGGATGACAGTCATATCTGCAGCTTCTGTGCCGGAAAGCTCCGGGTCATGCATCCGCTGACTCTTACATGGGATAAAAAAGGGAATCAGGCAAAGCATGATCCCATAGAAGAGCTTTCCCTGGAAGAAGCCGGAAAAGATCTGGAAAATGCGATCGCTTATACAGAAGAATTACGTGCAAAGTATGATCATCACAATGCCGTGTTTATGGTCGAGAGTGTGACGACAGAAAAAGGAGGCTTTTTAAAGCCTCCGGTCATCTATGCCTGCGGCAGGGTGATCTACGGGTACTTTGATCCCGAAGACAAAACAAGGCTGCTGCATAAAGGCAGTGCGTCCGAGGTGACCCTGACCGCCATCAAAAGGCTTGCGTCCTATGGGGCCGGCGTTGCTGACTGTCAGGGTACCGGCGGCAAGCAGTGCGCGCTCGTATTCAGCGGAAAGAACATTGTCTGCGAAGCAGGGGACCTGATCGTGAAGGATTGATATAGAATACTGATTCATTATTAATATAACTTAGTGAGTTCGAAATAGACGTCAACACAGGACCGGATCACGGTTCCGGAATAAGACAAAAAAGAGACTGGGTGATATGTTTCTGTTTTCAAAGAAGAAAAAAGTGCAGGAAAGCTATGATCGGGAAATGCTGACGCCGATGATCCGAGCCAGTATCTGTACCGGCGAAAAGACGGCCGGATTCCGGGAGAAGCACGGCGGTCAGTTCCATGAGGTGATGCTGGTCCGTACGGAAGTCGACCTGAAGGAGTTTAAGGAGCGCTACGGGATTACGGAAGAGATAGAGACATTTTACTGATCGATGATGACTTTATGCGCTGTCTGTTCAAGGATCAACCCGGCATTCGGGCTGGCATTTGATGCTGGCTTAAAATAAGGCTAATTTCAATTTCGATTTTGAAGATGTTTTGATATTTGCCTTGCCAAAGAAAAAAGAATATGCATAGCCAGCCTCATTCTTGGAGGCTGGCTATTGTGTTTTTTAGAGAACAGCTTTTGGCTTTTTGTAGGTTTCTTTTTCAGTATCAGGATTGTAAATGTACCCTACTGCAGCTGGTATGTGACTGTTACCTGTGCGGTGATGGATGCTTCCCCCGGCATGACTGCCATACCGAACCCGCTCGCGTCAGCCGCTGCTTCTTCCGCCATGGCGTAATTGGACTTGGCGTAACGGTAAGAAGTGTTCTGGTAGCCTTCGCTGAGGGAAAGTACAGGACCGAGCGCATCGCCGGTGCATTCCGCGAGGACTGCAGCCTTGGCACCGGCAGCGGTAACAGCTGCGCGCAGTGCATCTTCATAGGCTTCGTCATAGTTGCTTCTGAAACAGGCTGCGTTGTGACATTCCCGCCGACGAGAATGTCCAGATTGCCAGCCATTTCACTCTCCACTCTGTCTACGCCTTTTAGGAAAGACTCCTCGCCGTCACGCTTTACAGTCAAGTTTTCCTTGATATCGATCTTGACCGATGCCTCCCCATTGGTAGACATAATGTTACTGATCCGTACTCCATCGGAACTATATCCCTTTCCGTCCACGACAACACTGCCGCCCACACTGATATTCACGGAGTTGTCATTGGCACCGCCCTGAGATAGGTTTATGCCGGTTACAGTCTGGCCTTCCTGTCCGCTCACCTTGATATCGTCCTTCACGTCCACGGTGATATCCTGGACTGCATTATCCGACCCGGCATTGACATATAGCCTGACGGCGGTGCTCTCCGGGCCGCCTTCCACAGTCATGCTGCCCGCTGTTACCTTCGTGGTCATGGTATGAGTACCGGATGGCGCTTCGGGAGCCGCTTCCCCAGCATCATTTTCTTGAGAGGTAACGATCTCGACCCCGCTGACGTTGTTCCCAATGGCCCCGTTCGAAGCCTTCACGTTTCCGTCCGCGGTGACAGTGACAGACTGATCCTGGCTCTGCCCGCCGAGAGCATTAATACTCATGCCCGTGATATGACCGCCGCCGCGACAACATGGAAAGAGCGCAGAGCCTGGCTAAAACAAGTGACCCGGTATCGGAGATTGGAAAAAGTGATGTCCGATACCGGGTTTCTTCATTTCATGTCTGAAGAAGTCAGTCGGAAGATTTCTAATCTTCAATTCTATCTATTAAATGGGACTTGCCGCACAGCTCATCGTTGAAAAAGTTATTGTCGGCGGTTATGATGAAACGGGAAATGCGGATCTGTCGATGATCACATTTGTCTATAAGACCGGTTTTAAAGACAAGAAGAACGGCGATGACTGCAAGCAGTTGGAAATCGGTGGGGGAGTATGAAATATAGTGTTGACACATACAGGCTTTACCAGAGTGAGAAAGTATTTTCGCACACGGTACGAATTCATGTGAGGATGAAGGATGAAGTAGCAGATAAAATAATAGTCGGATTTATGCAGCTTATCGACACCGATAAATATGCGCTTGCATTTCAGGAAGAACTGGATAAAGTGGGTGTTTCCTGCAAAGCAGAAGGTCCTTATCCGAAACAGCTGCCGAAGCATGAGCTGCCGCTGTCTGCAAAGCTTTGATCTATTTTATTTAGAAATAAACAGACGAGGAATTGACGATGAGAGTTTTAGGCAAAGGATCCGCAAAACCGTTGATTTTGGTCCTGCTTGCAGCAGCGCTGCTCGGCGGCTGTGTGCCAAAGCAGTATTCCGATAAGCAGGAAAAGGAGTTGGTCGAGACCTGTCAGCCCGCCATAGAAAAATTTCTGGCAGACCGGTATGGCGAATATGAACTGGGTGAGGTTCATCTGCTGAAAGCCCTGATTGAGCCGGAAAAGCCTCTGCTTGGGAATTATGGGAGCAATATCGTCAGGGGAAGCTATACCGTCGGCGGCAGCACCTGGGTTCTGGTTTATGACAGTGAGACCGGGCAGTTTTATACCGACGAACTGCTGGAAATGCTTATGGAGCAGGAAACGGCGCGGATCCTGGAATATCTGAAAGCTGAGCTGCCGGAGGAAGATCTCAGGGAGTTTCGTCTGACAGTTTTCGATTTATATTACATGGCGCAGTCTCACAATATCATAATCGATAATCATAAGAATACGGCAGATACCTATGTATATATCAATAACGTCCTGCCGGCCGGAATCACCGCGGAAGATCTGCCGGCATTTGCCGAAAGAGGGTTTGACGGCGGCAGCGTCAGCTGGATACGATGCCATTATTTCAGTGATAGGAAAAATGCATTGACAAAGGAGGCTTTTCAAAGTTTCTTTGCCGACAATCCTGCTTATCAGGCGGGCCTGGATCTCACAATCGACAACGACAACCCTTCCGCTAAAGAAGAGAGCGGGGGCGGGAGCGAAAACAGCAGCGAAGCAGATGTGAATGATGTGCAGGAAAACACTGTTCCTGTGAAATCAGGTTCTGAGGAGGCGGAGCGGCAGTCCGGAGACCCCCTGCAGGGGCTGGCTGCGGAAGATATCCTGACAGGCTTTCGTGCGGCGCAGCCTCCTGTACAGGATAACGGGATCCCTGAAGAAGCGTACCGTCTGGGTGTCTGGGTACAGGATTCGATCGGCATGGACCGCCTGCCGGCAGATGTCCGGGCTCTAGAAGAAAAAATTGGGCAGAAGTATGAATTCTGGTTCGGCTCAGACATCAGCAATAATCCGGAAAGCAATTTCCCGAAAATCTATGAGGCATATTATACATTGAAGGACTATTATACTTCCGGCGGGAGCGCTGCATTCTATGAGGAAGTATCGGATGAAAATGAGTTCTTTGGGAATGGGGACCCGGAAACGATCCGGATGATGTATAACGACATGCAGGAGTTCATAACAGCCTGCAACAACGTCATAAGGGAAAAGAGGCGGTAGCATGGATGGTCAGAGGACTGAAAAAGATAAGGAAGAAAAACGCGGAGAAGAAAATGTGGAAAGACAATACACAAAAATAATCCCGATAAGACTGATGGTATCCATGGCAGTCATGGCAATAATCAATCTGTGGCTGGCATACGAAAATGAGGTCGACGGTATTGCGCCATTTCTGTATATCATTGGTATGATTATTACCGTGCTGTGGACAGGGTTAATATTCGTAAAGAAATTAATCGGTGTACATGCACTATATCTGCCGGTTATTGTTATGGTCATCAGCTTCATTTGCGGACTGAACTATATCGATTCCATGTCCGGATGGGATGGTCTGGGCGCATTGGTATTGCTGATGTGCCTGATGTTTTTCCTGGTTATCACATATCTCTGCTTTATTTGTGAAGTGATCATCAGCGCGGTATTCTCAAAAAGGGAAAAAGCCAATTAAAATTCCACCTGTCGCTTTTTCTCCATTTTTTGTTCACCCCTTGATTCCGCCCCACGACTTGCCTGAAATAATATGCCTGCGGGCAAACAGGAACAGAATAATCACAGGAATGACGACGATCGTTGAAGCAGCCATCATTCGTTCATTTCGCTGTCCGCCTTCTGTCATAAATGTATACAGGCCAAGCGGCAAAGTTCTGACCTCTTTGGAGCTGGTCGCAACCATTGGCCATAAAAATGAATTCCATGCAGCAATTGAAAACCAGCCGGCCTCACACGAGACCGGCTGCCGTAATATTTACGAGATTTATTTTGCGCTGCGCATCAGGGCGATGCGCTCCTTTTCACCGGAGATCCAGGTGAAGGTGCCTGTCGCATACTCCGTCTGTCCATCCCTGGAAAGGTAGAATGCATCAAAGTCGATCTTTGAATCGTCGCTCATGGCGGTCGCTGTTCCTGCCGAGTCATCATAGGTGCCCCGGTAGATGCTGCTTCCCTGCTCCTGAATGGAACTGCCGGCGGAGGGATCGAGCATAAGATCCCAGTTCAGGGTAATGTTGAACTTGCCGCCGGAGGCCTCCACATCGGCATTCAGATAGCGCTCCACATCGGAACCATAGTCGCCCTTTTTCGTGAACATGAAGCATTTCCAGCCGCCGTTTAAGGCATCCTGAAGGTCCGTCATCCGGGTCGCCTGGTTCGGGTCGGTGATGACCGCGTCCATTCCGTACCCGGTCTCATTGACATAATCTATAAACCAGTCAAACTCTGTTGCATGCGCGGACTCGTTTGTGGAGAGCTTCGCTGCGATCGCGGCCATGGCATCACCCGCAGCGGTTCCTTCTGCGGCAGAGGTGCCGCTGTCGTTTTTGTTTTCGGGCGCGTTGGGGTCATAGCGTCCGTCCGCGCCGACATAGTAGCCGTCCGGTGTATAGGCATTGCTCAGCATATAGCCGGTCTCGTCCACGTAATAATAGGCGCCGTTATCATCGATCCAGCTGTTCTTTACCAGCTCGCCGTCCTTCTGATAGAACCAGACACTTGCGATCTGGATCCATTCTCCTCCCGACACGGTCTGGATCGAGGTATTGCTGCCGCTGGAAGAAGTGCCGCTGTTTTCTTCTTTTTTCGCGAGTGCCGCCGCTTTTCGCCCGAGAGCATCGGCAGTAACGCTGCCCGCGCTTACCTCGCCGGTGCTTTCAGCCGCAGCTGTTGTCTCTTCCGCTTCGGGAACGGTTTCCGCTGTCTGGGCGTACTCCTCAGTCTGGCTCTCCATATAATCTTCCGTGGTCTTGTGCGCCAGAAAGTCGCCTTCCAGCTTAATATCCATATCGTCCATGATCATGTTCATGGCGAATTTCCCGGCGATCATACGGTCATCTCCATTCAGGCAGTACGCGCCGATGTGGTCCATCTTTATGCTTCCGCTGGTGTTCTTATCCTCATAGGATTTATCGAGCTTTGCATGATACATGCCGTTCGATAGGGTCGTGATCTTAAGCGCATCGACCTCAGCGGGCGTAAACTCTTCATCATTGTCATAATCGTTGGTATCAAAATCCGTCATGCCGACAAGGGAGAAGAAAATATCCCAGTTTCCGTCTTCTTCGATCTCCAGTGTCACGCGCCGCGGATTCGCAAGCGCCTCCGCCTTGATCTCTTCAAAATCCTTCGGCAGATTGGGCATACCCTCGTAGCCCTCGATTTTTGTCATCTGGATCTCGCCCTTATACTCACCGATCAGGTCGGTCAGCATGGCGTCCGCTTTGACCTGGGCTCCTTCGGGAATTTTGATCTGCTCCGCGTCGCCTGCCTTTACGCCGCCGCTGACTGCATCCATGCCCTGATCTAAAAGAGCTGCCTGCTCTGCAGCTGTCAGGCCGCCGGTCTGCGCGCCCTGCTGCGAAGCCGCACCGGACCCGCTGCCGGCACTGCCGCCCGAATTGCCGCCTCCGGAAGGAACCGCCGCCATGGAGGTCTCCGCCTGTACCGCTGTATTCTCTGTATTGCCGCCGTCATCTTTCTTTCCGCGCAGCACAAACATACCCGCTGCTGCAGCGATTGCAACCACTGCAATGCCGCCGATCAGCGCTGCCTTCGGCATGCCTCCGCCGCCTGACGGACCGGAAGGGGCTTTCGGGGCAGGTCTTCCCGTCTGCGGAGTAAACGCGGGACCTGAGGGCCTTCTGCTGTTATTGCTTTCCTCAAAAACGGGCGGTTCTGCCTTTGCAGGTTCCCCGGTATAGCTTTGTTCTGTCACGATCTCTTCCGGCTCGACCTTCATGCCGCAGGCCTCGCAGAATATCGCGTCGTCCGGGAGCGGCGCGCCGCAATTTGTACAAAACTGACTCATAGTGCCTCCTCCTTTAAATTCTGATATTTCTGCAGATATATAAGCAATTATTTTGACATTTTTGAAAAAATCGGCATGATTTTGTCACGAAAAATTGTCAGTGTATCTGTGCAGGCCGCTGCGGTTCCCGATTTTTCCCCGAAACAGAGTCCATCCGGGCCGTTTATTTCCGGCCGGCCTTTACAGACAGCAGGCTTTATTCCGGGATCCTTTCCGGGTACATGCCGCGATTAATCAATTAATAAGCGGCTTTCAGCTTCCATGCAGCCGAAACTCGCTTAGGAACCGGAGCTTTGCGGCAAGATCCATATGTTTTTCCGCAGAGACTCCTTCTATAATTCTATTTTCCATTTTCAGGGACAAAATGCAAATGTATCCGGCTTTTTGTCAATGACAAAGCCCCGGGGCTTATTTTGCAGACACTGCCACGAAACTGTCACAGCAGCCTCTGAAGCTGCGCTGGCGGCCGATTCGTTATTGCACACATATCCTGATATGTGCTAAACTTCCACTTGGCGGGGTGCCTCCCCTTGCGCAGAACTTCCATCTGGCGGGGCGGAGCCCCGCATTTGCTTTTTCTGGAAGTCACAGGCTGGAAGAGGCAGAATTTGACATTGTCAAATGATCTATGAAAAAGCGAGCTGAAAAAACAGTATTTCAGGAGGGATGGTTCATGACTGGAAATCACAGGATGAACGGGAAAATGATTTGGGCGCTCAGGACGGTTTTCCTGACGCTGCTCTTTTTGCTGTCAGGATTTTCCGGAAGAACGGAAGTCCGGGCCGAAAGCATGATCTCCACATACTATCTGCCGCTGGAAGGAACGAAGCTGACCCAAAATGCATATCTGCTGGAACCCGTAAGCAATGAGACCACGTTCCTCACTAAGGACTGGTACGTGGTGAATCAGGACATTACAATGAACAACCGCCTGGAGATTTACGGCAACGTGAATCTGATCCTGGCGGATAGTAAGACACTTCGGTGCAATGCCGGCATATATATCCGGGAGAACTCCACACTGACCATATGGGCGCAGAGCAGCGGCGATAATGCAGGCGTCCTGATCGCGGATCTGTCCGGAAGTGAGCATAAGGATGCCGGTATCGGCTCCGTTGAGGGGCATGACGGCGGAAGTCTGGTCATCAACGGCGGAAAGATCACCGCCAGGGGCGGCAAAGGCTCCGCGGGAATCGGCGGGGGTTACAGGAGAGCATTTCAGGGCGTGACCATCAACAGAGGTATCGTGGAAGCCTGCGGAGGCAACTACGAAAATGTATACCGCGTTGACGGAGGAGCGGGAATAGGATCCGGATATTATTCAGGCCCGGTTCCCGTGACGATCAGCGGCGGCACTGTGACGGCCAGAGGCGGCCGCCAAAGCGCGGGTATCGGCAGCGCGGTATATTCTGATACCGGGAAGATCGTCATTGAGGGAGAAAACACAAAAGTTACGGCCATTGGCGGCTATTACGGCGCCGGCATCGGCGGGGGGTCGAGTAAGAATAATGAGGCCATCGAGATTCGCGGCGGCCATGTAACGGCTACCGGGCTGGGCGGAGGTGCCGGCATCGGGGGCGGTTACAATGGCTATAGCAATGGAATCACGATCTCCGGAGGAACTGTCAGAGCCTACGCGAAGTATCAGTATTCGGAACCCGGCGAGCCCGATCCGTCGGCGTCCCCGAGCAACTACCAGTACATTGAAGTTGGAGCCGGCATTGGCGGCGGACAAAACGGAAACGGCGGTGATGTTACAATTACCGGCGGTGATGTTTTAGCTTACTCCAGTCTGCTCGGCGCCGGCATCGGCGGCGGATGCTTCGGTAATCTCATCGGAACGATCACCATCACCGGCGGCAAAGTGACAGCCGTAGGAGGAGACCTGGCTTCCGGCATCGGCGGCGGCGCGAGCGGCAGCCAGGAAGGAACCATCAATATATCCGGCGGCGAGGTGGTCGCCTGTGGCGGCAGCAGCATATTCGATGAGGAACAAACCGCTGCAGGCATCGGCGGCGGCAGAGAAAGCTCCAGTGCCTCTCAGGGCGGTGAAGGAGGTCCGGTCAATATCACCGACGGCAGGGTGATCGCCATAGCCGGCGGAACGTTTGATACCGCGATCGGCCACGGATACAACGACAAAGTCATGGGCAGCCTGACACTGGGAAATGGCATGGCGGTGCGCTGGACCAACAATGTTAAAGATTATGAGAACAGAGCTCTGCATATGCCGCGGGAAGCCAGCGGGGCCCTGACGCAGGCGCCGCTTAACGACCGGGTATACAAGGCCAACCACAGTCGTTACGTGCTCATAGAAAAGTGCAGCCACCCGGATCTGAGCTCCGGAAACTATGAAAATGTTTCCCCGGAAAAGCATCATGTCCTTTTCTCCTGCTCCTATTGCGGTACATCCAGTGATACATTTGAAGCCCATACCTTCGACAGTCAGGCCCACAGCTGCCGCTGCGGCCGCATGGAATATCTTGTGAAGTTCCATAATGAAGACGGTTCCCGCTTCTCTGAAAAATACTATACAGAAGGCACTGCGGCGGAGGAGCCTGCGACGAAGCCGGAAAAGGAGAATTATAACTTTGCGGGCTGGTATACAAAGAAGAATGACGACAGTCTGGCAGACAATCCCTATGACTTCACAACGCTGATCACGGATACCCTGTATCTCTATCCAAATTGGACGCAGGCCAATGAACAGTGGACGATCACCTTCCATGACGATACGGGAGCGGTGATGACAGGCGCCTACGCTCCCCGAAAGGTCTGGGACGGTGAGCAGGTATCCCTGCCCATGGGCCGCATCATGCCTGATGGTTCAAAAACCTTTGCAGGCTGGTATGAGAAGGACGAGAGCGGAAACCTGAAAAGCGACTCCTTCAAGGCCGGGACGGTCGTCAAACGAAACTATGATCTTTATGAAAAATGGAATCAGACGACAACAACAAAGCTGTGCGTCCGTTATTATCCGGAATATCCGAAAGATGGCGGAAAGGTGATCACCACCTGGGTGGAACAGGGCGGCAGGGCCGTTCCGCCGGATGATCCGAAGCGGGAGGGTTATACCTTTGCGGGCTGGTATCAGCATGATGATAAGGGGGAAGAGTATTCCAATCCATATAAATTTTCCGATGCAGTGACAGCTGCGCTGGATCTCTATGCCGGCTGGAAAGCACCGGTATACCAGGTCACTTTTGATGCCATGGGCGGAAAATTAGAGGACGGCTCCTCCTATAAGGTTGAGTCTGTTGCGGACGGAGCAAAGGTTACGCGTCCTGCAGATCCGAAGATAGACGACGGCGCCGTTTTTGCCGGATGGTATCTGGTCAATTCTCCCTGGGATTTCTCAAAGGGGGTCTCTAAGAACATGACCCTGGCGGCGCGCTGGAACAGGGAGGTTTCCCTGACTCCGCCGGCAGCAAAGGACCTGAGCTATAACGGCTCCGCGCAGGAACTGGTGGAGGCCGGTTCTGCAACAGGCGGCACATTGCAGTATGCCCTCGGTCAGGACGCCGACACAGCACCCGATGCACCGCTTTATTCCACATCCATCCCTGAAGGAACCGATGTCGGGACCTACTATGTCTGGTACAGGGTGATCGGTGATGACGGGTACAAGGATACCACACCGGAATGCATCAGGGTCACGATCCGGCCGGCCACGAGTTTTGTGCCGTATAAGGCACCGACAGAGACGAAGCCCGGAAACAAGGCATATTACAATGGAAATGACGGAAAGCTGTACTGGGATGCCCTGGGACTCGCAGAGATTACGGATCCGGACGATGTGATCATCCCTCCGACAGGAACGAAGCCAAAGCCGGAACCGGAAGCCAAAGCTGAACCGGAAACCAAAACGAATACGAATACGGATACACATAAAATAGTCAGCAGTACTTCCGGCGGAGATTCTTCGAGCAGCGCTGCCGGCCGCAGAGGAGTGATCGTGATCCCCTCCGACGGGATCGCCCGGCATTACGCCTATGATCAGGCAGGCGGACGGACAGGCAGCTGGAGCCAGGACGAAGGCGGCTACTGGCATTACACCTTTGAAAATGGACACAGGGCACGCGGTGAATGGGCGCTGATCAATTATCACAATACAGCCAGCTGGTATGCATTTGACGAGAACGGGATCATGCGCACAGGCTGGTTTGTAAGCGGCGGGGAGACCTACTACCTCGACCAGCAGCTGAATCACTCCCTGGGCGCCATGGTGACCGGATGGAGACAGATCCTGGGCAAATGGTATTACTTCGAGCCGGCACCGGGAGCCGCGCAGGGACGCATGTATCACGGAGAGCTCACACCCGACGGATACCGCGTCAATGCTGACGGGACCTGGGACGGCAAACCTGCCGTAAAGACAGCAGGATAAGAGAAGATATATGCTTTCCAGTTTTAGTAACTCCCGAATCCGCCCGGTAGTGGGAAGGATACAGCCGAAGGCAAGGGTGTCCGTCTGCGGCAACCGAAAGGATTTAAGGTATGAACGCGAACAGCATTGACAGCAGAGAGCTGTCTCCCATTATTTTCTACTATGATTCCCTTGAAGGGCTGGAACATCTGTGGCCCGCACTGGAGGAACGTTTCCGGCAGACCGGGCACACCAGGCCGATTATCTTTCGGGAATATGACAGCTATAAGGAGCTTCCCGGCACGGACGGTGATCTGTATACCTACGACGCAATCGTTTTATCCGCACTGGTGGACAAGGGCTTTTTCCGCGTTCTTCCGAAATCGGTTTCCTGCGGGGGCGTCTTTCCATGGGTCATGGAAAAAAGCAGGGTGAGGCGCAGAGCCTATGGTGTTCCGTTTATGCTGTGCTCCCCCGCACTGATCTGCCGGAAGAGGGATGACCTTCACGTACAGAACATCATGGAACTCAAAGAAGGCGCCGCGATCCCGCTGCGCTCGATGCTGATGTTCTATTTTGTACAGTCCTTCTGTGAAAACCTGAGCCTTGCGAAGAGCTTCCGTGTGATGGAGCATCTTCTGGAGCTGATCGGGGGCAGAGATGCCCTGGAGCATTCAAGCTCATCGGAATATGACGGCATCAACCGCTTCAACAGGGAGGAATGCCGGTATCTTCTCGCTTTTACGGAAGACCTTCATGAGCTGAAAAAGGACGACTATGCCGTCTCTTTTGCCAATTTCTCTGATAACGAGACAAGCAGACGTCCCCGCTTTCTGGCGGATTTTATATCCATCGGAAAGCAGACTGCAGAGGAGAAACTGCAGGACTGTCTGGATCTGATCGACATTCTGATTTCCGAACAGTTCGTATATGAGATATGCAGACCGGAGGGCGATCTGCTGTACATGCTTCCGGCTGATATGAACGTGTTCCGCAGGCTTTCCCGAATGGATGCTGTTTATGAGCATCTTTACGGCCAGCTGGATTCTGAGGAAAACGGAGTCCTGCGCTACGGGAAACGCTTTTATGAAAATTTCTATACCAGGAGAGACATACTGCTGCAGCTGCTGTGGAAAAAGGCAGGATGGGAACCTGAACTCATAAAAGCGCATCTGGAGAAAAGGATCAGACAGAGGCGCTTTCTTGCACGATAAGCTGTCCGGAGATCCCTGCTGTCTGCACCCGGGGATAAGCGGAAAGAACCTTCACAAGCAAAGGAGTTCCGGAACGATATACCGTGCAAAGTTCGAGCAGGCAGCAAACGATGATACATGGGAGGATTCCCATGAGCAGAGCAGAGGGTCCGTTTCTTTATAAATACAGATCCTCTACTTTGATCTTAATTGTATTTTGGATATCTTCATTATCAAACCATTTTGTAAATCCGCTCAGAGAGAAAAGCAAAAATCGGATAACATGATAATTTCCGGGAAGTAGTTTTGATCTCCGCAGCAGAGTCTCATAGATCTCTTTATCTATCTTCTCATTTTTAAACTTGCATTCACCTATGACCGCCGTCTTATCTATTGAAGATATTCCAACTACATCTATATCGGCCGACTGAGCAAATCTTTTCCCTTCTTCATCAATGATCTGTTCCACTCCCCACCAGGTACCGGTCTGAGTCAGAAATGAACCATATGCTCCCTGAATTCCCTGCTCTAAAGTATAATAACGGCACATTTCTTCAAAAACACTTCCCATGTAGGAATGGATCTGCGGTTTCACAACCTTTTCATAATATATTTTCCCCTGTCCCAGTTCAATAACACTTATTGCATTAGGAATAAACTGATACCAGAATTTAAACATATAATCTCTTAGTACATACCGCGTTTTCTTCTTGTTTTTTTCCTCCGTAATACATTTCTTTTTCTCCACCAGTCCGACGTCGATCAGTTTTTCAAGCGAGTATAAAACGGTTGAGTCTTTTTCATGCACCTTGGAAGCAATATTATTTAATGTAGTTTCCCCGGAAGCCACCTGTTCAATTATATTGTTTACGAGGGTTATATCGGAAAATTCCTGTATCAGAAGGTTTCTGGTTTCATCAAACAAATAACCGTCTGTATTAAAGAAAAGTCTTATTATGTTTTCATCAAGGCTTTTGGAAGCATCAAATAGTGAAAGGTATTTTGCCACCCCTCCGGTAACCCCGTAGGTGATTGCTTTCTCTTCTGCTGAATAATCAGGGACAAACAAAGCGGAATCTCTGTAATTAAATGCTTCCAGTTTTATCTGCGAATCGCGCCTTCCGAATATCGGACTTTTTTCACTAAGCACTTTTTTCTCCATAAAGCTTAAAGCCGATCCGCAGAATATGAACATCATGTTTTTGTTTATCCATTGCGTATCAATGTATTTTTGGAGAACAGACAAAAGAGACTCGTCTTTTTCAGCCCAGTAAGGTAACTCATCGATTACCAGAATCATTTTTTTATCATCCGGCATTTTATTTGTAATGATATCAAACACATCCTCTATCGAGGAAAATAGTGCTGAGCTCATAGAGGGATCAAGAACCTCCATTACCTGGCGGGAAAATAATTCCAGATTTCTCTCTGCTCCAACTTTTGTAGCCGTATAAAAAATAACAGGTTTCCCCTTGATAAATTCTTTGATCAGAGTAGATTTTCCAACCCTTCGGCGTCCGTATATAATAGTCATTCCAAATCCGTTTTTATCATAGACCTCTTTCAAAGCCTTTAGTTCATGCTTTCTTCCTACAAACATTTGTGCCTCCTGGACTGGACCTGATTTGCTTTTATTAAAAAAAAATTAATTAAAATTGATTTAATTAAAATAGATTTGAATATATTATATTGCGCCCGTCACCATTTTTCAAGAAGATATTTCTGTTTTCGGGCTATCAATTCGGAACACAGATAAAGTATACTAAATGCAAGAATTTGTTTGATGACTGAATCCGTGCATATTACGAGCCGGATATCATAAATAATTACAAGGAGGAGTTGCTATGAACAGAAAACGAATCATCATCACATTTATTCTCGCTGCTGTTGTGGCTGCAATTACCTGCATTTCTGCTGCCGCAGCCTCCTTCTCCCGGTTCTGGAAACAATCCTCCGACGGGAGCTGGTATATAGAGGACAATTCCGGCAGACGGATCACCGATGCCTGGCTCTGCGACGATGCCGTGGCGGAAAACGGGAAGGATGTCTGGTATCTGCTGGACGAGTGGGGCAACATGATCACGGACGGACTGGTAAAGGACGGAACCGGGAACTATTACAGTCTTGAGACAGAGCACAACGGCTATTATGGCATGCTGCGCTATCGCTCCGGAAATTATGGCGGGGTCTACCTGGATCTGGAAGGTTCCCATGCGGGTTCTTTCGCCGCAATCAAAAACGCGGAGGGTGTGAATGCACTGAAACAAAAATACGGTCTCCGCGACGTTTCCAATATCAACAACAGCAACATTGTCTATACCAGCAGCTTCGGCGCTTACGAGGAAGATTACAGCGGCACCTACCAGTTCCGGAACGGTCAGACCTGGGAAGGCATGTTCACCCTGACGAAAATCGACAAGGATCACTATAATGTGAGCAAGGACGAAGGGGGAATGGTCCGTACAGCACTCCTTACGAGAGATTACGACTATGACCGGGAGCAGGGACAGTCCGGCCAGGCGACCTTTGAAATCAGCAACTGCAGTGAATATTCCCATGAAAGCGACCTGAATGACGAGGGCCGGATCACCATTGTCGGAGAGGAGCTTTACACTCACGGGCTGCACTTTGAAGGAGATGTTGGCTGGGAAGCTGCCGCTATTTATGTCAAAGTCTACGGATAACGGGATCCGTTCTAAATTATAGAAACCAAATGGTTTCGAAAAGAAAGCAGGTCGATTGACCAATGTCATTAAGTTAACATTGAGCAATTAAGGGATTAACCAAATAATCAGCACGAGCGATGGAGATATTTGTATCTTCAATCGCTCGTGTTTTATTTCTGGATATCACAATAAAACAGACAAAAGTCTGTCCAAAAAAA
>JAFUAE010000021.1 GCA_017460845.1 Lachnospiraceae bacterium
ACTCAGCAATTACCGGACGACTGCGGACTGCATGCCGCATCTGCTGGATGAAAAGAATGTAGCGCTGCTGACGGCACACAGGGTTTATTCGGAAGCCGAGCTGAAGGCGCGCTGCGAGATCATGCTGGAGAATTACTGCAAGACGATCACAATCGAGGCAAATACCATGACCGGCATGGCAAGAAAGCTGATCCTGCCGGCGGTTTCGGGTTTTGCAGCAGAGACGGCGGGAAAGGCTGCAGCCAAACGGGCTCTGTCGGCGGAGCTGGACTGCAGCTATGAGACAGAACTGGTCAGGCGTCTTTCCGGGCTGACGGATGAGATCGCCGCAGGAACAAATGAGCTCGAGGCTGCTGTACAGGCATTGTCTGAAGCAGGCTCCGTCAGAGAAGAGGCGGAAATGATCAGGGATACGGTCCTGGAAAAAATGAGTGCGCTCAGAAAGCCCTGCGACGAAGCGGAAACGCTGACGGAAAAAAGTTTCTGGCCGTTCCCGACTTACGGGGATCTGCTGTTTGGGGTGAAGTGAGAGGAATCGGTTTATGTGTTCAATTATGGGTTACTGCGGGATCCCCGCATCAATGGAGTTATTTCGGAAGGGCTTTGAGCGTACGGTCTCAAGGGGACCGGACGACAGCAGGATCGTCGACACGGGAAACGGCCTGCTGGGATTTCACAGGCTTTCCATCATGGGACTCACGCCATCCGGCATGCAGCCTTTCGAACTGGACGGCAGCTATGTCGTTTGCAACGGCGAGATCTATGGCTTTGCGGCATTGAAGGCGGAGCTTCAGAAGAAGGGCTATGCCTTCAGGAGCGACAGCGACTGTGAAATCCTGCTCCCGCTGTACAAAGAGTACGGAACGGATATGTTTGCCATGCTGGATGCCGAGTTTGCCTGTGTGCTCTATGACGGAGAGGCCGGGGAGTATATTGCCGCAAGAGATCCGATCGGGATCAGGCCGCTTTATTATGGCTATGATGTAAAAGGCGTGATGATATTTGCCAGTGAAGCCAAAAACCTGGTCGGCCTGACAGACCGCATTCAGCCTTTTCCACCGGGATGCTATTACAAAAACGGGGAATTCATTTCTTACTGCAATATTTCGGAGCCTGAGACAGTCTGCAGGGACGATCTTGAAACCGCCTGCCGAAAGATCCATGACAAGCTGGTCAGCGGTGTGAAAAAGCGCCTGGTTTCCGATGCCAGGGTAGGATTTCTGCTTTCGGGAGGGCTGGATTCCTCACTAGTATGTGCAATCGCCGCAAGAGAAAGCAGCACTCCCATCGAGACCTTCGCGATCGGCATGGAAAAGGACGCCATCGATCTGAAATATGCGAGACAGGTCGCGGAGTTTATCGGGAGCCATCATACAGAAGTATTTATGACGCCGGAAGAGGTGATCTCCTCCCTCGGGGATGTGATCCATCTGCTTGGGACTTATGATATCACGACCATCCGGGCCAGCATGGGCATGTATCTGGTCTGCAGGGCGATCCATGAACGGACCGATATTCGCGTGATCCTGACGGGCGAGATCTCGGATGAGCTGTTTGGATATAAGTATACGGATTTCGCGCCGGATGCGGCAGCCTTCCAGGAGGAAGCGCAGAAGAGGATCCGGGAGATCCATATGTATGATGTGCTGCGCGCGGACAGATGTATTTCCGTTAACTCGCTGGAGGCCCGGGTACCTTTCGGAGATCTGGATTTTGTGAAATATGTCATGAGCCTGAATCCCGAAATGAAAATGAACCGGTATGGCAAGGGGAAATACCTGCTCCGCCATGCTTTTGAGGGACAGGGATATCTTCCGGATGAGATCCTGTGGAGAGAAAAGGCGGCATTTTCCGATGCAGTCGGACATTCCATGGTTGACGACCTCAAGGAATTTGCCGCACAGCAGTATACAGATGAAGAATTCGAAGAAAAACGCCGGAAATATACTTTTGCGCAGCCGTTTACAAAGGAGTCGCTGCTGTACAGGGAGATTTTTGAAAAGTATTATCCCGGACAGGCGGAGATGGTCGTAGATTTCTGGATGCCGAACAAGTCCTGGGAGGGCTGCAATGTCGATGATCCGTCTGCGCGCGTGCTTTCGAATTACGGTGACAGCGGGGTGTGATTATGTGTGGAATCGTAGGATTTACCGGAACTCAGCAGGCAGCCCCTGTTCTGCTGGAAGGACTGAAAAAGCTGGAATACCGCGGATATGATTCCGCCGGGGTGGCCGTGATGGATAAGGACCGGATCGCTGTCAGCAAGGTGACGGGGAGGATCGCGAGCCTGTGCGAAAAAACCGGGCAGGGGAAAGCGGTTCCGGGCACCACAGGCGTAGGACATACCAGATGGGCGACACACGGCGCTCCGACAGAGGAGAACGCGCATCCGCATCTGTCCAATGACGGGAAATTTGCCATCGTGCATAACGGCATTATCGAAAACTATCTGGAGCTGCGGGAAGAGCTGACCGGGAGAGGATATCATTTTGAGAGCCAGACGGATACGGAAGTGATCGTCCACCTGATCGAAATGTATTACAGGGGAAGTGTCCGGGAAGCCCTGATAAGAACAACAAACCGTCTGCAGGGATCCTATGCACTGGGCGTGATCTGCACGGAGGAGCCGGAAAAGATATTTGCCGTCAGGGAGGCCAGCCCGCTGATACTCGGCATCGGCGTCGGAGAAAATTTCTTTGCGTCGGATGTGACCGCCCTGGTCTCCTATACGAGGAATGTCATTTACCTGGAGGATGGAGAATATGCCGAGCTGACGCCGGACTCCGTCAGGGTCTTTGACTGCTCCGGCCGTATCCTGGATAAAGAAATCAGCCGTGTGACCTGGGATGTCCGTGCGGCGGAAAAAGGCGGCTATGCTCATTTTATGCTGAAGGAGATCATGGAGCAGCCGGGTGCGGTCAAGGCGACCATAGAGCCGAGGCTGAAAAACGGCAAAGTGGTTTTTGACGAGCTCGGCATGACCGAAAAGGATCTGCGCAGTATCCGTAAAATCGTAATTACGGCCTGCGGGTCGGCTTATTATGCGGGCTGTTCCGGAAAATACGTACTGGAATCCCTCTGCCGGATCCCTGTCGAAGTCGAACTGGCCAGCGAGCTCAGGTACAGCGATCCGCTGATCGACTCTCATACGCTGCTGATCGTGATTTCCCAGTCGGGAGAGACTGCGGATACCATTGCCGCGCTGAAGGAAGGCCGGGAGAGAGGCGCAAAGACGCTTGCAATTGTCAATGTACTCGGCAGTTCCATCGCAAAGCTGGCGGGCATGACTGTCTATACCTGGGCGGGGCCTGAAATTGCGGTTGCAACGACCAAGGGCTTCACGACCCAGCTGGTGGTACTGTATTTGCTGGCGGTCTATTTTGCCGATCTTCAGGGACTGGCGGCGAGCGTATATGCACAGCTGATTGCTTCTCTGCAGGCCCTGCCGAGACAGATCCAGCAGGCGATCGATATGAATCCTTCCATTCCGGAGCTGGCAGGGAAATACCACGGCAGCAGCTCCCTGTTCTTTATCGGGCGGAATACGGATTATGCAGTGGCCCTGGAAGGCGCCCTGAAAATGAAAGAGATTTCCTATCTGCATGCAGAGGCCTATGCCGCGGGAGAACTGAAGCACGGGACGATCGCCCTGATCGAGGAACACACCCCAGTCATCGCGCTCTGCTGCAACTGGACGATAATGGAAAAAACGATGAATAATATCGTAGAGGTGAAGGCAAGAGGCGCAGAGGTGCTGGCTCTGAGCTTCCGCGGCAATCAGAAGATTCTGTCCGCCGCCGATGATTTTCTTTTCATCCCGGATACGGATCCGCTGTTTTCGGCTGTGACCGAGATCATTCCGCTGCAGCTGCTGGCCTATTATACGGCATTGGAAAACGGATGTGATATTGATAAACCCAAGAACCTGGCAAAGTCGGTCACGGTAGAGTAAGCGTTTCTGTTCGGACGGGAGTTAAGCCGGCTGCACAAATAAGCCGTCATTGCCTGGATGAATTATTGCCGGAAGGAGGCAAGTATGAAGTATATCTTTGTGACCGGCGGCGTTGTTTCCGGACTGGGAAAAGGAATTACCGCAGCGTCGCTCGGAAGGCTGTTAAAGTCACGCGGTCTGAAGGTCGCGGCGCAGAAGCTGGATCCCTATATCAATGTGGATCCGGGAACGATGAGCCCATATCAGCATGGCGAGGTGTATGTGACGGAGGACGGTGCCGAAACGGATCTCGACCTGGGCCATTACGAAAGATTCATCGATGAGGATCTGAATAAGTATTCCAATCTGACGACGGGAAAGGTCTACTGGAATGTCCTGAATAAGGAGCGGCGCGGAGAATATCTCGGCTCCACGGTCCAGGTGATCCCGCACATTACAAATGAAATCAAGGAGTTTGTTTACCGGGTCGGAAAGAAAACAAATGCGGATGTGGTCATTACCGAGATCGGCGGAACAATCGGCGACATTGAATCACAGCCGTTTCTGGAAGCGGTCAGGCAGATATCTCTGGAGGCAGGCAGGGAAAACAGCCTGTTTATCCATGTCACGCTGGTGCCTTATCTGAAAGGTTCGGAGGAGCATAAGTCCAAGCCGACCCAGCATTCGGTCAAGGAGCTGCAGGGAATGGGCATCAATCCGAATATCATTGTGCTGCGCGCGGATGAGCCGCTGGAGCCGTCGATCTTTCAGAAAATAGCCCTGTTCTGCAATGTCAAGCAGGACTGTGTCATTGAAAACCTGACGCTGCCGAATCTTTACGAGGCACCCCTGATGCTCGAAAAATCGGGATTTTCAGGCGTTGTCTGCCGCGAGCTTGGAATCGACGCGGCGGAACCGGATCTGACGGAATGGCGTACCATGACAGAACGGATCAACGGTGCACGGAACCATTGCGTAACGATCGGCCTGGTCGGCAAGTATGTCGGGCTGCACGACGCGTATCTGTCAGTGGTTGAGGCACTGCATCATGCCGGATATTATCACAATGTCCATGTAACCATTCGCTGGATCGATTCTGAAGGAATCAATGAGGAAAATGCAGCCTGTATTCTGGACGGGCTGGACGGGATACTGGTACCGGGCGGGTTCGGAAGCCGCGGAATCGAGGGCATGATCCTTTCCGCGAAATACGCGAGAGAGCAGAACATTCCTTATTTCGGAATCTGTCTCGGCATGCAGATCGCGGTGATCGAATACGCCAGAAATATAGCCGGGATCCGGGACGCGAATTCGGGAGAATTTGACGAGCAGTGCGGGAATAAGGTGATCGATTTTATGCCCGGACAAAGCGAGGATATCGATAAGGGAGGCACACTGAGGCTTGGCGCTTATCCGTGTGAGATCCTTCCGGGAACAGCCATGGAACGCTGCTACGGAAGCAAAATGATCAGCGAGCGCCATCGCCACAGATACGAATTCAATAATGCCTACAGGGAAATACTTAAGGCACACGGGCTGACTTTAAGCGGCATTTCTCCGGATGGAAGACTCGTGGAAACCGTGGAGCTGACGGAGAGGCCGTTTTATGTGGGCGTACAGTTCCATCCCGAATTTAAGAGCCGGCCGAATAAACCGCATCCGCTGTTTAAGGGCTTTATCGGTGCCGCAGTTGAAAAAGCGGGAGGCGGACATGAGCGTGCATGAGGAGTGCGGTGTTTTCGGAGTGTTTGCCGGGGAACCCGTAGATGCGGCATCACTCAGTTATTACGGTCTTTATGCGCTGCAGCACAGAGGGCAGGAAAGCTGCGGGATCGTAGTAAATGACGACGGCTTATTTGTGTCTCATAAGGATCTCGGGCTGGTCAGCGAGGTTTTCACGAAAGACAGACTTGCGGCTTTCCCGAAAGGGACAATGGCCGTGGCCCATACCCGTTACGGAACGACAGGGGGTACCAGCAGAAGCAATTGCCAGCCTGTTGAAGTCAATCATCAGAAAGGAAGGATGGCTCTTGCACACAACGGCAATCTTTCAAACGCCAGTGTCCTTCGCTCTGAACTGGAGCTGTCCGGAGCTATTTTTCACACGACCAGCGACACGGAGATTATCGCTTATATCGTTACAAAGGAAAGACTGAAGCATTCATCGATCGAGGATGCTGTACGAAGTGCTATGTATCGGATCGAAGGAGCATATTCCCTGGTCCTGATGTCACCGCAGAAGCTCATCTGTGTGAGGGATCCCCGTGGCTTCCGGCCGCTGTGCTTTGGAAGAACGGAAGACGGGACATATGTGATCGCTTCCGAAAGCTGCGCTCTCAATGCAGTCGGCGCAGAATTCCTGAGGGACGTAGAACCTGGCGAGATACTGGTATTCAGCAATGACGGGATCCGCTCCGACAGAACCCATTGCGGCCGAACTGAAAAGCGGCTCTGTATATTTGAATATATTTATTTTGCGCGTCCGGATTCCGTGCTGGACGGAATCTCCGTACATCATGCGCGGATCAGAGCGGGAGAGATCCTGGCCGAAAGGCATCCTGCGAAAGCCGATCTGGTCATAGGCGTACCGGATTCCGGCCTGGATGCGGCGCTTGGATTCAGCAGAAAGTCCGGGATCCCCTATGGGATCGGACTGATCAAGAATAAATATATCGGGAGAACTTTTATCGCACCGGGCGACAGGACCGGCCAGGTCAGGATCAAGCTGTCTGCAGTGGAGGATGAAGTCAGGGATAAAAGGATCGTGCTGGTGGATGATTCCCTCGTCCGGGGAACGACAAGCGGGCAGATCGTGAAACTGCTGAGAGACGCAGGGGCAAAGGAGATACATTTGAGAATCTCTGCTCCGCCCTTTTTATTTCCCTGTTATTACGGGACGGATATAGATTCAAAAGACAATCTGATCGCCTGCAGGCATTCCGTTTCGGAAATCACAAAGCTCATCGGTGCGGATTCTCTGGGATATCTGCCGGAGGAGGAACTGCACCGCCTTCCGGGAAATACAGGATTCTGCTGCGCCTGCTTCAGCGGCGATTATCCGACTGCCGTTCCCGGGGATGCGGGGAAAAACCGCTATGAGAGACGTTTATCTGAGATAAAACGGGGACATGAAAAATGAGAGAAAGATTTGACAGGAAACTGATTCTTGAGGAAGGAAGCGAATATTGCGGGTACGCCTTCGGAGCGGATGGGGAGAGAACGCTGGAGATCGTGTTTAATACCTCTATGGCAGGCTATCAGGAGATTCTCTCGGATCCTTCCTATACGGACCAGGCGGTTGTTATGACTTATCCGCTGATCGGAAATTACGGGATGAACGATGATGATTATGAGACCGAAGTTCCGTCGATCGGCGCTCTGATCGTCCGGGAATATAATGATGAGCCCTCTAATTTCCGCAGCCGGTCCACTCTCGGGGAAGTTATGAAACAATATGGGATCCCCGGAATCTGCGGAATCGATACAAGAAAGCTCAACCGCTCCATTCGCGACCTCGGAAGCCGCAGGGCTCTGATTACGGATATTTCTACTCCGCTGGAAGAAGGCCTGGAAAAGCTGAAGCGTGCACTGATCCCGGCGGATGCGGTTTCAAGGGTCAGCACGGGAACGATCCGGGAATACCGGGCAAAGGAGGAACGCTTTCATGTAGCGGCAATCGACTGCGGCATGAAACAGAATATTGTCCGCTCGTTTCTCCGGCGGGGCTGCAGCGTGACGGCGGTTCCCTGGAATACGGGAGCCGATATGATCAGGGCCCTCAGACCGGACGGCGTTTTCATTTCCAATGGTCCGGGTGATCCGCAGGATGTTCCGGAAACAGTGAAGACGGTCCGGGATCTGCTCGGCACGGTTCCGGTATTTGGAATCTGTCTGGGACACCAGCTGCTTTCTATTGCCTACGGAGCCAAAACCTATAAGCTGAAATTCGGTCACAGGGGAGGAAACCATCCTGTGAAAAATCTGCTGACAGGCCATATTGAGATCACGTCACAAAACCATTCTTATGCGGTGGATCCCGAGAGCCTGAAAAATACGCCCCTCGTTCTGACCCATATCAATCTGCTGGACCAGACTGTTGAGGGTGCGGCCTGCGCACAGGACCGCGCATTTTCCGTACAGTATCATCCGGAAAGCGCTCCGGGTCCTCAGGACAGCGGCTATCTGTTTGACGAATTTATCCGGGAAATGGAGAAAGGATAACGATGCCCAAGAGAACAGATCTTCATAAAATACTGGTGATCGGATCCGGACCTATTGTAATCGGACAGGCGGCGGAGTTCGACTATGCAGGTACGCAGGCCTGTCTGGCATTGCGGGAGGAGGGATATGAGGTCGTCCTGTGCAACTCCAATCCGGCGACCATAATGACGGATCATGCGGTTGCGGACAAGGTCTACATGGAACCGCTGACGCTGGAGTATATTGCCAAAATTATCCGTTTTGAACGGCCGGACGCTGTCCTGCCGGGAATCGGAGGTCAGACCGGGCTGAATCTTGCCATGCAGCTGGAAAAGAAAGGGATCCTGAAAGAATGCGGCGTGGAACTGCTGGGAACGGACAGCAGCTCCATTGAACAGGCGGAGGACCGGGAAGCCTTTAAGGACTTATGTGAAAGCCTTGGAGAGCCCGTGCTGCCATCGGAAACGGTTTCCGATCCGGAAGGGGGACTGAGGGCTGCGGAGAGGATCGGATTTCCGCTGGTGCTGAGGCCGGCCTTTACGCTCGGAGGAACAGGAGGCGGATTTGCGGAAACGCAGGAGGAATTCACGAAGCTTCTGAAAAACGCCCTGGAGATTTCCCCTGTCCGTCAGGTCCTGGTCGAAAAAAGTGTAAAAGGATATAAGGAAATCGAGTATGAAGTAATTCGTGATCGAAACGATACTGCAATCACCATCTGCAACATGGAGAATGTGGACCCTGTCGGGATCCACACGGGGGATTCCGTTGTCGTCTGTCCGTCACAGACGCTTACAAATAAGGAATACCAGATGCTGAGGGACAGTGCGCTTAAAATTATTCGTGCCCTGAAAATTGAAGGCGGCTGCAATGTGCAGTTTGCCCTGGACCCGCGGTCCTTCCGGTATTATCTGATCGAGGTCAATCCCAGAGTCTCCCGCTCCTCTGCACTGGCTTCCAAGGCAAGCGGATATCCGATTGCCAGGGTCTCCGCCAAAATAGGCATCGGCATGACACTTGACGAGATACGGATCGCCAACACGCCGGCGGCGTTTGAACCGGCTCTGGATTATGTGGTAACAAAGCTTCCGAGATTCCCGTTTGATAAATTTGCAGATGCAGACAATTCTCTTTCCACACAGATGAAGGCGACCGGAGAGGTCATGAGCGTTGGCAGGAGCTTCGAAGAGAGCCTGCTGAAAGGGATCCGTTCTCTTGAAACCGGCGCATATCATTTGTATCTCCCGAAGTTTGACGGATGGAGCAGGGACGATCTGCTCGAATATGTCAGGATCGGGACAGACGACCGGATGTTTGCCGTTGCAGAGCTCGTGCGGCTTGGAACATCTCTTGAAATGATTGCGGAAGCTGCGGGGATCGATCTGTTTTTCCTGCGCGGGATCAGGAAAATCATCAAAATGGAAGCGGCGCTGAAGGAATGTCCGGGCGACGCAGGGCTCCTTCTGGAAGCAAAGCGGCTGGGCTTTTCCGACCATGAAATCGGGGTGCAGTGGGATCTGCCGGAGACGGATGTCTTTGATCTGCGCGTCAGAAATAAGATCCTGCCGGTCTATAAGATGATCGATACCTGCGCGTCCGAGTTTGACAGCTATATTCCGTATTTCTATTCAACTTATGAGGAGGAAAACGAGTCAGTCGTATCCAACCGGAAGAAGATCGTGGTACTCGGTTCCGGACCCATCCGGATCGGACAGGGGATCGAGTTTGACTATTCGGCTGTCCATGCGGTGCAGACGATCAGGAGAGCGGGATATGAGGCCATTATCATCAATAATAATCCGGAAACCGTATCAACGGATTATACCTGTTCGGATAAGCTGTACTTTGAACCGCTGACACCGGAGGATGTCATGAATATCCTGATGCTGGAGCAGCCGGAGGGCGTGATCGTCACGCTGGGCGGCCAGACGGCAATTAACCTCGCAAGGCCGCTTGCCGGGCGAGGAGTCAGGATCATCGGGACGGACTGTGATGCCATAGACCGGGCGGAAAACAGGGAGACTTTTGAAAAACTGCTAATGGAGCTGCATATCCCGCAGCCGGAGGGTGAAGCGGTGAC
The DNA here is from genome assembly GCA_017460845.1 of Lachnospiraceae bacterium. GTDB lineage: Bacteria > Bacillota > Clostridia > Lachnospirales > Lachnospiraceae > Avilachnospira. The sequence goes on from JAFUAE010000021.1 coordinate 10,209, forward strand.
CTGCGTAGAGGCCGGGATACGCACTGCACAGCGTATCGGTTATCCTGTCCTGGTCAGGCCCAGCTTTGTATTGGGCGGACGGGCAATGCAGATCGTTGCCAAAGAAGAATCCATGTGGGAATATCTGCGGACAGCGGTGGAAATCGATGAAGACAAGCCTGTGCTGGTGGATAAATATATTCGCGGCAAGGAAGTGGAGGTAGATGCGGTCTGCGACGGGAAGAGAGTGTTTGTTCCCGGGATCATGGAGCTGGTAGAACGGACCGGCGTCCATTCGGGAGATTCTGTCAGTGTCTATCCTCCTTACAGCCTTTCGGAGCAGGTCAGGGAAGATATCCTGGATTATACCGAGAAGCTAGGACTGGGCATCGGTATCAGAGGACTTTTTAATATACAGTTTATAGTGGATCCGATGGAGAGGGTCTACATTATTGAAGTGAACCCGCGCTCGTCCCGTACGGTTCCCTTCCTGTCCAAGGCGAGCGGATGGAATCTGGCTGATATCGGCACACTGGTGAGCCTCGGCATTTCGCTGGAACAGCAGGGGATCTATGAAAGATACCCTTCAGAAAAGGCTCGTTACTGTGTGAAGGTGCCGGCCTTTTCATTTTCGAAGCTGAGCGGAATGGATGCGTATCTGTCGCCGGAAATGAAATCGACCGGAGAGGCGATCGGTTATGACCGAAAGCTGCACAGGGCAATGTATAAGGCACTGGTGGCATCGGGACTGAGGCTCAAAAGTTATGGAACGGTTCTGGTAAGTGTAGCGGATGAGGACAAGGAGGAGACGATCCCTCTGGTCCGCCGATTCTATAATATGGGCTTCAACATTGAAGCGACCAGCCTGACCGGAGAGGTGCTCCGGAATCACGGGATCCGGAACAGGATCCGCCTGAAACCCAGCGAGGGCAGTGAAGAAGTTCTGGATTCGATCCGGGCCGGATATGTCAGCTATGTGATCAATACCAGGGCAATCCTGTCGGGCAAGCATTACGGAGATGGCGTCGCAATCAGGAAATGCGCGGCGCAGAACCGTATTACGATGCTGACTTCACTCGATACCGTGCGGATGCTGCTGGATGTACTGGAAGAGGTGACACTGGGTATCTCGCCGTTTTAAAAAGAGGAAATACAAACAAAGAAGACCGCCGCACAATGCGACGGTCTTCTGATGATGTCTTATTATGATCGATCAGCCCTCGATAGCGCCCATCGGACATGCGGACTCGCAAGCACCGCAGTCAATGCAGGTACCAGCGTCGACAACGTACTTTCCATCTCCCTCAGAGATAGCACCTACCGGGCAAGCACCAGCGCAGCTGCCGCAAGCAACGCATGCATCAGAAATTGTATGAGTCATAATGTGTGTCCTCCTTATAAAACAATTAAGTTTTTCAAGTATTTATGAATTACATCGCTATACTAAACCAAACCATCGGAGTTAGTCAAGAACAACTCTTGTTAGCTGAAAGCAACGTAAAATAGCCTTAAAATAAGGCTCTGAAGCAGATTGACAGGGACAGGTCGCATCTGATTACAGGCCGGCCGGCATCCAGCCACGCTGGCCGGCCTGTGAAGTATAACGCCGGATCCGGAGTGCACCGGTGCATGCCCGATTCCATCTACCCCGGATATCAATTCTGTGATATAATCACCTATTATGAAAAAGCGAAGTAATCCATCGTATTCGATTATACTTTATCTCAGGTGGCCGCTGCTCTTATCCGTCCTGCTGGTATTCATGAATCTGATCCTGCTGGCGGTGGATCCGAAAGCAGCTGCAGCTATGGGAGTATTCACTGTGCTGTTTATTATCTTTTCGGGTTTTCTGTATTTTTACAGCAAGAGAGGACTGTATACGAGCCTGATCGATTTTGCACAGGGGTTTGACAGCACAGAATCCGCCGTCTTAAATGGTATGAGTATTCCTACCGCCGTGTGCAGCAGAAAGGGCGGCGTCCTCTGGGCGAATGAGGCATTTGCAACCGGATTCGGCGCACCGTCATGGAGATCTGCGATCCAGAATATCTTTCCGGATATTACTCCGGATATTCTGAATGAACTGGATGATGACGCAGTGATCCACAGCTCCTTCGGAGACAGGCGTTATCTGATCGAGATGCGCCCGGCGGACCTGGACCAGACTCCGGATACTTCGGAAGAGGAACAGCGGGAGGAAGCAGATTCCACGGCGGCCGACGCAGTAACAGCGCCTGACGGAACTGACAGCGGCGGCAGCGTGACAGGCTCCGGTTTATTCAGGACCAACGAAGGACGTGTCATTATCATTTCCGTTTCGGATGAGACGGAGCTGATCAAATACAAAAAAGATTTTGAAGAATCCCGTCCCTGTGAAGGCCTGATTTATCTGGATAACTATGATGAGGCTTTAGCTTCCGTAGAAGAGACCAGGCGAAGCCTGCTGACTGCGCTGGTCGACAGGCGTATCAGCAACTACATTTCCTCGCTGGACGGCATTGTCAAAAAACTGGAGAAAGATAAATACCTTTTCTTTATTAATGAAAAGGACTTTCAGAAAATGTCGGAGGACCGCTTCTCGATCCTGGAAGAGGTCAAGACCATCAATATCGGAAATGAGCTTGCTGTCACCTTAAGTATCGGCGTGGGACGTACCGGCGGCAGCTATGAAGATAACTATGAGTATGCCCGGGCTGCGATCGATCTGGCGCTCGGCCGGGGCGGAGATCAGGCCGTGATCAAGAGCGGCGAGGAAGTGACCTATTTCGGCGGCAAGTCGCTGGCACCCGAAAAGAACGCCCGCGTAAAAGCACGTGTCAAGGCGCAGGCGTTCCGTGAACTTCTCTCTGCCAACGATAAGGTCCTTGTCATGGGACACAGGAACGGTGATGCCGACAGCCTCGGCGCATCGATCGGTATCTGGAAAATCGCACGCAGCTACGGCAAGAAAGCACACATTGTCCTGAACTCCACCACCAAATCCCTGGAACCGCTTTACAGGCTGTTCATAGAGAATGCCGAGTATCCGGATGACCTGTTTATTGCCGGGGATAAAGCGGTCGGAATGATTGACAGGGAGACGCTTGTGACTGTTGTGGATACAAACCGTCCGAGCTATACGGAAGAACCGCGGCTCCTTCAGAATGCGTCCACCGTGGTGGTGATCGATCATCACCGCAAGGGGACGGAATCCATTGAAAATGCAGCTCTGTCCTATATAGAGCCATATGCTTCATCAGCCTGTGAAATGACGACGGAGCTGATCGAATACATAGACGATACGACAACCGTGACGCAGCTTGAGGCAGACGCACTGTACGGAGGCATTGTCGTGGATACCCAGAACTTTGTGACCCAGACCGGTATCCGCACGTTTGAAGCGGCGGCATATCTCAGACGAAAGGGTGCCTCTGTCCAGAGAATACGGAAGCTTTTCCGCGACAGCTTCAGTGACTTCAAGGCGAAAGCCGGCGCTGCGGATGCTGCAGAAATCTACAGGAAGAGCTTCGCTTTAAGCCGTCTGGATCCCGAGGGCGTGGATTCCCCGACGGTTGCAGGCGCTCAGGCGGCAAACAGTCTGCTTGCCATAGACGGCATCAAGGCCGCATTCGTACTGACGCCGTATAACGGCCAGATCTTTGTTTCGGCAAGAAGTATTGATGAGGTCAATGTCCAGGTTATGATGGAACAGCTCGGCGGCGGCGGTCATATGTCTATGGCGGGAGCCCAGCTGAAGGATATGAGCCTGGATGAAGCGATGGACAGGGTTAAATCGCTGATAGATGAAATGATAGAAAAAGGAGAAATAACGTAAATGCAGGTCATTCTGATCACAGATGTAAAAAGCCTTGGGAAAAAGGGCACGATCGTAAATGTCAACGACAGCTACGCAAGAAACTATATCATTCCGAGAGGTCTTGGCGTAGAGGCAAATAAAGCAAATCTGAACGATCTCAAGCTGAAGAACGCCAATACGGAGAAGCTTGAGGCGGCTAAGCTTTCCAATGCGCAGGATATGAAGCGCGTGATCGACGGAAAGACTGTAACGGTTCCGATCAAAACAGGAAAGGACGGAAAGCTCTTTGGCTCCGTGACAAATAAGGAAGTTGCGGATGCAATCGATAAGGCTTACAGCGTAAGTATTGATAAAAAGAAAATCGTAATGGACCCGATCAAGACAGCAGGTGATCACAAAATAACGATCAAGCTGCATAAGGATGTTTCGGCAGAGGTAACCGTAAAGGTGAGCGAGGGCTGATAATTTATGGCTGAAGCAGGCGCAAACAATAACATACTGACCAGGACCGCGCCGCATAATCTGGAGGCCGAAAAATCAGTACTCGGCTGCATGCTGATGGACCGGGAGGCCGTGGAAGCCGCGCTGGGCATGCTGACCAAAGAGGATTTTTATTCCAGGCAGTACGCTCTCGTTTTTGAGGCGATCGGAGAATGCTACGAGTCCATGAGCGGCGAAGGTGTCGTCGATATCGTTACGGTCAGGGAACAGCTGGCAAAGGACGGTGCGCCCGCTGAAATGCAGAGTGTGGACTTTTTCCGCGCGCTGTATGATGCCAGTCCGACCTCGGTCAATGTGAAGTCATATGCGGAGATCGTACGCAGCAAGTCCGTACAGAGAAAGCTGATCCGGGCCTGCGGAGAGGTGAGCCAGCTCTGCTATGATGATAATGAAGCAACGGAAGATATTCTGGCCGAAACCGAAAAGAAGATGTTTGACATTCTGAAGGTCGGCACCTCGAATGAACTGGTACCGATCGAGATCGTTGCGATGAATGTCTATAAAAAGATCGAAGCGGCATCTCTGAGTAAGGATCACATCACCGGGCTTCCGACCGGCTTTACGGATCTGGATAATATGACTACGGGCTTCCAGCCTTCGGATTTCGTGCTGATCGCGGCGAGACCTTCCATGGGAAAGACTGCTTTCGTATTGAACATTCTGGAGTATGTCGGCATTAAGAAAAACAGGCCGGCGATGATTTTCTCTCTGGAAATGAGCAAGGAACAGCTGGTCAACCGTCTGTTCGCAATGGATTCCGGCATAGATGCGCAGACCCTGAGGACAGGAAGGCTCAGTGATGATGACTGGGAAAGACTGCTGGATACGACGCAAAGAGTCGGAGATTCCAATATATTCATTGATGATACCCCGGGTATTACCGTATCGGAGCTGCGTTCAAAGGCCCGCAAGGTCAAGCTTGAGCACGGTCTGGACCTGATCGTGATCGACTATCTTCAGCTGATGAGCGGAAGCGGCAAACGCGGCGGGGATAACCGGCAGCAGGAGGTCTCGGATATTTCACGTTCCCTGAAGGGACTTGCAAGAGAACTGGAGTGCCCGGTCATTTCTCTGTCACAGCTGTCCCGTGCGGTAGAAAGCCGTGAGAATAAGCGTCCGATGCTTTCGGATCTCCGTGAATCCGGCGCAATCGAGCAGGATGCGGATGTGGTCATGTTCCTCTACAGAGATGAGTACTATCATCCGGATTCCGATAAAAAGGGAGAAGCGGAGCTGATTATTGCCAAACAGCGTAACGGCCCGATCGGGACAGTCGAGCTGTACTGGCAGGCACAGACGACAAGATTTGTCAGCAAAGAGAAAAATTTTGTAAAATAAAAACATGCTGCCTTGCATTAAAGCATCGCAGCATGTTTTGCTGTGCGGTAATGTATCCTTACTGCTGTACGGGCTGTCCGTCCAGGATCTCATTCAGCTGTGAAACAAGCGCGTCACAGTTGATGCCGTGAACCATGCAGGCCTCCTCCAGGCTCTCCATCTGGGAAGCCGGGCATCCGAGGCAGTGCATGCCGGAATTCATGAGGGCAGCCGCAATGATATTGGCGTTCTCAAGCGTGAGAAGCTCGCCGATGCGCATATCCTTTGTAATAGCCATAGTATAAAACCTCCTGATACTTAAATCTGACCTAATTTCTGAATGGCTTGCCCTCCAGAAATAACGGTATAGTGCTCCTGATAATAGGAAAGAGTATTCGGAACCGTCCGGACCATCCGTCCGTATTCCGCGATCACATTGCATGCTCTGGAAAAGTCCTCTGCAGGGGTATCGGCGCTTTCAAGCACCAGAACATAATGACCGTCCGAAGGACTCTTATAAAGGGTGCTGTGTCCTGTGAATGCACAAACAGACCGGGATGCGTTGATCGCCATATCCAGAGAGGAAAATGCAAATACCCGGAAATCCTTATCATCCTGTCCTGCATCTGGTGCAGGTGATGCGGATGATTCCTGCGGTGCCTTCTTTCCTTCGGCGGCTTTATCGGCTTCCGGAAGCTCCTGCTTTTTCAGCTGCTCGGCAAGTCCGTCAGCGCCCTCAAGAAGAGCAGAGGCAAGACGGCTGATCCAGTTTTCGGCTTCCCGCTTCATTCCCGGATTCTGGGTGAATCTTGAAAAACGGGTATCCAGCTCTTCAGGATCCGGCACCTTGGAAATAATGAGCTGAATGGAATCGCTGCTCATCGGGATCGCCTCGATCATAATCGGAGTGTTTTCGGCATTAAAACCGACCTCATTGCTGGCTTTGGTCATCATTTCGTCGAAAAGCTTTCTTGCCTTTTCGGAACCATAGGCCAGCTCACGAAGGTTCAGATTGCGCACGCTCAGATCAAAACTCGTAAGGGTACATTTTATGGAATTTTCGTTAATTCGCTCTATTCTCATAAACTCTCCTTTATAGTTTAAGTATAATACAACAATTTCCCGGATATATCAATTTAAGAAGAAAAACTTTAGAAAATTTTTATGAAAAAAAAATCAATCTGAAAGGCGATGCGGGCCCGGGCAGAAAGTAAAGGCGGCATGCGCTGATCAGATTGATTTTCTCCATATTCAGTTGTAAGGGCAGGGATGTGCGGCAGCGGAGGATCAGAGATTTTTGATAACGACCTTGTCCAGATGGATTTCAAGAAGCTCCCCGTTTTCTCCGATCACATAATCGGACATATAAAACTGGAGAGATCCGTCACGGGTCCTGTCAGCGAGCATGAATATTCTGTCCCACTCCCTCTCCGGCAGTTTCATGCCGTCGATGAGGATCCTGACTCCGCGAGCCTTGTAGTCCTTCAGCCGCTCCAGATATTCCCGCTGTACCTCTGTCAGTCTTGCATACCTCATTTTTCTTACCTCCTTATTTCTGAACCGTATAAGCGGCAGCCGGCAATTACCGTGACACATCTGCCGGTCCGGGGCCAGGCTGTTGACGCCGGAGGCTGCTGCTTTTCAGCCGGAAATCTGCACCGCTTTAAGCCTGGCGATCCGTAGTGAGTGTGGAAGCCGATGGCGAATGCCGATAGATCACAGATCTCAGACTTGATTTAAGAAACAGGAAAACCGTATCCTGCCGCGGGCTGCTGAGCCCGAAGCTTTCCCGCATGAAAAATTCTACATCATTGTGCATAAACCTTCAGCTTACTTATTCTGACAAGGTTTACATAATATCCAAGTCAGGAAACGCCGGAACGGGTTCTCTCCCCACTTCGTGCCCGAATGTTTCGAAATCGTTCCGGTGTTTCCCGGCATCTGTCCGGACACAGACTTTTGACACGGATAACATAAGATGCTATGATTACTAAACTGTGATTCGTAACGGCGGGAAAGGGACTGCATGAGAAAATCCAGGAAAAGAAAAAACAGATTGGCGCTGATTCTTTTCAGGCTTGCCCTGTTATGCGTTCTGGCAGGCCTTTTTTGTGTTACCTTCGGCAGGCAGCTTTTCGGCCGCTGGATCCCAAGCTTCGAAAAAAAGGAGCTTACGGAGTGGTTTGAGGTCAGCGGGGACGAGGTGCGGGTCTATCTGGACGGAAGCCCGCAGTTTGATATTACCGGGACTGCCGGCGGAGGCGCGGTTTATCTTCCGTATGATTATGTGCACGAGAATCTGAACAGCCGCTTTTTCTGGAGCGGAACAGACCATATGATCAGCTATACACTTCCTGACCGCACGGATGATATCGGCGCGGAGGAACTGATCGGAGGCGCGCCTGCATTCCTTGAAAACGGAGGAAAGGTCAGCCTTTCCCTGGATCTTATCCAGCGGTACACGAATCTTACCTGCGAAAGCTTCAGTGATGAAAAAACGGCGGCTAAACGCGTTTTCATTCAGAAAGGCGGCAGCAGCGTGCTGACGACCGAGGTACGGAAGAAGGCTGCAGTCAGGACAAAGCCCGGCGTCAGTAATCCGATTCTGACAGAAGTCGAAAAAGGAAGCGGCATCGTGATCACGGAACGCTCTGACGATTGGAGCAGGGTGATTACGGATAACGGCATCCCGGGATATGTCAGAACGAGTTCATTGATGAAACCGGTCGAGGTCACTCTGCCGAATACCTATCAGGAACCGGAATATCCCCATCAGCTTTATGAGGAAAAGGTGATCCTCGGCTGGCACGGAGTATATAATAAAGAAGGAAATGCCGCGCTTGACCAGCATCTGAAGGATGCGGGGAATAAGATCAATGTCATTTCACCGACCTGGATCCAGATCAGTGATGCAAACGGAAATTATGTAAACTATTCGGATGCGGAATATGTCAGGAAGGCGCATGAGGCCGGCCTGAAGGTCTGGGCCTGCGTGGACAACTTTAACCAGAGCGGAGGGTTTAAGGATTTCAGCACAAAAACCTACTTTGCCGCCGCTGCTTCGAGACGGGATTTTATCGACAGACTGATGAATGATGCTTCCGAATACGGCTATGACGGCATCAATCTTGATTTCGAATCGCTTCCTTCCGATGCGGGCGAAAGCTATACGCAGTTTTTCCGCGAGCTTTCCGTTGCATGCCATAAGGCTGGGATCGTGCTCTCTATTGATAATTATGTGCCCTACGGCTTTAATGATTTTTACAACCTGGACGAGCAGGGTGTGTTTGCGGATTATACAGTCATCATGCTGTACAACGAGCATACTTATGATGTCGGATCGGTGGCATCACTGCCCTATACCAGATTCGGCATTTCAGAGACGCTGTCAAAGGTCCCGGCGGAATGCGTGATCGCTGCACTCCCGCTCTATACCAGAGTCTGGAAGGTGACAGGCGGGGAGGTCAGCTCGGAAGCCATGGGTATGGATAAATCTCTGGAGTTTCTTGCGGAAAAAGGCATTCAGACAGACTGGGACGAAGAATGCGGCCAGAATTACGGAGAAATAACCGAAGGCGACACGGTGCAGAGAGTATGGATCGAGGACATGGACTCGATCAGCGGGAAGCTTGCATACATAAAGGATGAAGAACTGGGGGGAATCGCGTTCTGGAGGCTGGGCTACACTTCCGCCGATTTCTGGAACGGAATTCAGTATCCGGGCAATTAACTGCCCGGCATGATGGATAGAAGAATGGAAACAAAACAGTTTATTTTAGAGGATTATAAAAAAAACGGGTCACTTGGCGGGGATGATATTGCAAAACTCGAGGAGGCTGCCGCGATCCTGAAGAAAGGCGGCCTTGTGGCATTTCCGACAGAGACGGTTTACGGCCTGGGAGGAGACGCGTTTCTTCCGGATGCGTCAGCCAGGATCTATGCGGCGAAGGGAAGACCCTCCGACAATCCGCTGATCGTGCATATCTGCAGGCTGGAACAGCTGGAAATGCTGGCGGCAAGGATCACTCCGGAAGCCAGAAAACTGGCGGAAACCTACTGGCCCGGGCCGCTGACGATGGTTTTTGAAAAAACGGAACTCGTTCCGAAAGAGACGACAGGGGGACTGAACACAGTTGCGGTCAGATTTCCGTCACATCCGGCGGCAAAGGTTCTGATCGAAAAGTCGGGGACTGTCATTGCGGCACCGAGTGCAAATCTTTCCGGACGCCCGAGTACGACTGCAGCGGCACACTGCATAGAAGATCTGGACGGCAGGGTCGATGCCATAGTGGACGGAGGCGACTGCCGGATCGGACTGGAATCCACGATCCTTGACATGACCGGTGAAAAACCGCAGCTCTTGAGACCGGGGGCTGTGACGGCAGAGATGATCGAAAACACGCTGGGATATTCCGTTGAAGTGGATGCTGCCGTAAAAGGTCCGCTGGCGGAAGGCATCAGGCCGAAGGCGCCCGGTATGAAATACAGGCACTATGCACCCAAAGCGGAAATGGTGCTCATTGCCGAAGAAAACGGAGGCAGCGTTTCAGAGGCGATGCTCGAAGCGATACGGCCCGAACTTGAAGCAGGAAGGCGATGCGCTGTGATCTGTTCGGAAGAATGCGCGGATGAGCTTCGCGGGCTGATGCCGGAGCTTATGGACCGGGTTACGGTCAAGCTGACCGGGAGCCGTAAGAACATCCGTCAGGCTGCACATGTGATCTTTGAACTGCTCCGGGAAGCGGACGCAGAGGGCATCGGATTTATTGCGGCGGAAGGCAGCCGTGAAAGAGAACTCGGGGCAGCGCTTATGAACAGACTTAAAAAGGCTGCGGCGTGGCGCGTCATATACGTGTAGAAGTACAGCGTCTAAGGACGTATTATATAGCCGGCCACATATCGGCCTGTTGTTTGAGCACTTGGAGGCGCGGCTTTTTTCCTTGCTGTATTCAGAAAAAAGCCGTGCCGGAAGCGCAGTCAGGCCGAGATGAGACCGGCAGAGAAGAGTTGTCGAAAAGCCGCAGAGGAAATGCAATGAAGAAAGAATCCAAAAAGAAACAGCAGGAACGCCTGAAAAAAATCCTGGATGCGCTGGACCGTGAATACGGTACCGACTACCGCTGCTATCTGGAGCACAGGGATGCCTGGCAGCTTCTGGTCGCAACGATCCTGAGCGCACAGTGCACAGATGCAAGAGTAAATCTTGTAACAGGGCCTCTTTTTGAGAAATATCCGGATCCGGCAGCATTTGCCGCAGCCGATCAGAAGGAACTCGAGCAGGACATTCACTCGACGGGCTTTTACCACAACAAAGCCAAAAATATCATTGCATGCGCCAATCAGATCCTGAAGGAACACGGAGGTGAAGTGCCGCGTGATCTCGAAAGCCTGACCAAGCTGGCGGGAGTCGGCAGAAAAACTGCAAATGTCATCCGCGGCAATATTTATAATGAGCCCAGCATTGTTGTAGATACCCATGTCAAACGGATCAGCAGACTGCTCGGACTGACGGATACCGATGACCCGGTGAAGGCGGAATTTGAACTGATGGAAATCCTGCCGGAGGATCACTGGATCCTCTGGAATATTGATATCATCACGCTGGGCAGGTCAATTTGTATTGCAAACCGGCCCAAATGCGCGAAATGCTTCCTCAGGGAATTTTGCCCGTCCGCGAAAAAAGATAGTGAATCCTGAGGCGATATGAGGTACAATTACTTTTTAAGTTCTTCAATAACAATATGAAACGGAGATTAATATGAGTCCAAAAGCAAGAAAGATTATGGCAGGTGTGATCGCTGTACTGCTCGTGGTATGCATGGTGGTTCCGATGGCACTGTCCTATCTGCATTTATAAAAAGCAGCTGTGCCGGAAGGTCCGGAGCGGCCGCTGATAATGAAACTTTCAAGACGAAGCATTTATAATGAATATCGTTGTAACAGGCTATGCAGGCCTTGAGGGAAGCACGATCCTTTACGACAATCAGACATTCAGGGAAAAACTTTTGAGCAGATATGCCGAAAGTTTTTTTGACATCCTCAGAAACGAACAGGTCAATACACAGCCGGAGGGACTGAACCGGCTTTTTCTGCGTGAAAAAGAGCAGGGAAGGGCGGAGGACGCTTCGGAAGGTGGTGTGTTAAGCGCGCTTTGGCGGGTGCTTAAAGCAAGGCGCCTGGGCGGGACCTATTCACAGAAGGATATCCCGGTACTTCAGCAGACGATCGAGATCTGCGAGATGTTTGCATTGAATCCGTACAGACTTCATGCACCTGGCTGCAGAGTATGGCTTTCGGAAGATACGGACCAGATCTTCCGGGAGGCCGCACCCGCCGGGGTGCCCTTACATGTGATCGGCTTCACATCTAAGGGCGCGGCAATTAAGAGAACGGACGCGGCGGGGGAATCCTCCCTGCGCAGGCCTGAAGGGGATGAACTGGATAAATTCAGGTCTGGGGGCGTCTTTTAGGGTACGATAATAAATCCCCGCCTTTCGGGGATATCAATATAACAGAGGGAAAAGATGAGAAATAAAATATTAAATGCAATCGAAAACCATGCAAGGATCAATACGGAGGATCTGGCTGCAATTACCTGCAGCACTCCGGAAGTCGTAGAAAAGGAATTAAAAAAACTGGAAGATGAAAATGTTATCTGCGGATACCATACCCTGATCAACTGGGAGAAAGTCGGCGAAGAGAGCGCCGATGCGTTTATCGAGGTGAAGGTCGCACCCCAGAAGGGAGTCGGCTTCGACCAGCTGGCTGAAAATCTGTCCTCTTATCCGCAGGTCAGCGATATTTTCCTGGTCAGCGGCAACTGCGACCTGATGCTGGTGATCAAGGGAAAGACAATGCGTGAGATCGCAATGTTCGTCTCCGAGGAGCTCTCCACGATCGACGGCGTCTTAAGCACAACGACCCAGTTTATCCTGAAAACATATAAAAAGGATGGATTTGAAGTGGAAAATATCTCAAAGGATGAGAGGTTTGCACTGTCATGAGAAATCCTTTAAACAGCTATATTGAAGCAATTCCGCCGTCAGGGATCCGCAAATTCTTTGATCTCGTCGCGGAAATGCATGATCCGGAGGTCATCTCCCTGGGCGTGGGAGAACCGGATTTTGATACCCCGTGGCATATCAGGAAGGAAGGTATCAATTCCCTGACAAGGGGCAAAACCTTTTATACCGCGAATGCAGGACTGATGGAGCTCAGAAAAGAGATCGCCGTCTTCATGAAGAGAAAGTACGATCTGAGCTATGATGCTGCGAAGGAGATCCTGGTAACCGTCGGCGGTTCCGAGGCGATCGATGCCTGCTTCCGCGCAATGCTGGACAGAGGGGATGAGGTGATCATCCCGGAGCCGTGTTTTGTATCCTACAAGCCCTGTGCGATTTTTGCGGGCGCCGTACCCGTCGTGCTGAATTTAAGTCCTGAGCATGAGTTCAGGCTGCAGCCAGAGGAGCTTGAAGCCGCCATTACGGACAAGACCAAAATGGTGCTGCTTTCCTATCCCAACAATCCGACAGGCGCCATTATGGAGCGGAAGGATCTCGAGAAGATCGCCGAGGTCATTATCCGCCATGACCTTTTTGTAATCAGCGATGAGATCTATGCGGAGCTTACCTACGGCGACGCCGAATTTGTCAGCATTGCGTCCCTTCCGGGTATGAAGGAGCGGACGATCGTAGTCAACGGATTCTCCAAGGCTTACGCCATGACCGGGTGGAGACTCGGATATGCGGCGGGTCCCGCAGTCGTTATCAAACAGATGATGAAGGTGCACCAGTTCGCTATCATGTGCTCTCCGACGCTGTCGCAGTATGCCGCAGTTTCCGCACTCAGAAACGGAGATGAGGATATCCAGATGATGCGGGATGAGTATGACCGCAGAAGACGGTTTGTCCTGAACCGCTTCCATAAGATGGGCATCCCCTGCTTTGAGGCAAAGGGCGCTTTCTACCTGTTCCCGTGTATTAAGGAGTTCGGCATGAGCTCTTCCGAATTCGCGGAAGAGATCCTGAAAGAGCAGAAGCTGGCCGTCGTGCCGGGCAGCGCATTCGGAGAGTCCGGAGAGGGCTTCCTGAGGATCTCCTATGCATATTCCCTGAAGGATCTCGAAAGAGCGATGGAAAGGATCCGGAAATTTATTGAATCTCTACGAAACAGACAGCAGTAATGAGCAAAGCGATCGAAGTCAGAAACATTACCAAAATATACAGACTTTACGATAAGAATACCGATCGTCTGAAGGAGTCCCTCGGGCTGACAAAGAAAAATCTGCACAAGGATTTTTATGCGCTGAGGGACGTCTCCTTTGACGTGGAAAAGGGCCAGTCGGTGGGGATCATCGGCACCAACGGATCGGGAAAATCCACGATGCTCAAGATCATTACCGGCGTCCTGACGCCTACGATGGGGCTGGCAAAGGTCGACGGAAAGGTCTCTGCGCTTTTGGAGCTCGGTGCAGGCTTCAATATGGAATATACCGGCATCGAAAACATTTACATGAACGGCACCATGATGGGGTTTTCCAAAGCGGAAATGGACGAACGTCTCGAAGGGATCCTGAAGTTTGCGGATATCGGGGATTTTGTCTATCAGCCCGTCAAATCCTATTCTTCCGGTATGTTCGTCCGTCTGGCTTTTGCGCTTGCTATCAATGTGGACCCGGAGATCCTGATCGTGGATGAGGCGCTTTCCGTCGGGGATATTTTCTTCCAGGCCAAGTGCTATCATCACATGGACGAGCTCCGCAGAAAAGGAACGACGATCCTGATGGTCACGCATGACATGAGCTCTGTGCTGAAGTACTGCGACAAAGCGGTGCTGCTCAATGACGGCGTCAAGGTCGCCGAGGGCAGGCCGGGGGAGACCATTGACCTGTATAAGAAGATCCTTGCG
>JAFUAE010000022.1 GCA_017460845.1 Lachnospiraceae bacterium
AGCTGTCATTACGTATACATGATGGTTTTTTAAATTTTACAGCAGAGGAGAAACTATGAGCGAAGCACCCAAATACCCGGTCAGGACACTGGATAAGGCTATTGAGATCCTGAATCTGCTTTACAGCTCGGATGATCACAGGGGCTGCGGCATTACGGAGCTGAGTGTGAAATCCGGCCTGAATAAAAGTGTTGTGCACCGGATCATGGATACTCTGCTGTACAACGGTCTCGTGGAAAAGGATCCGGATACCAGCAGGTACCGCCTCGGATGGGGACTGTATACACTGGCGCAGAAGGTTCCCCAGCAGAATCATTTGTATAATATCAGTATCAACTATCTGATCGAGCTCAGCAAGGCGGTCACCACAACCGTGAATCTCGGGATCCTGCGGGGCACCAATTCCATCATTATTTCCAAAATCGAGTCTAATTCCAGGGATTCGGTCATGCGTATCGCGACGCAGATCGGTGAGCCTGAGGAAGCCTATGCGACCTCGCTGGGCAAGGTGATCCTTTCGGATAAGGATGATTATGAGATCAGAGAACTGTTCGGTTCCGGATTCCGGTTCAGAAAAATGACGCCGAATACCGTTTCCAATATCGATGAACTGATCGAGCGCATCCATGAAGTCCGAAATAACGGGTATGCTATCGATAATGAAGAGCTTGCTCTCGGACTGATCTGCCTGTCCATGCCCATCCGTGATTATACGGGAGGCGTTGTGGCGGCAGTCAGTGTCAGTTCGCTCGGTGTCATGCTGACAGAGGAAAGAAAGCAGATGATCCTGCAGCATCTTTCCGTCTGCTGCAGGTCGATATCCAAGGCCCTCGGATTCAGCGGGGCCCTGTAAGGCACTGACACCCTAAACTCTCTGTACATTCAGGCGTATGGAAAAAACTGTTCGGGATGAAAATACAACAAAAAAGCTGATCATACTGGCCGCTGTCTTCGGAACGGCCAGTTCTTCTATCATGGCGAGGTTTTCCACCTGCCCGTCCATGGTGCTGACGCTGTACCGCATGATGTTCACCTGCCTCATTATGGCCGGCCCCGGGCTGGCTGACCTGAAGGTCCACTACAGGGAACTGAAACCGGAAGATTATATCTGCTGCTTTATCAGCGGCTTTTTTCTTGCTGTCCTGATTGCGGCATCCTACGAATGCCTCAAATATACCTCCGTTGCCGCAGCCGTCCTGCTGACGGATTCGGAGGTGTTTTTTGTTGCATTTCTGCAAAGGATCTTTTTTAAGGAAAAAATTACCGGACCCGGCTGGGCAGCGATTCTGATCACCTTTGCGGGAAGTATGATCGTGGCGCTGGGCGACGCGGCTTCCGGAAGCGGCGGAAGCAATATGCTCAAAGGCGATCTGATCGCCCTGGCCGGTGCTTTTTTTATGGCAATGACCAGCATCATGGGAAAGAAATGCAGAGTCCGTATGACAAACCGTTCCTATACGGGACTCCAGTATCTGTGTACTTTGTTTGTAACGATCGTGATCCTGCTTCTGATGAAGATCCCGTTTTTCGGATATGATACGATCAATTATTCCCTGGCTCTCGGGCAGACCGTGATCTGCACGCTGCTGGGCTTAAGTGTTTTCAGCTGGGGCCTCAAATACCTGAATGCGGCATTTATCAGCACCGCCAAGCTTGCGGAGCCGGTCTTTTCCTCAATCCTTGCACTCATCATCTTTCATGAGATCCCTCCGGTCACGACGGTAATCGGCGGAATCGTCGTGATCAGCGGTATTCTTCTATATCTCAGGCAGAAAAATTAGGGAGATGCTGATTTCAAAGCATTGGCTGCCAGGAATTGGCAGATGCCATAGACCTGCAAAATTGCAATTCCAGGTCTTATGGCGCGGGATAGCCGTAGAAAAATGCGTGCTTAGCATTTTTCGAGGATAGACAAGCCGGAAGACCGTATGAATTGCATTTCGCATGGTCTCGGCTATCTGCCGATCCTGGCAGCCATAAGGAGATTAAACCAGCATTTCCTGCTGTTTAGAGCATGGAATAAAAGTGCTGCGGCAAGGCTTGAAATCCCTTCCTATTTATGTTAAAGTAGTGATTCGATTATTGAAGCATTAAAATGCAGTAATAGTAAATATTTTTAGGAGACAGTACAGCAATGAGCGTAAAAGTTGAGAATCTCGAAAAGAGCATGGCAAAGATCACAGTGGAGGTTTCTGCCGGGGAACTGGATAATGCGATCGGTATCGCATACAACAGGAACAAGGGAAGATTCAACATTCCCGGATTCCGTAAGGGCAAGGTCCCGCAGGCAATGATTGAAAAGATGTACGGACCGCAGGTCTTCTACGAGGAGGCTCTGAATACCATTCTGGATTACAGTTATCCCGACGCGGTAAAGGAGTCCGGCCTGGATGTCGTCAGCCGTCCGGAAATCGAAGTAGTAACGATCGAAAAGGGCAAGCCGCTTGTATATACCGCTACAGTTGCTGTAAAGCCTCCGGTGGAGCTTGGACAGTATAAGGGCGTTTCCGTACCGAAGGCAGATGCTTCTGTATCCGCTAAGGAAGTAGATGCGGAGCTTACACGTATTCAGGATCAGAATGCACGTATGGTTACCATCGAGGATCCGGAATATGTCATCAAGAACGGCGATATTGTCAATATTGACTTTGACGGTTCCGTTGACGGCGTACCGTTTGAGGGGGGCAAGGGTGAGAACTACCCGCTGACCATCGGTTCCCACAGCTTCATCGATAACTTTGAGGATCAGCTGATCGGTCATAAGAGCGGCGACCAGGTCGATGTCAATGTTACATTCCCGACACCGTATACCGCTAAGGAGCTGGAAGGCAAGGCTGCTCTGTTTAAGGTCGTGATCCACGAGATCAAGGAGAAGCAGCTTCCGGAGCTGGACGATGATTTCGCTTCAGAGGTTTCCGAGTTTGAGACTCTCAAGGAGTATAAGGCTTCCATCAAAAATGATCTGAAGCTCAGAAAAGAGAAGTCCGCAGCGCAGGAAAATGAGAATAATGTCGTAAAGGCAGTCGTTGAGAATGCAAAGGTCGAGATCCCGGCAGCTATGCTTGAGACCAATGTCGAGAACATGATCAATGATTACGAGCGCAGCATGAGCCAGCAGGGGCTGAAGCTGGAGCAGTATCTGTCATATCTCGGACAGTCCCTGGATGAGTTCAAGAAGTCCCTTGAGCCGCAGGCTGAAGAGAATATCAAGACACAGCTTGTTATCGAGGCAATCATAAAGGCGGAGAATATCACTGCCAGCGACGAAGCTGTCGAGGAGCGCATCAAGGCAATGGCTGAGCAGTATAAGATGGAAGTTGAGAAGGTCAAGGAACTTCTCGGCGAGAATTCCCTCGAGGAGATCAGAAGAGACATCTGTGCGCATGAAGCAGTAGATCTCTGCGTGGCAGAGGCAACACTGACCGATACAAAGAAGGCTTCCAAAAAGGCAAAGGAAGAGCCGGCAGAGGGAGCTGATGCTGATGTCGAGGTTAAAGTAGAGAAGACAGAAAAGAAAACTGCGAGAAAGTCTGCAGCAAAGAAAGAGGAGTAATACATGCCCTATTCGATTCCCTATGTCATTGAGCAGACCTCCAGAGGAGAGCGCTCCTATGACATTTATTCAAGACTGCTGAAGGACCGCATTATCTTTCTGGGTGATGAGGTCAACGAGGTCAGCGCATCTCTGATCGTCGCGCAGCTGCTGTTCCTTGAATCCGAAGATCCGAATAAAGACGTGCATTTGTACATTAACAGCCCCGGCGGTGTGATCACTGCCGGTATGGCTATTTATGACACAATGCAGTATATCAAGTGCGATGTATCCACGATCTGTATCGGCATGGCTGCCAGCATGGGCGCTTTCCTGCTTGCAGGCGGAGCAAAGGGCAAGAGATATGCACTTCCGAACTCGGAGGTCATGATCCATCAGCCGAGCGGCGGAGCACAGGGCCAGGCCACCGAGATCCAGATCACGGCGGAGTGGATCCTCAGGACCAAGAAAAAAATGAACGAGATCCTGGCTGCCAATACAGGCAACAGCTTTGAGCG
>JAFUAE010000023.1 GCA_017460845.1 Lachnospiraceae bacterium
ACAGGCTGAAGCGGGTAATCCTGCACGAAGCGAATGCCAAGAGTGGTACAACAAACCCTTGACAATTAGCAACAGGCAAGACAGCGAAAAGTATCCTTATTTCCTGCGGCGCAAGGCTGGCTCCCTTCGACATCAAAGAGCTGAGAGACCTGATGAGCTATG
This sequence comes from Lachnospiraceae bacterium, assembly GCA_017460845.1. Taxonomy (GTDB): domain Bacteria; phylum Bacillota; class Clostridia; order Lachnospirales; family Lachnospiraceae; genus Avilachnospira. The sequence continues at coordinate 163 of JAFUAE010000023.1, forward strand.
ATGAATTACAGTTGGATCTGATGGGAGACCGGAAGTCTGCGTTGTTCGTCATTATCAGTGATACAGATGATACCTTCAATTTCGTCGCAAGGAAGGCAACTCTGTCCATGCGCGTCTGACGCTGGACAAGGCCGATTACGGCATATTGAATTTAATAAAATGGAGGACATAGATATGGGGTTATTCAAACCTATGTGGATGAGCAGGGACGAGGGTATTGCGGCCAAGGGAATTGCAAAAGTTGATGACGAGGCTACACTACGCCGAATTGTGCAGGAGGCACGCCATGGTTCGAATCGCCTTTATGCCGCACGTAAATTGTCGAATAAGGGTATGGGCAGCGATGAGTACTGGCACGAGCTGGCTTTATCGCATGGCGACAGAGATGTGCGCATTCTGGCCGCCGACAAAATTGATGACATGGACTTCCTTGGGGATTTTCTCGAATCATCAGAGAATCTCGGCCCAGATGGAAAGCCGAACTCGGAATTGAGTCAGAAACGCAACAGGATACTCAACAAAATGAAATTTGATGGTGCTGTGGAGTTTATGCGCGAAACCGAAAATATAAATGATTGTGCACTTCTTGTTCAAATTGCCACGATGGATGATGCTGCGGTCGAGGAGAGATTTGGAAAATCAAATCTCGGGAAGATCGGAGTCCTTCCCAGGGTACGCGAGCGTGCGCTAGTCCGGCTATCGGTCCTGCAACCAGATAAGGCATATCTCATGTTGACACGCAATATAGGAGTAGATGAGCGCGTTGCGTTACACATTGTGGGAGACATTGAAGATAATCAGTTACTTTATCGCATAGCAAGCGATGGTAAAGCTCGATGCGCTGTACGTGTCAAGGCTGTTGGCAGTACATGGTTTGGAAAGAGAGAGAGCTGTGATGGTATAGCTGACATCGACTACCTCGGCAAACTCGCGAATCTGCCGAGGAAAACGTTCAACGACAACCACGAGGAATTTCAAGGCGATGAGAAAGTTCGTGAAGCCGCTGCCCGCAAGATGTGCAACTTGCCATGCCGGAACGGTCAGTACCATAACTGGCAAATTGTGGAAGAAAATATCCGTGAAGTAGGGGAGCATTATTATGGCATGAGACGATATCGATGCAGCACGTGCGGCAATGAATATGTAGAACATTTGTCAGAGCGTTTCTGATGGCTTATCTGAAACAGTTCAGCACAATGGTTGCGCCGGTCGGATCGTTTCAGGAAATATAAAAACTTCATGGTCCACAGAAGAGGGGGAAAATAATTAAGGGAACATTAGTGCAGATGAAAGCTGCGCGAAATCTGCCAAAGAGATACTCGAACAGGCGTGGCGATCTTCAGACCGCGACTGGGGAGAGCTCTTCCAGAAGGCCAACGAACTTATCCGTCAGATCTCAAACCCTGCAGACGTCGCTGCCGTTGCACGGTTGTCGCCCTTCTGTGCCATAGAGAGATTGGCTGAGATCGGTGCCGACGAGGAATTGGCGAGGATCGCTCGATCTGACTGGGATGATTTCAGCTACGAAGCGAAGTGCGAAGCGAGGAGCCTCATAAAGGACTCTGCCCTGCGCGACAGCATCATCCCGCAGAGGACCGGCATGGAGGCCATTTGGTACGACTACGACATCAAGAGCGGAATGTAGAATTTCAAGGCAGCGTGATGTGAGAGCCCGGCATAAGATGGGCACCGACGATGGTTCGTCAGGAGGTAAAAATGAACGCGAAGAAGATATGTTTTATCCATCATTATGAGTGGAAGCAATCCGCAAGAAATTGCTATAAAGTTTGCACAAAGTGTGGGAAATATAATGAGCTTTCCGATTCTCCGCATATATTTCAGAAAGAGGGCTGCTCTACCGTTTGCAAAAAATGCGGATATGTGAGCAAAACCGAGCATACTTTTGTAGATGTTGAGGGGAAGTGCCTGCGGCGTTGTACAGTTTGCGGCCAGGAAGAAGAAATAGCCCATCACATGAGAGGCCGCTCGAAGAATGGTCAGTGTGAGCAGTATTGCACGAGATGCGGCTATACACTTCCTGGCCATATGTGGTGGGTGGAAGAAGCATCTTGTTTTGGAAACAGGTACTGGAGCTCTCCAATGTGCAAATGTACTGTCTGCGGAGCATTGAATCCAGATGGTGAGCATAAATGGGAAAAGATACAGGAAGGAAACTATGTCAACATAAAAGTCTGTTCCCGCTGCGGTGCCCGGGACGAATCGGAAATGATCACATTGGAAGAAGCATCCAGAAGAAGGGCTCTGGCAGATGCTGAACGCGACGAAGCAATGCGCAGAGAAGACGCAATGAGCGAGATGCGTTCAGTTGGGATCAAGTGCTGATCCGCAAGGCGGCGTGATGTGAGAGCCCGGCAAAGACGAATCGCTGTACAAGAGAGGAGAACAGATATGGGAATTTTTAATCCCAAATGGATGAAGGATCATAAGGAAACGGATAAACTAAAGGATCCTGAAAAACTAAAACGCGCTGCATTAAAAGGGAAAACAGATAAAGTGTGTGACGTGGCAGTTGAACGGCTTTATGTGGTGAATCGTGATGCCTTTGTCGAATTGGCAAAACATGCGCCTGACAGTTCTGTACGTCGACATGCGGTTTCATACATGTGTATAAAAGATGGGTTCATCGTGTGCTTGTATCAATTTGCCTCGGAAGGGGGATTTGGTGTTACAGATTCTATCATTTGTAGCACAGTCTGAACGCGAGAACATTAAGAAGCGTCAGCAGGAAGGTATTGCAGCAGCCAAGGCCAAGGGAGTGAAGTTCGGCAGGCCGCCTCGCCCTCTTCCGGAGAACTTTTATGAGGTCCATCAAGCTTGGCGAAATAAAAAAATAACATTCCGCCAGGCGGCTGATGCCTGTGGAATAACTCGATTGAAAACGCTTATCGTTAATTGATAATCAATATAATTCTTTTTCTTACATAGGATCGGCCGCACGGCGATTCTGTGAAAACCGAATATGACCAAGACCAAGGCTTTGCCCTGGTCGGTCAGATGAGGAAGCCGTTGAGCTTCGCTCCCCGCTCATTTGCGGATGGCAGCGAAATACTCAGCGGCTATTTTTGTGGGACCGTCCGGTGAACGGTTCCGCAAAAAGCCGGAAGGACTGAAATGAGCCGCCGGGCAAACGGCGAGATTCAGAACTGCCGGAGCAAGGGGTCAAGGGGAACGCGGTTCCCTTTGGCAGAGTTAAGAGGCGGCAGTCTCTTATCGGGGAGCCGGGGTGAAACGTCCGGCGCGGGTCGAGGGCAAGGCCCCGCCCAGTTAAGTGTTGGGAACCGACACTTAATACTGGGTATTACCTGCCGACACCGTGACGCTTTTTCCGGGTTTTGAGAGGCAGGGGTAAAGCATGAATTTCAAAAATGGGAGGAACCAATGAAACTCACAAGACACAATGGAAGATCCGGGAAGAACGGCGCTTATAACCCGAAGCACAATGACCGCCGTTTTGACATCGGGAACAGTGACCATATCGACCAGGCGCGGGCAAAGCAAAACGTGTACTGGGACTGCTACCAGGGATTTCACTTTCCTTCGGACCGGGAACAGGAAGACAGGATTGTTTACTCTTTCGAGCAGATCGAGCAGGCCTACTATCTGGAACACTATGCGGATTACTGTGAAGGCCAGCACGAACGAAACAGACAGACCGGGCATTCGTCAAGAGACCGATCTCCGCAGGATCTCTGGAAGGATAAAAAGACCTGTCCGGAAGAATCGCTGATCCAGATCGGGACGATGGAAGCATCCGTGCCGCCGGAAGTTTTGGCGGAGATCGCGGCGGAGTTCTTTGAGGAATTTGAACGCCGCTTCGGATCCCACATCCACATCTTGGACTGGTCACTGCATCTGGATGAGGCGACGCCTCACATCCATGAGCGACACGTCTTTGATTGTGAAAACCGTTACGGCGAGATCGCACCGCAACAGGAAAAAGCGTTGGAAGCCCTTGGCTTCGATCTTCCGAATCCGGACCAGAAGGCCAGCAAGCTGAACAACAGGAAAATGACTTTTGACGCCGCCTGCCGCGCCTTGCTTTTTGATATCTGTGCGAGGCACGGACTCCATCTGGATCACGAACCGGAATACGGCGGACGTAAGTATCTGGAGAAGCAGGACTACATCCTGATGAAGCAGAAAGAAAAGATGGCGGTTCAAGACCAGCAGATCGAATCGAAGAAAGCGGATCTGGAAGAACTTACGGTCCGCATTGAGGACACGGAGGCCTTTGTGGAAGAAGTGGCGGATACCGCTTATGAGCAGGCTGTAGATGCCGTGACCAGAACTGTCCGGGAAGAGATCCGAAATGAAGACTTCGGCCTGATCGAAGAACAGCGGCGGATAGTCCTGAACGACGCCAGTCTGTCCGACAGGGAAAGGAACTTCGCTGGCCGGATCTTTGCGGGACTCATGAACCGGTTCAGGGGAATGACACAATATATCTCCGACAGGATTTCCGCGATATTAAAATCTCCGGAAAAGAAAGCCGTGATCAAGGAGCCGATCAAAGAATCCATCCGTGACAGGCTTGCGAGAAGCCAGAAAAAGGCGGACGAGCTGAACGCCAGAAGGCGTGAAGAACAGGGATTGCCGCCGAAACGAAAACAACAGAATATCGAGCTTTGAGAAGCGTCTGTTTTGATCATGATTAACGGTTCAAGGCAGGCGCTTTTTTCATTTCCAAAAAGAAAGAAGGTGATCACTTTGGGAATCTACTCCCAGATCAAAGAACAGGTCAGCACCCGCGAGGTCGCGGAGCATTATGGATACAAGGTCAGCCGGAACGGCATGATGCGCTGTCCGTTCCATGATGACCGGAACCCGAGCATGAAGGTCGATAAGAACTTCATCTGCTTCGGTTGTCAGGAAAAAGGCGACGTGATCCGGTTCGCCTCAAAGCTGTTTGGCCTGCCGGCTTATGAAGCCGCTGGCAAACTGATCGAAGATATGGGCCTCTTGGTGGATCTGGAAAACAGGCCGGACGCAAAGCCTGGCATTCGTCAGAAAGCCAAGCGGAAGCGTCAGGACGATGTCGGATTCCAGCAGACGGTGGACCGGGTCTACAACGTCTACTGCGACTATTTCCATCTCCTGAACGAGTGGGCGGATGTGTACGCACCGAGAGCGCCGGATGAGGATCTTCATCCCCTGTTCGTCGAGGCCATGCACCAGAGGGACTATGTCGAATACCTTCTGGATCTCCTGCTCTTCGGTTCAAAGGAAGACAAGGCCCAGGTCATTATCGAGCAAGGAAAGGGGGTGATCGAACTTGAAAAACGAATCAGGGAGTTTAAGTCCGGAGACAGAGAACGCACTTCACGAAACGATGGCAGTGCTCTCCCCGCCGAAGTCGGTGGAGGAAGTGAGGGAGCTTCTGGATCTGACGGAAAAAGGACTGGTCAGGAACACGGTATCAAACGCGGAAATGATCCTGTCCTATGATCCTCTTCTCCGCGACAGCGTCCGGTATAACGAGCTGACACAGAGGGTCGATGTGGTGAAGCCGATGGGCTGGGATCGCGGGAACTGCGGCCCGGCGCTGACGGACAACGACATCTTCAACTTCCATCTGTACTGTGACAGGACGTATGGGATCACTTCAAAAGTGCTTGTCGAGGAAGCAGTCAGCATCGTGGCGAACCGCAACGCCTACCATCCGATCAGGGACTTCCTGAACAGTCTGGAATGGGACGGCCAGCCGCGAGTCCGATATGCCCTCCGTCATTTCCTCGGAGCTGATGACAGCGACTACACCTATGAGATCCTGAAGTTCTTCATGCTGGGGGCCATCACAAGGGTCTTCAGGCCCGGCGCGAAGTTCGACTATATCATCTGTGTAGTCGGCGACCAGGGAGCCGGGAAATCAACCTTTTTCAGGCTCCTGGCTGTCGAGGACGAATGGTTCTCCGATGACCTGAAGGATCTGGAGTCCGGCAAGGTTTACGAGAAGCTCCAGGGACACTGGATCATCGAGCTGTCGGAGATGCTGGCCACCAACAATGCCAAGAGCAACGAGGCCATCAAGAGTTTCCTCTCCCGCCAGAAGGAAGTGTACCGCACACCTTATGAGCATTATCCGAAGGACAGGCCGAGGCAGTGTGTCTTCGCCGGAACGACCAACAAGGTGAGTTTCCTGCCGAGTGACAGGACCGGGAACCGAAGGTTCCTGCCGATCAGCTGTTCAGAGAAGGATGCCGAGATCTTCATCCTGGATAACGAAAAGGAGTCCAGGGAGTATATCCGGCAGATGTGGGCCGAGGTGATGGAGATCTGGCGCGGCGGCAAGGTCCGGCTGAAGCTCTCTAAGGAGCTGGAAGCCGAGGTCCGCCAGAGGCAGAGACGGTTCATGCAGGAAGATGTGGATTCCGGACTGATCCTCGATTTCATGCTCAACTTTCAGGGCGACCAGGTCTGCTCGAAGCAGCTCTTCAGGGAAGCCCTCCACAATGAGTTCGCCCAGCCACAGAAGTGGCAGTACAACGAGATCAACGACATCATGAACCAGCTGATCCGTGACGGCTCTCTGCCGGGATGGCGATACTTCGACAGTCCGCGCCGCTTTCCGGGGACGAATTACGGCACTCAGAAAGGCTGGGAACGCATCACCGACGCGGTCCCGGAACCAAAGCCGGATGTCAACCAACAGGCGTCAACCAACGATGGATTTCACCAGGTCACGCTTGGGGACGACATCCCCTTTTGATTTCTAACACTTCGTTGACACCCTTGGTTGACGCTTCGTTGACAGGAAAAGCCTGCCCGGCACAGCTGGAAACCCTTGTATTTCCTGAACAGTTCATCCTGATGTCAACCAACAACGTCAACTTGGGGTAAAAGATTTATTCCGTCGCGAAGTGGTGGAGATAGACGCAATAAGTGTTAAGGGGCTGGTTGACGTTTTTCGTTGACATGCCCCGCAGAGTCAATCAAAGAAAGGACAATCAAACCATGAAAAAGAACAACGACAACGGATTCATCTTCAACGACGCGCTCCTGGCCTGCCTGTTCGGCACTCCGGACCGCAAGGACACCATGGAAAGGCTGAGACAGGCCTGCTCCTTATTCCCTGACAAGGATCTCCGTGACAGGGCCTTCATCCTGAAGGAGCGGATCGCCGGGATGGACGATTTCAGCTGGACCGCCCTCTGCAAGATGGCCAAGTGGGAAATCGGCAAGCTCTTTGACTGCGAGCGTTTCCTCTGGGAGGATGACGGCGATTTGGATCCTGACGATGAGGATCCGGATGACGATGATGATCCCGAAGAGGATCCCTTTGAAGGGAAGGTGAAATATGGACTGCCTCGATAAAGAGGTCATGGTAAAGGAGACTCCGGCCACCGCGCCGGAGTCTTCCGGCCTGATCATGAAGAGCGGCGGAACAACCTTTGTCATTGGCCTGCATTTCAGCGAGACCAGTAAGGACACGCTTGATGACAAGGTTAAGAAGCTCATCAAGAAGGACGTGGAGAACGGTAATTTCTGATGTAAAACCACTTTTTCTGCTCTGTGCCGGGCTTTGTCCTAAAAAACAGTTGACAAAGGTACCATCGTCCTGGAGTGCGGCCATGCCCTGCAGAAGAACGGGTATGAGATCAGGATCCTGAATACCATCAATTTCAAAAAGAGTATGCATTACAATCCCTTCGCCTATATCCACAGTGAGAAGGACATCCTGAAGCTCGTTACCACGCTGATCGCCAACACCAAGGGCGACGGTAAATCCAGT
>JAFUAE010000024.1 GCA_017460845.1 Lachnospiraceae bacterium
AAAATCGATATCGTCACCGGATCCCGGCACGCCGTCAGGACCGCTTTTTTCCGCATCAATAATCGACCGTGCGATCAGCTGCGGATCCCCGAGATCCTCCAGGACTTCGCTCACGCTTCTCCCGCCGGCAGCCTCCCGGTCAATATAGTCGGAGTAAAAATCTATCCTGCTGCGGATCATGGATTCCGGCAGTTCATAGGATAAGTATTCCTTCAGTTTTGAGAGATATTCTCTTTTGTTCATTCCTTCTCCACAACTGCAATGCCGAGCTCATCAAGCTGCTTGGGATCTACCTCGGAAGGCGCGCCCATCATGGCATCGGAAGCATCCTTCAGCTTCGGGAACGCCATCACGTCGCGGATGCTTTCCGCGCCTGCCATCCACATCGCAACTCTGTCCAGGCCGTATGCAAGTCCCGCATGAGGCGGAACACCATATTTAAATGCCTCAAGCAGGAAGCCGAACTGTTTGTTCGCCTGCTCCGGCGTAAATCCAAGTACGGACAGCATCTTTTCCTGAATGTCGGCCTGATGGATACGGACACTGCCGCCTCCGATCTCCGTGCCGTTCAGGACAATGTCATATGCCTTTGCGCGGACTCTGCCCGGATCGGAATCGATATACTGCCAGTCCTCGTCCATCGGCATGGTAAACGGATGGTGCATCGCGGTAAAGCGCTGCTCCTCCTCACTCCACTCGAGGAGCGGGAACTCCGTTACCCAGAGGAACTTCCAGGCCGTTTTGTCGATCAGGTCCAGCTGCTTTCCGAGCTCCAGACGGACATTTCCAAGCACATTGCGGACAATATTCAGCTTATCCGCGGCGAATACGAGAAGATCGCCTTTTTCCGCGTCCATTGCCTTAATCAGGGCGTCGGTTTCTTCCGGCGTCATGAATTTTGTGAAGGAGCTCTTATGACTGCCGTCCTCCGCCGCATTGACACACAGATATGCCAGACCCTTTCCTCCGAACAGCTTCGCGACATCTGTCAGGGCATCGATCTTCTTTCTCGGCATATGTCCCTCACCCGGAACACGGATGCCGCGCACGACACCGCCTGCCTCCACGGCGTTCTTAAATACGGAGAAGCCGCTGCTGCCCGCGATTTCCGAAACATCGCGGATCGGAAGGCCGAAACGCAGATCCGGCTTATCGGAGCCGTAAACATCCATCGCTGTCTGCCAGGTCATTCTCTGGATCGGGATCTCCACATCCACATTCAGGACATCCTTGAACATGCGCTTGATCAGGCCCTCGTTGACCTCGATCACAGTGTCCACATCCGCAAAGGAAAGCTCCATATCGATCTGGGTGAACTCCGGCTGGCGGTCAGCTCTCAGATCCTCATCGCGGTAGCAGCGCGCAAGCTGGAAATAGCGGTCAAAGCCAGATACCATCAGCAGCTGCTTCAGAAGCTGCGGCGACTGCGGAAGCGCGTAAAACTCGCCCTGGTGTACTCTGGATGGCACCAGATAGTCTCTGGCTCCTTCCGGTGTGGATTTGATGAAGGTCGGCGTCTCGATCTCGAGGAAGCCGTTCTCATCCATATAGTTTCTGACACTGATCGCGAGCTTTGAGCGCAGCGCGATATTTCTCTGAAGCGGAGCTCTTCTGAGGTCCAGATATCTGTACTTCAGGCGCAGCTCCTCTCTGGTATTCGTCTCATCCTCGATCTGGAACGGAAGCACAGCGGATTCGCTTAAGATCCGCAGATCCTTTGCCTCGACCTCGATCGCTCCGGTTGCAATATTTGAATTCGCATCCGTACCGCGGCTGCGGATCTCTCCGGTTACTGCGATACAGTACTCGCTGTGCAGCGTGCCCGCCTTTGCAAATACCGCGCTTCCGCAGATATCCTCCTCAAATACAGCCTGGATGATGCCGCTGCGGTCGCGGATATCCGTAAATACAAGTCCGCCTTTATTTCTGGATTTCTGGACCCATCCCATGACGGTGACGGTCCTTCCGATATCATTTACCGTAAACTCTGCGCATCTTGCGGTCCTTTTCAGACCCTGCATGCTCTCTGCCATTGTTTTATTCTCCACCTTCTGATTATTTGCATTTGCTGTTTTGCTTTCGCAGGCTGCCCTGACCGGAAAATGCCGAAACCATGCGGAATGCAATTCCAACGGTCTTCCGGCTTGTCTATCCTCGAAACCTGCTATGCACGCAGGTTTCTACGGCTATCCTGCGCCATAAGACCTGGAATTGCAATCCCGCAGGTCTATGGCATTTTCCGGTTCAGGGCAGCCTGTTTCGTTCAATGCTTATTTAGATTCCCTGTAAATGTCTCTGAATTCCGTGTAGCCCTGGGCGCCCAGGCTGTCCTTCTGGAATTTTTTATTCTTGGCCATCCAGACGGTCAGAATCTGCTTTCCTGCCGCTCTTTCACGAATTGCCTCGTCAAAGATCGCGGCAAGCCGGTCCGCAGGCATACCCTTCTCGATCAGCCATGCGCTCTTATTCTTTCCCGCAAGAATGCCGGAAACATCATCCTCCATCAGGATCGTCATGATACGTTCGAAGCCAATGGAAAAACCGACTGCAGGAACGTCCTGGCCTGTGAATTTGCCGACCATTTTGTCATAGCGGCCGCCGCCTCCGCAGGACGATCCAAGCACTTCCGTCCTGATCTCGAAAATCGTTCCCGTATAGTACCCCATGCCGCGCACCAGAGTCGGATCGAAACGGATATCGATCTTCCTTCCGCTGACGCCTGCCACGGAGTCCATAATATCGGCGACATTTTCACCCGCCGAAAGTGCCTCCGGCGTGCCGATTTTTTCCGCAAACGCCCTGACGCCCGCGGAATCGCTGCCGAAGCTGTCCAGGATCTCCCTGATCTTTGAAACGGACTCTTCCGGATATCCCATTGCCTTAAGCTCCGCATCCACTCCGTCCGCACCGATCTTATCAGCCTTATCCAGTGTGATCAGGATCTCCTCGGCGTCCTCCTGCGGCATCCCCGCATAACTGATCAGTTCAAACAGGAAGCGCCTGTCGTTGATGACGACATAGTAGTTATATTTTCCGAATCCGATTTTGTCGAGCGCCTCTGTCGTCGCAAGGATCAGCTCCTTTTCGGCCAGATTGGTCGCATCTCCCAGTATATCAATGTCGCACTGGACAAACTGGCGGAAGCGCCCCCTCTGGGGTCTGTCCGCACGGAATACCGGTCCGATCTGCAGCGCCTTGAAGGGCTGCGGCAGTGAGGCGGCATTTGCAGAATAATATCTGGAAAGCGGGAGCGTCAGGTCATATCTGAGGCCCTCCTCTGTGATCGCGTCCAGTGTGCCTTCCGTATCCTCTGCGCTGATCTTCTCCAGTCCGCTCTTCAGCTTGTCGCCTCTCTTCAGGATCTTGAAGATCAGCTTTTCATTTTCCCCGCCCTGTTTGGAGGTCAGATTGCCGATATGCTCCACGATCGGCGTCTCGATCTGTGTAAAGCCATAGGCCGTATAGGTTTCGCGGATCGTATTGGTCAGCGCCGCGCGCACTTCCATTTCCGCGGGAAGGATATCTCTCATGCCGGTAACGGCTTTTTTCTGAAATGCCATATATGAATTGTACCTTTCTTATCATGCTTGTTGCCCTGTCAGATGTCCTGAAAAAAGAAAGCTGGCTTTCTTTTTTCGTCCATTTTACAAGAGCTTATACAGTATATCACTACTCCGCTTCAAATGCATCCTGAATTGCTTTCACTGCGGCTTCGACCTGTACGTCGCCTTCCAGCGGCGTCTCCTCGCCTGACACATGGTTTACCTGCTTTTCGGTGATGCCGTCATATTCCCGGAATTCCACTTCTATGGACGGCTCGATGCCGATTCCGTGGATCTGGCTTCCATCCGGCAGAATATACTGGTCAGTGGTAAATTTAACCGCCGATTTGTCACTCAGGGTATACAGCGACTGGACGATGCCCTTTCCGAATGTCTTTGTACCGATGACGGGATATCCGTAGTCCTTGAGCACCCCGGCAAAAATCTCTGACGCGGATGCCGAACGTCCGTTGACCAGTACGGCGAACGGAATGGTCTGTCTCCAGTCATCCTCCGCGAAATACTCTGTCTTTTTTCCGCCCTTATCTTCGATGCTGAGCAGGAGCGTTTTTCCGCTTGCCGTTTTCCCGTTCTCCGTATTGCCGGCATCCGAAGCTCCGACCTGATCCGGCAGCGGCAGATCGTCCGGAAGAATGGAGTCTATCATCCGCAGCGCGACATTCATATCTCCTCCGCCGTTATTCCTGAGGTCAATGACAATGCCCTCCGCATTGCGGTTCTCCGTCAGATCATCTATAGCTTCGTAAAATTCCTCTTCCGTCACATTGGTGAAGCCCGTAATGCTCACATAACCGACTCTCGGGTCCTCGGGCATAAGCGCTGTTCTGACTGTAATATCCGAAATTACCCGGCGTACGCAGGTGACCTCCATTGTCTCGCCGTTCCTCTGGATCTCGAGCACCACCTCGGTCCCCTCCGGCCCGGTGATCTGGCCCACGGCTTCATCCGATGTGATTTGCGTCAGGTCGGTCCCGTTAGCCTTCAGGATAACATCCCCGACCTCGATCCCAGCTTCCTGCGCCGGGCTGTTATAGGTGACCGCTTCCACCATGAGTCCGTTCGTCTTTGCGTCTTTGGTGACCGCGATCCCGACGCCGACATAGCTTCCGTTCAGGCGTTTTCTTTCATTCTCAAAATCCTCTTTGGAATAATAGATCGCATAATCATCTTCAGTCAGTCCATACAGCATGCCGGCAAAGATCCCGTCCGTCATATGCTTCGGATCTGCATCATACAGATAGCTCTTGTCGATGAGTGTCCGGATCTCATCCATTTTCCGGTTGATTTCTACATGGTCAAGGCTGCCTGATCCTGTGCCGTGCAGACGTTCATAATAAGGCAGGCGGATCGTCAGGCTGCCGCCGTTTGGAAGCGTCACTGTCAGGTACCCGTGCAGGAGTACAAATACAAGGCCGCTGAGAATTATGCCCACGATCAGTCCCTTCAGGAACGTCATTCGGGAGCTGTTCTTTTTCGGCTGATAAGCTTCTTCCTGTTTTTCCGGCTCAGGTGTTCCTTCCGGCTCAGATGCTCCTTCCGGCTGCTCTGCCGCTTCCTCTGCCTGTGCCTTCAAACACTCCTGTTTTTCCGGATTTTCAGCATCGGCTGCAATCTCTGTTATCACTATATTTTCCCTGTTTTCTTCCATAAATTTTTTCTTGTTATTCAGCTGCACGGATACCGGGCGTCCGGAGCATGTCCCGAGACCCTGTCCCGTTCCTGCTTTTGATGGCAGAACTGCTTACGGTCTTACATAGCTGAGCGGATCCACATAACCGCCGTTGATCCTGATTCCGAAATGCAGATGCGGACCTGTAGAATACCCCGTCGAACCGACAGCGCCGATGGTCGAACCGCGGCTCACTGTCTGCCCCTTGGAGACCGACATCGAGGAAAGATGCATATAGACCGTGTAAACACTGCCCCCGTGGCTGATCATAATATAATTGCCGGCGGAGGCCGAGTAAGTCGCAAGCACTACCGTGCCCCCTGCCGCCGCCACAACGGAGCTGCCGGAAGAAGCGCCGACATCCACGCCCTTGTGATAGCTTGAAGCGCCCTCGGTAGGCGATTCACGGTTTCCGAAGCCGGAGGTGATCCTGCCTGACGAAGGGCACGGCCATGTAAAGCTGATGTCTCCGGCCGTCAGCGGTGTGAACGCCTTGCCTTCCGCTTCAGCCTTTTTGCGTGCTTCTTCTTCCTGTCTGCGGATCTCCGCTTCGATTGCGGCAATATTATTTTCCTCTGCCTGGATCGCTTTCTGAATACCGGCCATATCCTGCTGCATCTCGGCAAGCTCTGCCTCACTGGCTTTGATTTTTGCATTATATCCGGCGACTTCCTTCTGCTTGTCCTGCTGCAGCTTTTCGGTGGACGCCTTTCGCGTCTCGACCTCCTGCTTCGTCTGTTCCAGGACTGCCTTTTCCGCCTCCAGCTGTTCTTTTTTCAGCCTGGCCGCTTCCCTTAAGGAGATATACTCATCCAGCTTGGCGCGGTCATACTCCGATACGTTGCGGATATACTCCGCCTTATTGATCATGTCGGAAAAGCTCTCGGAGCCGAACATCACATCGATGATATTGTCGTTGCTGTGTTCGTACATGAACCTGATCCGCTTTTTCATGGAAGCATACTGTTCCTCTTCCTCGGCCTTGGCCTCGGCCAGTTCTCCTTCCGTAACCGTGATCTGTCCCTCCAGAGCTGTGATTTCTTCTTCCATCTTCTGTATTTCCGCGGCGATGGAAGCAAGCTCACCGTCCAGCTTCGAAATATAGGCCGCCGCATCAGCCTTCAGCTTATTCAGCTCCTCAAGCTTGGCGTCGACCGCATAGCTGTCCTTTTTGATCTGGTCCAGCTTTTCCTTATTTTCCTTGATTTTCTGCTTCGAATCACTGATTTCCTGATCTCCGTAGGCCGAATAGGACGGCAGCGGGGACAGGGCAAACTGAACGCAAAGCAGGGCCGCCAGCAAAAGCGCCCCTTTTTTTATCTTTGATATTGACATTTTATGAATCAATCTGTCAGATCTCATTGCTCATCAGACCCTCAGATGTTTTCCAATCGTCAGGAAGGAGACGACAAAGCCCATACCTACTCCAAGCACCGCACCCGCGGCAAGCATGACCGGATAGACCTCCTTGAACGGGATCAGAGTTGCGATATCCGCCAGGGCGCTCAGCTGTCCGGAGCTGCTGAGACGTTCCGCCAGATAGACTTCCGCTCTTTTGTATAAAAACAGCATGGACACGATCGGGATCAGTGCCCCTGCAAATCCGATGAAGGTTCCTTCCACGACAAACGGGGCACGGATCATCGAATTGGTTGCGCCGATCATGCGCATGATCTCCGTCTCACGCTTCCTGAAATGCGCCGCCAGGTTAATGGTATTACTGATGAGGAAGATCGAGATCGCGAACAGGATCGAGATCATTGCAACCGATACCGCCGTAATCAGCGTATTCATCTCCTTAAGGGCGCTGACGACGGAATTGGCGTAGTTTACTTCCCTGACAATGTCAAAGCCCCTGATATAATCGACCTCTGCCTGCTGGTCCTCAATATTGTTGAGGAAGATCTCATAGCTGTCGCTCTCCGCAAGCGGGTTATCGTCCGCAAACGCCTCCGCAAGCTCTTCGGCCTTGTCCCCGAAGTAGTCCGCCTTAAAACTCTCCCAGGCTTCATCGGCGGACTTATAATTGATTTCCTTGACGCCGCCGTGCTCCAGGATCTGCTCCTTAAATGCTTCCTTCTGCTCCGCCGAGACGCCCTCGTTGAAAAAGACGCTGATGCCGATCGTCGTCTCAGCCTGATAGGCAATGTTGCTTACATTCACAACTACGGCATAAAACAGGCAGAACAAAAAAACACAGGCTGCGATCGTAGCTGTGGACGCAATCGAAAACAGCCAGTTTTTCCGGAGATTTACGAGTCCGCGTTTGATACAGTAAAGAAAGGTACTCATATGATACCTCCCCAGTTCGGCTCTGCGGTTTCCCACGGTACGGTTTCATCTGCCTGCGCAGCGGCAGCCTGCCCGGTATCGGAACGGATCGTTCCTTTTTCCATGGAAATCACGCGCTTGCCCGAAGCCTCCACAATGCCCCTGGAATGTGTGATCACGATCACCGTTGTGCCCATGGCATTGATCTCATATAAGAGCTTCATGATCTCCTCGGAATTCTTTTCGTCCAGATTTCCGGTCGGCTCATCCGCGAGTATTACCGAAGGTTTATTGATCAGGGCCCTGGCAATTGCCACGCGCTGCTGTTCGCCTCCGGACAGCTGATTCGGCATATTTTTATATTTGGCGGAAAGACCAGTCAGCTTCAGGATCTCCGGCACATTTTCCCGGATCTCTCTGCCTGAAGCACCGATCACTCTCTGGGCAAAGGCGATATTTTCATAAACATTTCTATCGTTCAACAAACGGAAATCCTGAAATACGACACCGATTCCGCGCCGGTATTTCGGGATTTCACTTCTCTTCAGCCTTCCCAGCTCTTTCCCGTTGACCGTGATCGTCCCCTCCGTTGCCTTCAGTTCCCGCATCAGGAGCCGGATCAGCGTGGACTTTCCGGAGCCGGATCTTCCCACGATAAAGACAAATTCACCGTCATCAATTTTCAGGTTCAGATTTCTGACAGCACGGTTCCCTGTTTCATAGACCTTGCTGACGTTCTTGAATTCAATCATTAATAGTCCAATCTGTCCATGTAATCGATATATTTTACTACCATCAGGGCAATTTTGAAAGTAATTGCATCATCAAATACTCTGAGGTCGAGACCGGCTGTTTTCTGGAGCTTATCCAGTCTGTACACAAGCGTATTTCTGTGAATGAAGAGCTGCCTGGATGTCTCCGAGACATTCAGATTGTTCTCGAAGAATTTGTTGATGGTCATCAGGGTCTCTTCGTCGAATTCGTCAAATGTCCTTCCGCCGAAGATCTCATTGATAAACATACGGCAGAGATTGATCGGAAGCTGATAGATCAGGCGGCCGATCCCCAGTTCATTGTAGGAAATGATCTGCGAATCCTCATAGAAGATCCTGCGGACGTCATGTGCCAGTCTTGCCTCCTTATAGGACAGGGAAACGCCTTTCAGCTCGCTCACAACGGAGCCGTACGCAATATGAGCCTCCAGATCCTGATCCTTGAGGATCTTCAGCATTTCTTCCGCGCCGCTTCTCAGCTCTTCCCTGACATCCTCAGGATTCCGGATCTCATGAACAATGATCTGCTTGCCTTCGTCGATCCCCGTCAGGAAGTCATTGGTGCCAAAGAAGGACAGATTTTTGATCAGATCGTAGACCGAATCCTGGCCTTCGCTTTCGATGACATAGACCGCACGAGGCGCCTTGTATTCGATACCGAGTTTTCTCGCGCGGTTGAAGATATCGATCTGCAGCAGGTTATCCAGAAGCAGATTTTTTACAAAATCGTCCTTATCGATCTTATCCTTCTGCGTATTGACCTGGTTTGTGATCTGCATCGCCAGAAGCCTTGCCGTGATCACTGTATGATCCGAGCCCTTTCCGACCGCAATGCCGTATACTGTCTCGTTTCCGGTGCCTACTCTCGCAAAATAGAAGGCATCGCTCTCATCTTCGATCTCGGCACTCTTCAGAAACGACTCCATCTGAACCTCGGAAAGCTCCTCTATATTGCCCTTGGAGGCAATCACCCTGCCACCGCGTTCAAACACCGCGGCGCTGGTATTTGTGATTGCAACTGTGTCATAAAGTATATTCTGAACAACCTGACTGGATATCATTTTTCGTCTCCTTAATGATCTCGATCCATCCGCCTTTGAAAAAAGGACATATCATGACAGACAGAAATAACTAATTCAAAATGCACAAATGCAATTATAATTTACGATAATTTTCAACAATTTTCAACAATTAACTCCCAAGTTTCTACAAATATTTACAGATTTATTTGGTACTTTTTTATTCGGAAAAGATGTTATGATGTTAGAGGGAAGAACACTGAAACTCTAAGGAGAATTTATGAATGTTTTATTTTACCTGACTCCGAAATGTGACTGTGCATATCTGGAGGAAGGCGACAGTCTCCGTCAGGCGCTCGAGAAAATGGAAGCCAGACGTTATTCAACCATCCCGCTCCTCAGCAAAAACGGCAATTATATCGGAACGATCACGGAAGGCGATCTCCTTTGGAATATCAAAAATAAATACGTCGGACTGGATCTTCGCAAGGCAGAGCACGTCCGGATCACCGAAATCGACCGCAGGAAGGATTATATGCCGATTTCGATCCGTGCGAAGATGGAGGATCTGATCGAGCTGGCACTGCAGCAGAACTTTGTTCCGGTCGCCGATGACGACGGAAGCTTTATCGGACTTGTCACACGCCAGGAGATCCTGAAATATTTTTACAGTAAGTATAAGAAAAATGCCGACTAAGGCATTTTTTTTAGTATATGAGTTCTCAATTACTATAGACAAAACTATCTTCAAATGCTACATTATAGACCATCTGAAGCACTGCCGATACAGGAGAGCTTTTCTCCTGCCCCGGCAGGTCACATTTATCCATATTAAAGAGAACGGAGAGACTAAAAATGAATTACGAAGAAAACAGCAAAGCCTACCCCTGCGACGAACCGGAAAAATCTTCCGCTTATCCATGCGATGAACAGGACTCCGTTAAAGCATATCCCTGTGATGTGCCGGAAACGAAAACCTCCTATCCGTGTGACACTGAGGATGAGGCTTTTTTTGATGCACAGAATACTCCTGATTCTGCAAATGCCGAGCCCGCAAAAAAGGGAAAGGGGCGCCGCGGCGGCAACGCTGCCGCTTCCATGGTGATCCACTCCGGCAATTTCCGCGGGAACAGGGCCGGATCAGAGAGAGACAGCGACAGGCCCCGCCGCACAAAGGATAGTGGTAAAGACAGACGTAATTTCTCTGAACGCGGCGGAAACAGAAACGATTCCTTTGATCGCGGCGGAAAAGGAAGAAAAGCATCGCGTCCGCTTTCCCCGGAAGCATTATTCAGCAAAGTATATCAGTGCCGGATCGAAAAGACCTCTGACGTCGGAGCATTTGTAGCAGCTCCTGAAGAAATCCTGAAAAGCGAATTCGGCAAAAAGGTAGCTGAAAGCGGTCTGATCCTCCTTCCGTTTGCAGAGCAGCTCGGACGACCCGCACGCGGATCCGAGGTAAATGTTTATTTCTACGAAGATAAGGGCGGACGTCTTGCGGCAACGATGCGCGCCCCGATCTTAAGAAACGGTGAGCTCGGCATCCTGACTGTCGCCGCAGTCACAAAGATCGGTGTCTTCCTTGATAACGGTGTGCCTAAACAGGTCCTTCTTCCGTTTAAGGAGCAGATCCTGACTCCTGAGGTCGGAGATGAAGTCCTGGTCTATGTCTATGCTGACAAATCCGGCAGGCAGGCGGCAACGATGAGGGTCTACCAGCATCTGGAGAAAAACAGTCCCTATCATGAGGATGACCGCGTAACCGGCTTTGTCTATGAGATCAACCCGAAGCTCGGTATCTTTGTAGCCGTTGATAATAAATACTACGGTCTGGTCCCGATCCGCGAGACATTTAAAGAATATGAGTACGGAGATGAAATAGAGGCCAGGGTGGCAAAAGTCCGCGAGGACGGCAAGCTGGATCTTCTGATCCGCGATAAGCTCTATAAGACAGTCGATGAGGATGCCAATGTAATCCTTTATGAGCTCCGACGCAATAACGGCTTCCTGCCTTACGGGGACCGCGCGGATGCAAAGTTTATCGAAGAAACCTATGCCATGAGCAAAAACCAGTTCAAACGGGCACTCGGACACCTGTACAAGAACCACATCGTGGAACTTGACAGGACTGCTGATACTGTAAAACTGTTGAAATAAGACTATGAAGCGACCAGCTGTGGAATATTCAAAATTCAGACTGCACAAAATAAACGAGCCGGAATTCAGGCATTTAAAATACCTGCTGTTCTGGCCCGTTTATCTCTTTACTTTTATTGCTCTGGAAAGACTGTTCGTGAAGTCTTATTACCATCCGGTTCACTGCGCGCTGGACGATATGATCCCGTTTTGTGAGTTTTTCCTGATCCCTTATTTTCTCTGGTTTTTCGGTTTTGTCTTTATTACGCTTTATACCCTTCTGTATGATATAGAAGAATTTAAACGCTTCATGAGGTTCTTATGCATTTCCTTCATGGGGACGCTTGTCTTCTATATGATCTACCCTACCTGCCAGGAGCTGCGGGTACCGGAATTTACCAGGGATAATATTCTGACCCGGATCGTATCCTGGCTCTACAGCTTTGATACCAATACCAATGTCTGCCCGAGCCTGCATGTGATCGGAGCGCTCGGCATGTGCTTCAGCGCCTGGCATGCCAGGGGATTGGAACATCCGGCGATCAAAGTGCTTGCATTTGTACTTGCTGTCCTGATTTCCCTTTCCACCGTATTTTTGAAGCAGCATTCCATCATTGATGTCATCACTGCAGTGCCGGTATCCCTGCTGGTGTACTGGATCGTTTATCGTCTCAGGAAGTAAGACCTTTTAATATCCATTCAAAACTTTGAGCGTAAGTCAGCACGCTCATTTATCGGAACCCCAAGTACCTCCATAGCCTGGTCACAGGTCATATTCAGGTTGCGCATTAAGTTTTGAATGCTTGTCACCAGGGAGGATTCTCTCCCCTCTTTGATTCCTTCTTTGATGCCTTCTCTTTTACCATCTAATTTGAAAAGTTCCATCGCCTCAGCTTCATCATATTC
>JAFUAE010000025.1 GCA_017460845.1 Lachnospiraceae bacterium
AGCAGGTTGTAACCATCCCCGGCATCATCCAGCAGCTCCGGATGGTACAGCTGTATCATTTTCGGCGAAACAGCAAAGATCCGGCCCTCTGTATCCTCCTCGAAGACAGCCGCCAGTTCTTTCAGGTAATCCGGATCCGCTTCGGTATCGTTATTCAGCAGCACGACAAACTCTGTTTCAGCAGCTGCAATGCCGGCATTGACAGCGCCTGAAAAGCCGGTGTTGGTCTCCAGAAACAGGTTCCGGACCGGAAAGGGCAGTTCTTCAGAAGCAAGCTGCTCCAGGTATTCCCTGGAACCGTCAGAGGAACCGTTGTCAACATTAAGCACAACAAAAGAAGTGTATGACTGCTTTTTGAGAGCAGTCATACAGTTCTCCATAAATTTTAATCCGTTGTAGTTCGGTATAATGACCGTAAACTTCGGCTGATTCTGCATTATTTCAAGTCAAAGATCCATGATATCCTTCAGGAAGCTTTTGCCCGTGATATTTTCATACGAAATGCCGAACATGTCAAGTATCGTCGCGCCGATATTGCCGAAACACCTTCTTGTCCCGAGATTAACGCCCCGGCGCAGCATCTTCCCGCAGATCAGCAGCGGTACATATTCCCGGGTATGATCCGTACCTTTATATCCGGGATCGCAGCCATGATCGGCCGAAATTATGATCACATCGTCATCACGCATACGGGAAAGCATTTCCCCGAGCTTCAAATCAAATGCGCTGACAGCATTTGCATAACCGTCGATATCCCGCCGGTGGCCGAAAACGCTGTCCGTCTCCACCAGATTCACAAAGCAGAGACCATGGAAATCCTCATCCATCAGTGCCAGAGTCTTGTCCATTCCGTCCTCGTTTGATTCGGTCGGTACTGTATATTTTGTTTCCAGCCCCTTTCCGGCAAAAATGTCCCTGATCTTTCCGATTCCGATACTGTCCAGTCCATGTGCCGTCAGTTCATCAAGCATGGTCGGAAGCGGAGGTACCAGTGAAAAATCATGCCGGTGGGCACCGACGCGCACAAAATCGGAAGCGTCATGCCCGATAAACGGCCTTGCGATCACTCTGCCTACGCCGTGATCTCCCTGCAGGATCTCTCTGGCGATCCGGCAGCAGCGGTAAAGCTCCTCCGGAGGAACGATGTCTTCATGGGCTGCGATCTGGAAGACCGAATCAGCCGAGGTATAGACGATCAGCTTTCCGCTTTTCATATGCTCTTCCCCGTAATCCCGGATGACCTCGGTCCCTGAATACGGCAGATTGCAAAGCGTGCCGCGTCCGGTCTTTTCCTCAAATTCCCGGATCACATCCGCGGGAAATCCATCCGGATAGGTCGGGAACGGTTTCGGCATTACAAGACCGGCAATTTCCCAATGTCCGGCCGTCGTATCCTTGCCGGCGGAAACCTCCTCCAGCCTTCCGTAAATCCCCTCCGGAACCAGTGCAGGCGTTCCGTCGTCTTTAAGCGGATGCTTATCCGCACGGTAAAAGGGCTCTCCCTCGGTAAATCCATCGATAAAAAACAGGCCGAGTTTTTCCATATTCGGACAGTGAAATTTGTCGGAATAACTGATCGTATTGAGTGTATTGGCACCTGCATCCCCGAAGCGGTCCGCATCAGGACAACTGCCGCAGCCCATACTGTCAACGATCATCAGAAACACTCTCCGGATCTTCGTATCAGCCATGCTGCTCCCGGTCCTTTCTGATCAGGATCCGGATCGCCTCTACTGCCGTCCGGATCGCCCGGTCGGTATCATAGGCCTGCGGATCTTCAAGTCCGAGAGCCCTGCGGGTCTGATTCGCGATTACATGCATCACGGCACCGCAGCGCACGTTTCTGAGGGCTGCAACCGTAAACAGTGCTGCCGATTCCATTTCCGAGCAGATCGCGCCGAGCCTGACCCAGGCATCCCATTTCTCTGTCAGTGTGGGGACTGCTGCCATCAGCTGCGGATCGTGCTGGCCGTAAAAGCTGTCCTTGCACTGCACGACGCCCATGTGATGCCGGTATCCGAGTTCCAGAGCTGCTTCCTTAAGCGCCAGAGCCACTTCAAAATCAGATACTGCCGGCCATTCGATCGGCGCATATTCCTTTGAGGTCCCCTCCATGCGGATCGCACCGGTCGCAATGCACAGGTCATTTCCCATGACATCCTGACGCATGCCGCCTGAGGTCCCCACTCTCAGGAAGGTGTCCGCTCCGCAGTGGATCAGTTCTTCCATCGCGATCGAGGCGGAGGGGCCTCCGATTCCCGTGGAGGTCACGCTGACCGGGACTCCGTCCAGCTTTCCGGTATAAGTCACATATTCACGGTTCTGCGCTACAAATTGCGGCTCGTCAAAATATGCCGCTATTTTTTCGCAGCGTCCGGGATCCCCGGGAAGGATCACATAGCGTCCGACCTGGCCCTTCTTTACGTGAATATGATATTCCAGTTCATCTTTGTTATATACAAGTGCCATGACCGATTCCTCCTTTCCGCCCGCCGAAATGACGGTGATTAACGGTTTTCAAGTGCGCGGATCTTATCCACTCTTGCAATATGATGCTCGCCCATAAAGGACGCGCCAAGCCACTCATCCACGATCATTTTGGCAAGCTCCGGGCCGATTACTCTCGCACCGAAGCACAATACGTTGGAATCATTATGCATACGGCTCAGCTTTGCGCTGTATGGCTCCGAACAGCAGACTGCACGGATCCCGCGGATCTTATTGATCGCGATGGACATGCCTACGCCCGTTCCGCAGATTGCAATGCCGAGATCCGCCTCTCCGGACACAACAGCCTTTCCGATCTTCTCGGCATAATCAGGATAATCCACACGATCCCCCGAATCACAGCCGAGGTTGAGTACTTCATACCCCTTTCCTTCAAGATATGCTTTGATCTCATTTTTCATTTCAAATGCTGCATGGTCGTTTCCGATTGCAATTTTCATAGTCGTTTTCTCCTGGTCTTATATGATTGATTTATTTTTGTTCAGCACCGCCCGGATCTGAACGGTTTTCAGACGGGAAGGCGGCTTTTCAGCGATCCTGTTTCTCGTAGAGTTCCATTTCATCATGGATAATGACGGTCCCCTCATGCTCAAAGCGGAACGGAATATAAAGCAGATCCTTCATTGCGGCCTTTACTGCCTCCTGATGTTCGGGCTCTGCATAAAACAGAAGGAATCCGCCTCCGCCTGCGCCAAGCAGCTTGCCTCCGAGAGCGCCTGCCCTGATCCCCGCTGCATACATCCCGTCTATGCTGTCTGTGGAAATGCCGCCGGCGATCCCTCTTTTCAGTTTCCAGGTATGGTCCAGCATGCGCCCGAATTCATTGAGATCGGCGGTTTCATCGGTAAGGATTTTTTCCGCCTCGCCTACGAGTGCCGTCATTTCCTTCAGCTCTGCCGTCTTATCCTTCAGCGCTTTTGAGGTTCCTTCCTGTATCAGCGAGGAAAGTCTGGAGAAGCCGGTAAAAAACAGCATCAGCCTGTCATTAAGCATCTCCCTGCGTTTTTTGGAAACCTGCACCGGCTTTACCTCATAGCCGTCCGCGCCGAAGGTAATGACATTCATCCCGCCGAAAGCCGCGGCGATCTGGTCCTGGATACCTCCGCTTTCCGCACAGAGTACGCGCTCGAGATAGATGGCTTCATCCGACAGCTGTCTCTTACTGAGCTTCTTTCCTTTCAGGGCGCTGAACGCATTGAGCATGCCCACTGCAAAGGAAGATGAGGTGCCGAGTCCGGAGCGGGCCGGCAGATCTGCGTCATACGAGATCCTCAGCTCGTGCATATCCTTCATTTTCATCGCATTGCGCACAGCCGGATGGACGATTTCATCCGTATGCTTTACTCTCTCTATCTTGGAATAAATCACTTCGTTCCAATAATCAAAAAAACGCGGAAGGTGCCTTACACTGACATAACAATATTTGTCAAAAGTCGTGGAAAGCACAGCTCCGCCGTGTTCCTTAAAGTATTCCTCAAAATCCGTGCCGCCGCCGAAAAACGACATACGGAAGGGTGTTCTGGTAATGATCATATCCAATCCCGGACCCGCCTGATCCGACCGGGTCCCTGCCTTTCCGATTCTGGTTCGATTATAGCATAGAGCATAAAGAAAGAGGGAGAAGAATTTTCTCTTCCCCCTCATGTCCTTTATGTTTCAGAAAGCCTTATCCGGCAGTCTTTTCCGGATATGATTACTGATCGTTTACTCAGCCGGCTCAAATACGTCTTTTCCAAGGCCGCACTCAGGGCACTCGTAATCAGCCGGAAGATCCTCGAACTTCACGCCTTCTTTTTCTTCATCATAGATATATCCGCATGGGCACTGGTATTTCATGGTTTTTCTCCTTTTTCTAAATTTAACGATTGAATTTTATTGTTTTGATAAGCTCCGTGCTCCGCACTCCCGCGTCACGGCACCATCCTCTTATGAGGGATAAGCTCCGGATGACTCCGCGCTCCCGTCATATGGGCTTATCTTTTATTAGATAAGCTCCTTGCCGTGTCTTGCTTCATCCCTTGCCATCTCATGAACGGTATCATGAATAGCGTCGAGGTTCAGAGCCTTTGCGCGCTTTGCGAGATCGGTCTTTCAGACTTGTAATCGATATGCCTGTTCCAGAAGAAAAAGCCTATCATAAACAAGTATAAGGCGATTGCATAGAAGAACGTAAAGGCCATTAAACGCGTGGAAAAATCCTTTTCGTCTTTCATGATTCTTTAGCCGAAGTATCTCTTGAGCAGGCCTGCGAATGCCTGGCCGTGTCTTGCCTCGTCTCTTGCCATTTCATGGATGGAGTCGTGAAGTGCATCCAGGTTGAGCGCCTTGCATTTCTTGGCCATTGCCGTCTTGCCTGCACATGCTCCGTTTTCTGCTGCAACTCTCAGCTCAAGATTCTTCTTGGAGCTTGCTGTTACAACTTCACCGAGAAGCTCGGCATATTTTGCTGCATGCTCAGCCTCTTCAAATGCTGCTCTTCTGAAATACTCGCCGATTTCAGCATATCCCTCTCTGTATGCTGCGCGGGACATTGCCAGATACATGCCGACCTCGGAGCATTCTCCCTGGAAATCACTGCGCAGGAATTCAATAACATCCTCCGGAGCACCCTCGGAAACTCCGATTACATGCTCGGATGCCCATGCAAGCTCCTCTGCCTGCTCCTTGAACTTATCTGCCTTTGCATGGCAGATCGGACATTCCGCCGGTGCTGTTTCAGCTTCAACTGTGTAACCGCAAACTGTGCAAACCCATGTTTTCATACTCTTAATCTCCTTTTATAAAAATGCTTTATATATAATGCTGCGCTCCACAGCATTATAGTCTGTTTCCGTCCCCCGCGCAGGCGCTGCAGGTCCCGTAATAAATGATCTCGCAGCTGCCGGCCGTACCGGGAAGCGGTCCGTGAGAAGCAGCTACTTTCTCATAGTCGATCATCACATCAAAGACTCTGTGGCATTTCCCGCACAGGAAATGACCGTGTTCCTCCGTCCGGAAGTCATAGTGATCCGGGTCGCTGCCGCAGCAGATCCTGCGGATCTCCCCGTCTTCACTCATCTGATGAAGATTGCGGTATACGGTGGCAAGACTGATATTCGGATATTCCTGTCTTACCTGATAGTATACCTCATCGGCCGTGGGATGTGTATCATTTCCGGTCAGGTATCTCTTGATTGCTTCTCTTTGTCTTGAATACTTTTTTTGCATATCTAAAAAATAATGATAATTATTATTGTTTTTAATTATCATACCAGATACTAAAAAAATGTCAATAGCGCCGATCGCTGCCCTTCCGGTTCCTGCGCGTTATATCCGGCCCGTCAGCGGAATTGCAAAAGCCCTTCCGGCATTGTGGCAGCATGCCACATCGGAAGGGCTTTCTAAGTCTTTCTTAATTCCTATTCTTCTGTCTCTGTTTTTTCCTCCTCCGGAAGCGTCAGCAGGATCTTGATAACTCTGTGGTCTTCCATGGAATGCACCTTCAGGATGCTTCCGTCCTCCAGGCTGATCGTATCCCCGACCTCAGGGATCCTTTCCAGCTTTTCCAGAATGATGCCTGCCAGTGAATTGTAATTCTCAGAGTCAAATGACGTGCCCAGATAATCATTGATATCATCCAGCCTTACCGAAGCATCCACCATGTACTGACGTTCCCTGACCTTGCGGATCTGTTCGCGCTCGTCCGTATCATATTCGTCGCGGATCTCTCCGACGAGTTCCTCCAGCAGGTCCTCCATCGTGATCATGCCGACTGTCTCCCCGTATTCGTTGATCACAAACGCCACGCTCAGCAGATTATCCTTCAGTTCTCCCATCAGATCCGTGACCTTTTTAGTCTCGGTCGTGTAATGCGCCTGACGGATGATCCTGCGGATATCGAAATCCCCGGGATCGTCCACAAGGAGAATATCCTTGATATTTACGAAACCGAGCATATTATCCGGATTCTCGGAATCTTTATAAACCGGAATCCGCGTAAACATCGTAGACCGGAATTTTTCCTTCAGCTCTTCAAATCCTGCCCCGGCTTCTATCGTCTCCATTTCCACCCTGGGGATCATGATATCCTTTGCGGTAGCATCGCCGAAATCAAATACATTGTGGATCAGTTCCATTTCATCCGATTCGATCACGCCGTCCTCATGGGATACCTCAACATAGGTTTTCAGCTCTTCTTCCGTAATCACGGATTCCGCATGATCCACATTCAGATGAAACAAAAACGCGATCCCCCTGGCCAGGATCTCAACGAGCCAGATCAGCGGCTTCAGCAGATTCAAGTACGCATAGATGAATTCCGCATAACGCAGAGAGAACCTCTCCGGTTCTGCCGCAGCCTGGCGTTTCGGGATCACCTCGCCGAACATCAGGACCAGAAGTGTGATCACACCGGTTGAAATGCCGACTGCCGCGCTGCCGTACAATTTGATCGTCAGCGTTGTCGTCAGTGCCGATGCACTCAGATTCACGATATTATTGCCGATCAGGATACTGCTGAGCAGATCGGAGTAATGTTCCAGTATTTTCAGGACAGTCTCCGCTTTAGGATCATGTTCCTCGGCAAGTGCGCGTATCTTTACACGGTTGACTCCGGTATATGCCGTTTCCGCTCTTGAGAAAAAACCGGAAAGCAGCAGGAGGATCAATAGTACCGCTAGTTGTATAAAGTCAATCGTATCCAAATAGAATCTCCATTAATATTACAAGTTTAAAAATAAGCCTATAAATGTTATATTGTATGATTGAAAGGAATTCTGTCAAGAGATGCGATGAGAAAAACAATTCTGGACTTTCTTCAAACAGAAAAAAGACATGCAGGCGAAGATCTGAAACTGCTGCTTCTGCTTCTGGCTGCAGCCTGCCTCCTGCATGTAACCGGAATAGGATGTCCGATCCGCTTTTTTACAGGGATCCCCTGTGCCGGCTGCGGTATGTGCAGGGCATTACTCGGATTGTCCCATGGGAATGTTCCGGAAGCCGTTTCCTATCATCCGCTATCGCTGATCATGCCTGCTGCCTTTGCGCTCTGGTTCTTCCGCGGAAGGCTTTCGGTCCGTACCCGCAGCAGACTTCTGGTTTTGGCGGTTCTTTTGTTCGGATTCACTTATTTTTTCAGAATACTGCACGGGGATCCCATCCTGACAATTGATCCTGCAGGCGGTTTCCTGCTGCATTCATTACAGGAGGTAATCAATGTTTTGTACTAATTGCGGTAACCAGATTCCCGAAGGCTCCAAATTCTGCCCCAACTGCGGAGCTCATCTTCCGGACGCTTCCGGCTCCGGCTCACAGTTTCGCGACACATTAAACGGCGCAGCGGCGGCAGCATCGGATTTTGCAGATGATGCCAGGGATGCATTTGAAAATGTCGGTCAGGATGCCCGTCGGGCCTTTCAGGCAGCCGGCAGGTCCGTTGATTCCGCGGTCGACGAAATTGCAGCAGAATTCAGGGGCGGTTCACCGCTTCCCGGCGGAGCGCTGAAAACAGACCGGAACCTTGTCGCTTATGTCCTGCTTTCACTGATTACCTGCGGCATCTACGGCTACTACTTCATCTATTCCGTTGCCAGAGATATCAATATTGCGTGCAATGACGATGATGAGGAAACCGGCGGACTCGGCATGTATATCCTGCTTTCCATTGTGACCTGCGGTTTTTACGCGATCTGGTGGGAATACAAGCTTGGCAACAGGCTGCAGAAAAATGCTCCCTACTATGGACTTTCGATTCAGGAAAACGGCACTACGATCATTCTCTGGAGACTCCTCGGTTCCCTGCTCTGTTTTGTAGGCACCTTTGTCGGCTCCTATATCCTGATCAAAAATGTGAACCTGATCTGCGATGCCTATAACCGCAAATACGGTTTAACCCCGAATATGCAATAATTGCGCACTCCGGCGCAATCGTCAGTTATTCAGAAACAGAAAAGATATCCGTCTTCTGCAATATGCAGATTTCGGATATCTTTTTTAGTCCGGTCTTCTCATGAAAAGCTGATTTGATCGAATAGGCTGCCAGAAATCGGCAGACGCCATAGACCTGCGGAATGGCAATTCCAGGTCTGCTGGCGCCGGATAGCCGTAGAAACCTGCGTGTATAGCAGGTTTCGAGGATAGACAAGCCAGAAGACCGCGTGAATTGCATTCCGTTAAGGTCTTGGCCGTCTGTCGATCCTGGCAGCCGGCAGTGCATTAAATCAGCATTTATCATAAAACTATTCGATCCCGGTCACCTGTCCAAGCACTTCTCCGATCTTATCGCGAATGATCAGATCCGCGCGGCTGTCCATCGGCGTCACGCCACGGTTGAGCAGGACCAGCTTATGTCCCCTGTAATAATGGATCAGGCCGGCTGCAGGATATACATTCAGCGAAGTCCCCCCGATGATCAGAATGTCGGCATTAGCGATGTAGCCAACCGCTCTGTCCATCAGGTCCATGTCCAGCCCTTCTTCATACAGTACGACGTCCGGCTTGATAATGCCGCCGCAGCTGCAGCGGGGCACCATTTCCGGAGCGGTCCGGATCGCCTCCAGATCGTAAAACTTTCCGCAGCGCTGGCAATGGTTTCTGGCAACAGCGCCGTGCAGCTCCAGGACCTCGCGGCTTCCGGCTGCCTGATGCAGCCCGTCTATATTCTGCGTAATGACGGCCCTAAGTTTGCCTTCCGCCTCCAGCTTCGCCAGCGCTTTGTGCGCCTTATTGGGTTTTGCGCCCTCGACCAGCATTTTATCCCTGTAAAAACGGTAAAACTCATCCGGCCGGGAAACGAAAAAGCTGTGGCTCAGGATCTGTTCCGGCGGATAATCGTATTTCATATTGTAGATGCCGTCAACACTCCGGAAATCCGGGATCCCGCTTTCGGTAGAGACTCCGGCGCCTCCGAAGAAAACGATATTATCGCTTTCATCTATCCATTTCTTTAGGGTTTCGATTTCGTACATATCCTCTGTCTCCTCAGCTCCTGCCGGTTCTTAACTTAAGGCCCGGCCCGTTCCGGCACTCAGCTTCCCTGTCTATTTTTGAAAACGGGAGGAAGCGGTTTCGCTTCCTCCCGGTCATTCATGCTTTTGAAGCAGCTTATCAGAAGTCTGTGAGCTCGGACGGTCTCTTCTCAAGGAATGCTGTCATGCCTTCCTTCTTATCATGAGTAGAGAATGTGAAGCCGAATGCATCCGCTTCCATTCTGAGACCATTCGCAAGGTCCATATCCATGCCGGCATTGATCACGCTCTTAGCGATGCTGATCGCATAGCTGCCATTCTTCAGGATCTTTGCTGCCATCTCCTTGCAGGTATCCATCAGCTGCTCTGCCGGAACTACCTTATTAACAAGGCCGATGCGATATGCTTCCTGTGCATCGATTCTGTCGCAGGTGAAGATCAGTTCCTTAGCGCGTCCCTTGCCGACAAGACGTGCAAGTCTCTGTGTTCCGCCGAATCCCGGAAGAATGCCGAGTCCGCACTCCGGCTGTCCGAAGATTGCATTTTCAGATGCTACACGGATATCGCAAGCCATGCTGATCTCGCATCCGCCGCCAAGTGCAAATCCGTTGACAGCAGCGATCGTGACCTGCGGCATATTCTCAAGTCTGTTGAATGCCTCCATAGCCAGAAGGGACATAGCGCGTCCTTCTGCTGAAGTAGCATTTACCATCTCGGAAATATCAGCGCCAGCCACAAAGGACTTAAATGCATTGCCCTTCTTGTCCGGGCCGCCTGTAAGGATCACAACGCGTACATCCTTGCGCTTCTCGATCTCTGCG
>JAFUAE010000026.1 GCA_017460845.1 Lachnospiraceae bacterium
CGTGCTGGTCTGGCGCAGTTTTACACACTGGATCGGCGGCATGGGAATTCTGGTATTCATGAGCGCGATCGTTCATTTCGGCGATGGCTCCCAGATGAACCTGATCAAGGCGGAAAGCCCGGGACCGGAGGTTTCAAAGCTTCTTCCGAAAGCCAGCGATACGGCCAAGATCCTTTACCTGATCTATACGGGGCTCACAGTCGTGACCCTCGCAGTTCTGGTCATGCTGAAAATGCCGTTTTTCGACGCTCTCTGCATTACCTTCGGCGCTGCAGGAACGGGAGGATTCGGAGTACTGAATTCAAGTTGCGCCGATTATACGACTGCGCAGCAGATCGTGATCACGATCGCCATGCTTGCCTTCGGCATCAACTTTAACTTTTATTTCCTTCTACTGATCAGAAAGACAGACCAGGCGCTGCACATGGAGGAGGTCTGGCTGTATCTGGTGATCGTAGTGGGAGCAATCGTCCTGATATCCCTGGATCTGATGATCAGCAATGGATTTCAGACACCCTTTGCAACGATCCACAATGCGGCATTTCACGTCGGATCGATTATTACGACCACGGGTTACGCGATGGATGACATCAATCTCTGGCCGCATCTGTCCCAGTGCATTATCGTCGTCCTGATGTTCTGCGGCGCCTGTGCGGGTTCGACGGGCGGCGGCTTCAAGATATCCAGACTGCTTCTGATGGGCAAATCCTTTTCCAGGGACCTGGCGATCCAGCTGCATCCCGATATGGTAAAAAAAGTCCATATCGACGGCAAGACAGTGGAGGAGAAGGTCATCAGGGCTACGGGCGTATATACATTTGTTTACGTGATGATCATTATCATTTCCCTCCTGCTGATCGCGCCCAACGGTCTGGACTGGTCCTCCACCTTTACGGCGGTCATGGCGACCTTCAATAACATCGGACCGGGTATCGGCATTAACGGAACGACAGGCAATTATTCGGTATTTTCCAATTTCAGCAAAGTCATACTGAGTGCCGACATGCTGATCGGAAGGCTGGAGATCTTCCCGATCCTGGCCCTGTTCCGCAAGGAGACCTGGAGAAGATTCTGAGAAGGTACGGGGTTCCGCTAAGGATATAGAACATATAAAAACAGATATAAAACAGATATAAAAAGCTGCCGTGCGTAACTGCTGCACGACAGCTTTTTCAGCTTCATATTTAAAGCTTGCTTATTTCCCGACAGTTTTGCGGAGATTGGTATCCAGGAGCTTGTTGTATCCAATCCAGCCGTCGGCATTTGCCGGCTCCTTTGAACGGATGGTCTCATACATGGTTTCGACCTTTGCATCCATATTGTCAACAAAGCTTAAAACCAGCGCCTCCATCAGCGCGGGCTTTTTGGGAGAGCCGTATTCAAGCTCGCCGTGATGGGAAAGGATCAGGTGCAGCAGCTCGTTGCCGAGTACGGGCGGGAAGCCTTCGATTTTTTCGATCTGCCCGCTTACCATCTGTGCGCCGATCATGATATGACCGAGCAGCTGGCCCGCATCTGTGTAATCATTGGCGGGGAAGGAAGACAATTCCTTCGTTTTTCCGATATCGTGCAGGATCGCGCCTGTTACCAGCAGGTCCCGGTTGAGATAAGGATAGTGGGAAGCAATTTGGCTGCAGAGTGTGGACACGCTTAAGGTGTGCTCAAGCAGTCCGCCGATAAAGCCGTGGTGGATCGATTTTGCCGCGCTGTGCGTACAGAAGCGCTTCATGAAATCCTTCTGATCGAAGAAGGAATGCAGCAGAGCGGAAAGCGACGGATTCTTTACGCTTTCGATAAGGCGCAGCAGCTCGGCCTGCATGGCGGAGAGGTCTTTTTCAGATACCGGAAAATAATCAGCCGGAATGTACTGGCCCTCCTGTGCGATCTGCAGCCTGTTGATATTCAGCTGTCTTGCACCGTTGAAGCTCGTGACATTTCCATCGATCAGGACGAAGTCCATCGGTTCGAAATCACTGATCCCGGGGCTGTTCGGCTCCCAGATCTTGGCATCTATCTGGCCGGTCTTGTCCTGAAGCGTGACATTTGCATATTCTTTGCCGTTTCTGGTCAGTGCAATATTTTTTGTCTTGCACAGGTAAACATCACGGATGTGCATGCCTTCATTCATGGATTCGATATATTTCATGGGATGTCCTCACTTTGTGACAGGTTTGAATCTATATTTCATTGGCCGGCCGGTATGGATGCATCCGGCACCATAGAAGCCCGGCCTGTGATCAGCAGCGGATTAAAAGAGCTAATTCAGTATAGTCTACAAAGCGGTTTTTCACAAGCCGAAAGTATGGTATAATGCAGGACACGGAGCGGAGAGAGACCCTGTTCCCATATGACACGGCGTCCTGCTGGCAGAATTACAGCAGCGAACCGTTTCAATCAGACGACAACTGCAAAGGAGTTTATATAATGAAGAAAGTACTGTTCACCGCACTGATCGTAAGCGTGCTCTGTTTTAGTATGCAGGCATTTGCAGCAGCACCGGCCCAGACCTCGGTGATCACAAATGGAATTACGGCGAAAGGACCGGGAGTCGGTCCGGGCACGGGCGCGCCCCAGGCTGCGGTCCCGGATGCTGTTAATGTTCCGGAGACTGCAAAGGTCCTTGTGACTGTCGAGAGCGGAATGGGTGAGACCTCCGGCGAGCTGAAACTGTTCATCAGGACCGGTACGCAGGCTGCAGGCGCTTCAACGTGGACTGAGGTGCTCAGTACAAAGGCTATGCTCGGGAAAAACGGGCTGGGAAAGGAAAAGGAAGGCGACAACAAAACGCCGATGGGCGTTTTCAAGATGAATACTCCCTTCGGTATCAAAGAAGCTCTTCCCGGATTTCCGGAGAATTACCTGAAGGTGAACAAAAACCATTACTGGTGCGGCGATTCCGCATCCGCGGCCTACAATAAACTGGTGGATGCGTCTGCAGGCGTATCATTCAGCAGGTCGGCTTCCGAGCATCTGATCGATTATGCAGGTTATTATGATTACTGCATTGATTCGGGCTATAACCCGGACGGGACGCCATATAAGGGTTCCGCCCTGTTCCTGCACTGTGCAGTCGGCGGACAGACGACGCACGGCTGTATTGCGATCCCGGAAAAGGACATGATCGAGGTCCTTAAGAATTACCGGGAAGGGGATACCTATATCGCGGTTTATGACAGAGCGGATCCGGCAGCCGTGTGCAGGAAATGATATGAGCTAAGGGACAAATGAACAGAATTTGCAAGCTCGCTTGCAAATTATTGTTCATGGGCCCCGCCAAACATGAGGAAGGAGCCATTTTTCGCAGAAAAATGAGCGGATTCCGAATGTTTGAAGCGATTTCGGAGCGATATATCGCGTAGAAAGCGCGTAGCTCATAGAGCGCAAGCCCATTTGTCGGGCAACTCATGATATGATGTAAAGATTGTGGGAGCACGAAGTGCGGAACAATCCGTATTACATCATCAGTGAGGCTTTTGCCGCGTATACCGGCATCAGCCCATGCATGCTGAGCGGCAGCGGGCTGCTATAAAGCTTACTGTGTTTCCCGTCTAAAAAAGCCGTACTGAAAAGTACGGCGTTAAGGACGGGATTTCTGCTTTTTCCCCATAAAAAGGGAGGAACCCCGACAGTAAAACCATCGGGGCAAGCATTATGAAAAAAATTATTTACAATGCAGTAACAACTTTATCTGTTCTTCTGCGAATATCATAAAACGCATTCATAAAAGAATTGTGTTGTGAAAGTAAATATTCTTTAAAGGAATTAAGAACAAAATATGAATACAAAAGCATATGCAAAAATCAATTTATCTCTGGATATTCTGGGAAGGAGAGCAGACGGATATCATGAAGTCCGTATGGTCATGCAGCAGCTTGCACTTTGCGATGAGATCACGCTGGAAATGCTGCCGGACCCGGAAATTGAACTGTCGTCATCCGATCCTTCAGTGCCCTCGGACGGCAGAAATCTGATGTATCGTGCGGCAAAGCTGCTGATGGAAAGCACTGGGCTCAAAAACGGCGTACGCATGCATCTGGAAAAACACATCCCGTCTGCCGCGGGGCTTGCCGGCGGATCGGCGGACGCCGCCGCAGTCCTGACCGGCATGAACTTAGCAGCCGGTCTTGGCCTTTCAAGGGAAAAGCTGATGGAGCTCGGGGTCAGGCTCGGCGCGGATATCCCATACTGCATCCTTGGAGGCACTGCGCTCTCGGAAGGAATCGGAGAGGTCCTGACGCCTGTATCTACCGGGATCAGCCTCCCGGTCCTTCTGGTAAAACCCGCTGCAGGCTGCTCTACGCCTGAGGTATATGGCGCTTATGACCGCCTGGAGGAGGAAGGAATGGAAATGCTGCATCCGGATGTGGACGCGGTACTTTCCGCTCTGGAACATAACAGTAAAAAGGAGCTTTTCCGGTCTGTCGGAAATGTACTGGAGGACGTCGTTGTTCCTGAGATCCCGCTGGTTTCCCGTATCCGGAAAGAAATGCTGGAAAACGGTGCGTCGACAGCCTGTATGAGCGGCAGCGGTTCGACTGTTTTCGGATTATTTGAGGAGGAATCGCTGATTGAGCAGGCAGCAGAATATTTCAAAAATTCGAAATACAGGGCAGAATTGTCAGCCGTAATCAGCACGAAATTCCGGGATTGAAGGAGATAGTACTTGTTTTTTTGTGTTTTTTTTAGTACGATTATTCCATACGAGGTATTGATATGGGATCTGAATTCACTTTAATACGAGATGAATATATGCCCCTTCGCGAACTTGTATTTACCACCTTGAGACAGGCGATCCTGAAGGGCGAACTGAAGCCGGGCGAGAGACTGATGGAGATTCAGCTCGCCGAAAAGATGGGAGTCAGCCGCACACCGATCCGCGAGGCGATCCGGAAGCTTTCCAATGAGGGACTTGTCACGCTGATCCCAAGGAAAGGTGCGATCGTTGCCGGCATTTCCGAAAAGATGCTCACGGATGTGCTGCAGGTCAGGATGACTCTGGAGAAGATGGCCTATGAGTGCGCCTTCCGTAATTTCAGCGAGAAGGATATGGAAGCGCTGAAAAGGGCGGAGCAGACCTTTGAAGACGCTGTCAGGGACGGGGACCTGATCCGCATCACGGAAGCGGACGAAGGGTTCCATTTTGTAATTTATGAAGCAGCGGACAATGACAAGCTCAGCGAGATCCTTCACAACCTCAGGGAAAATATGTACCGCTATCGTATGGAGTATTCCAAGGATGTCGAAACGAGAAAGTCTCTGATCGAGGAGCACCGTCTGATCCTGAATTCTTTTGCTTCAGGGGATGCTAAAGAGGGACTGAAGGTCGTGGAAAAGCATATCAAGAACCAGGAGACAGCGGTTTTAAACAGGCTGAATCAGGAAGCAATGTGATAAAATACGGAAGAAAATATTAGACTCCGCGACAGCTTTGCTGTCACTGCGCATACATGAAAATAGCGTATCGCCTTCGCCCTATGGGCTCGGCTCACTGACTTTCATAGTAACCGGGAAACTGCGATGATCATCGCAGTTTTTTATTGGAGAGTTTTGACGTTTTTTACGGAATTTTTATGAATTCATACCGCCAGGTTAATTTTGAGTTAATCATCATCATATAAGTTATAATCTCCCGGATAATGGGAGAAACAGAAACTAATGTACAGAAGGGACATTCAATGGATATCAATCAGACTGCAGATATGAAAGATGTGAATAATCAGGAGGCAATTGCGGCAGAACCGCAGGATGGAATACAGGAACAGCCGTCCGGCGGCAAAAAGCGGAAGAAGAAGCTTCCGAAGGCTGTCAAAATCATGATACCGGCAGCTGTTGCAGCGGGGCTGATCCTGCTGATCGGAAACCGGATTTTCAATACAAAGGAAAAGCTTGAAATCGATACGCTCTCCACGGTGTCCGTAGGACATGCCGAGCGCGGAGATATTTCCATTGAGACCAGCCTGATCGGAACTGTAATGCCCGGGGACGTTTATTATGTGATCCCGAAGGCCAGCGGGGAGATTACGGAAATATTCGTAAAAACAGGCGACAGTGTCAAAGAGGGCGACCCCATCTGTACGATCGATAACTCGAAGGCAATCGATGCGGCGAGGATTTCGCTTGACGGAGCAAAGTTTCAGCTGAAAAATGCCGAGGACGGCTTTGCCATGGCCAAAACCAATCTGGACCGCATGTCCGTCCTGGTTGGAAGCGGGGATGTTTCCCAGCAGACCTATGAAACGACCAAAAACGGCTACGATCAGGCAGCGGCAGGTCTTGAAGCCGCGCGCCTGCAGCTTGACGGCGCACAGCTTCAGTACGATACGCAGGTGGAATTTGCAACTGTGACAGCACCCGTCAGCGGAACGGTCGAATCCACCAGCATGAGCATCAACGGTATGGTGTCTCCGGCTTCACAGGTCTGCGTGATCTCGTCGAGCGGAGAGAATAAGCTGAGCTTTAATGTCACGGACAGACTGCTGGAGGCATTTGCACCGGGAACTGAGGTGACAGTCAGCAAACAGGGCTCCGAATATCAGAGCCGGGTGACTTCCGTGTCCACGCTTCCGAGCGCTTCAACCGGTCTTTATCCGGTGGAGGCGGCATTTGAGGGGGCAAATGCGATTCCGAACGGATCAAGCGTCAAGGTAAGCTTTATTTCGGAAAAATCAGAGAATGCGCTGCTCCTGGATACCGATGATATCCATTATGACGGCGGAAAGACGTATGTCTATACGCTGACCTACAACGAAGATTCGGAAGCCGGAGACGAAAAGAGCACGATCGATGAGAACAACAGGCCCGGTACCGTGCATAAGGTTGAGGTTAAGACGGGACTTTCCAACAGTGAAAAGACAGAGATCCTGGAAGGAATTGACGAAGGTTCCCTGGTGATCATGAGCTGGACCTCCCAGCTTTATGAAGGCGCGCTTGTACAGGTTCTTCCGGAGGGCTGAAGATCATGATGACAAATCTGACAAAAACAGTTCTGAAAAGACCTGTTACGACGGTCCTGTGCGTGATTTCGCTGATCTTTTTCGGCGTCGTCAGTATTCTGAATATGAAGCTGGAGCTCACGCCGGAGATCAATATGCCGATGCTGATCGTAACGACGACGTATCCCGGAGCCAACCCGGAGGATATTGACAAGCTGGTGACCAGGGAGATCGAGGATTCGATCGGAACACTCGACGGAGTGGATAATATGACCTCCATGTCCAACGAGAACTATTCCCTGATCCTGATGCAGTACGAGTACGGCACGGATATGGATAATGCATATTCGGAGCTGAGAAAAAAACTGGACACGGTCGTCAGGAATCTTCCGGAGGATGCCGACGATCCGATGATTATGGAATTCGACATCAATCAGATGGCGTCCATGTATGTAGTCGTCAAGAACTCCGATATCAACAATATCTATAATTACGCGGATAAAAATATCGTTCCCGAGCTTGAGAAGATATCCTCGGTCGCTTCCGTGGATCTTTACGGCGGGCAGCAGGAATATGTGCGCGTCAGACTCGATCCGGAAAAGCTGGCCCAGCTGCATCTGGACATGAATTCCGTCGCATCCATTGTGGGATCGGCGTCCTTTTCCATTCCTGCAGGCTCGACCAGCGTCGGCAATACCGATATGAATATTTCACTCGGTGTGGAATATAAAACACCCGAGGAGCTGAAACGGATCCCGATCAGTTACGGAAACGGCAATGTCATTTATCTGGAGGATATTGCGGAGGTATCCAGGATCCAGGATAAGATCCAGAATATCGGCCGTTATAACGGCGAAGATGTAGTCGTCCTTGCCCTCAACAGAAACCAGCAGTATACCGCGTCCAATGTATCCAGTTCTGCAAGGCGCGTATTTGACAGGCTGAAGGCCGAGGATCCGCATCTGGACTTTATCGTCGTGCAGGACTCCGCCGATGATATCAACAGCTCCCTGTTTACGGTATTTGAGACAATGATCCTTGCGATCGTGATCTCGACCGGCGTGCTGCTCCTGTTTTACGGAGAC
This sequence comes from Lachnospiraceae bacterium, assembly GCA_017460845.1. GTDB lineage: Bacteria > Bacillota > Clostridia > Lachnospirales > Lachnospiraceae > Avilachnospira. The sequence goes on from JAFUAE010000026.1 coordinate 8,018, forward strand.
CTGAAGGCATCCCTGATCGTTGCGACCTCCATCCCGATTTCTATTCTTACGGCTCTTGTTATGATGGGCAGGATGGGGTATTCGCTGAATGTCGTCACGCTCGGTTCCATGGTCCTGGCCGTCGGTATGATGGTCGATAACTCCATCGTCGTACTGGAGGCCTGCTTCCGTGCGATGGAGCTTGATGAGGATCAGAGCTTTGAAGGCTATATCAAAAACGCCGTAGGCGGTACGGATTCCGTCGCCGGCAGTATCCTGGGCTCCACGGTCACGACCTGCGTTGTTTTCCTGCCGCTCGGATTCCTGAGCGGACTTTCCGGCCAGTTTTTCCAGCCGCTCGGCATGACGATCGTATTCAGTATGATTGCGTCGCTGATCTCTGCGATCGCGATCGTTCCGCTTTGCTTTGTCTTTTATAAACCGAGAGAGAAGGAAAAGGCTCCGGCTTATCATCTGATCCGCTCCATGCAGACCGGATACCGCAGTCTTGAACGCGTGATCCTGAAGAACAGGAAAAAGACACTTCTGATCGCCTTTTTATTCTTTGTGCTGTCCATTGTCTGCGCGACGCAGCTGAGCGCCGTCCTGATGCCTGCCATGGATCAGGGCACGGTACAGGTCAGCGTGGATATGCGGCCCGGCGTGACGATAGAAAAACAGGAGGAAAAGTTCGCTGAAATAGAGACGATCATTCTGGAAGACCCCGACGTTGACCGCTATATGCTGAGCGGCGGCGGCATGGGGATGATGTCTTCAGGTACCGGCAGCTTCACCGTGTATCTGAAGGATGAACGCGTGAAGACCACGGACGAGGTCGTGGAGCAGTGGAAGCGCAGACTGCAGTCCGTAGATGACTGTGACATTTCGGTCAGTGCATACTCCATGACCAGCATGATGAATGTTGCCTCCGGATATTCCCTGACACTGGTGTCGGCGGATTATGATGAACTGAAGAATGTCTCGGATACCATTTTTGATAAGCTGAAGCTGGATCCGCGTCTGACTGCCGTTACTTCCAATATGGCAGATGCGACGCCGATCATTAAATTTGACATCGATCCGGTGGCGGCAGCAGCTGAGGGCTTTGTTCCGGCACAGGTCGCGGGAAACCTTTACACCATGATCTCCGGAAAGGAAGCGGATAAGATGCAGGTGGACGGGGACAATATGTCGATCCGGGTGGAATATCCGGATACCGAGTTTGACGATATCAATAAGGTAAAGGATATCCTGCTGACATCCACCTCCGGTAATACCGTCTATCTGAAGGATATTGCGGATGTCCGCTTTGAGGACAGTCCCGCGTCGATCGTCAGATACAATAAGCAGTATCAGGCAACGATTTCCGCCAGCTTTACGGACCTGGCGGATAAAACCACACAGAAGGATATCAGGGACAAGTACGTAAGTCCGAATCTGACCGGAGGCGTGTCCGAGCAGACCAATGCCCAGCTTGAAAGGATGAACGATGAGTTCAGAAGCCTCGGCACGGCGATTGCGATCGCGGTCTTCCTGGTCTTTGTCGTAATGGCCGCACAGTTTGAATCTCCAAGATTCTCCTTCATGGTCATGACGACGATCCCGTTCGCGATGATCGGTTCCTTCGGGCTGCTCTGGCTGTTCAATATTGAGATCAGTATGCCGACTCTGATCGGTTACCTGATGCTGATCGGTACCGTCGTCAACAACGGTATTCTGTATGTGGATACGGTTGACCAGCTCCGCAAGGAAATGGACTTTGAGAATGCCATCGTCGAAGCAGGCGCGATCCGTCTGAGACCGATCCTGATGACGACGCTGACGACGATCCTTTCGATGATCCCGATGGGCCTCGGTGTCGGAAGAGCCGGCGCAGTCATGCAGGGCCTTGCAATGGTCAATATCGGCGGACTCCTGACCTCCACGGTCATGGCGCTCCTGGTACTGCCTGTCTACTATTACTACATGAGCAAAAAGAAGAAGACAAAAGCTGCGGCATAAGCAGACGTTGAAAGTTTGGAGGAGTTTTCGGAACATGAAATACAGATCGGCTTTTCACAGCAGAGTCAGGATCACGGCGGCGGCAGCTGCCCTGCTCCTTGGCGCGGCGATTCCGGTGCCTGCATTTGCAGAGGGACCCGGCGCCATGCACACGGAAGAGGAAATGGTGCATCTTTCGGACAATAACCTGGAATGGTATGAAATTGACGGACTTATCAGTGAGTATAATCCGACTGTGGTCAAAAACCGCAATGAGTTCAATACTGACAAACGCAGAACTATGGATGCCCAGGAGGTGACAGATTACCTGCTGACGGAAGCGGACCGCATGGATTCTCTTTCGGATTCCTTTGCGGACACTGCGGCTGTGATGGCGGCCAATTACAGGAACCAGGCCAATTCCCTCAGGCTGCAGGCGGAAAGCAATGTGACGGATTCAGAGGTGATCAGGCTGCAGTATGACCTGATCGAAAAGCAGACTGCCGCAGCGGCAAGGACTGCGTTCCTGGATTATTACAGCGGACTTTATGAAAAGGAATATGCGGATGCCAATGTGGCTTATCTGGAAAGACTTTATCAGTCGGCCGCAACGAAAAAGAACGTTGGCATGGGCACGGAGATAGAACTGCTGACGGCACAGGAGAACCTGGACAATGCGAGAGCCGGCAGACTGAGTACGGAGTCTGCCATCGGAAGCAGCCGCAACAGTGTGCTGGTGATGTGCGGATGGGCCTTTGATTCCGCAGGCGTGATCGGACCTCTGCCGGAAATGACGCCTGAGGCAGCGATGGCAGTCAGCTATGATGCTGATCTGGCCGCTGCGCAGGAACGCAACCTGACGCTTCAGATCGACCGGATCAAGCTGAGGAATGCACAGACCGGTAATTATACGACCCTGATCGTTGAGCAGAACCAGAATCAGCTGAACACCGATACCAATACCTTCGGCGTTAATTTTAAAGGAGCCTATGATAAACTCGTCAATGCGGTGACGGCCTATAACAATGCTGTCAGCGATAAGGCGGCGGCGGATCTGAATCTTGCGACAGCGGACCGCCAGCTCTCACTCGGTACGATCAGCCCGATCGATCACGCAAAGGCACAGAATGCGCAGAAGGCCTCCGAGCTCGCGCTCAGGAAGGCGTATATCGGTATGATCTCGGCAAGATCGGCCTACGACGACGCAGTCAGCGGCAACATCTGACCGGCAGGCGGCCGGCCTGAAGCGGCCGGAAAGAGGAAGCATGAGAAGAACGGATATTTATAAAAAGTCAATATGCGCAGCGGCATCGGCATTCGCGGTGATGATCAGTCTGCAGAGCCTGGCAGCGCCCGCGGTGGAGGTGGACGAGTTCGGCGCCGCTTATATCCTGAATGAGGACGGCAGCAGAAATTACAATGATGTACCGCCGATGGACATCCGCGATGCCGGGACTACGCAGCCGAATGTGATCTATGATACCAATAATTATGATCTGGGGCTGGACGGTCCCACAAAGGATCCGGCCCTGATCGGGGTTCCGGCGGGACTGACTGCAGAACGTTACGCCCAGCTCAACGATTCGGTGATCGAGTGGGATGAGGTCGAGGATCTGGTGGTAAACTGGAATCCGACGTATGTGAAGTACTTTAATCAGGCGAACTCCTCCCTGACCGAAATGCGGGGAGCCTATGAGGAATTTAATTCCCAGATGAAGGAGCAGATCAGCAGTATCGATGAGAATATCGCGCTCATCCGGAATGCCCGGAGCCTGAGCGGAGACTCCTCCGCCGGCGCGGCGGCTCTGGATTCCCAGCTGAGTATTGCCATCGATGGCAGGGAGAATATCCTGGGACAGCTGAGTTCCACCAAGCGTTCACTGTATTATTCCGGCGCAACCGTGCAGAACGCGCTCCGCCCTGTCAGGAACCAGATGATCTCAGTCGTGGAATCTCTGGTGATTTCATATAAGACGCTTGAGGCTAACCGTTCCATGGTTGCAGAACAGGTAAAGCTGTATGAAGAGCTTTATAATATGCAGGCGGCGATGCAGAATCAGGGGCTCGGCACGGCGGCAGCTACCCAGAGCTATTTCAATCAGATGAACACCGCGGTCAAAACACTTGCAGACATCGATTCCGGGCTGGTTCAGCTGAAGAAAAATATCGCGATCCAGTGCGGATATGATCCGGCTGCGGAGATCACGATCGCGGATCTGCCGGCTCCCGATGTGCATTATCTCGAGGGCAGGGATTATGCGGCTGACAAGACACAGGCGGTGGAAGGCAACCAGACTGTTATTTCCGCAGGCAAGCTTAGCAGTTATGGGTATTCAAGCACGGGTATGGAGCTTCGGCAGATGGGCGAGAACGAGGCAAGAGGAAAGGCAGGCGCGGCATTTGATACGCTGCATAATGAACTGGAAAAGCAGCTGATCCTGACGGAATCTTCCGCGGCTTCCCTGAAGAAAGCGGAGCTTACGGCCAATTCTGCCAAAGCCAAGTATGATATGGGTATGGTCGGACGGGCTGAATATGAAGGGCTTCGCATGCAGCAGATCAGCTATCAGGCGGCGGCCCGGATCAATGATCTGAATCTGCATCAGGCGGTCCGCAATTACCATTGGGCTCTGCTTGGCGTCATGAGTGTGGAATAGTAACGCGCGGCAGGTCCGACAACTGAATATTGTTTGACATAGACACGGAATAATTGTAGAATATATTCCGTGTTTTTCTGTATTCTGAACAGGTAGGTTGATTCAATCAGCCGTTGGTCTACATAAATTGCACATTGACATTATTATATCTAAACCAGAGGAGGTACAACATGACAATTCTTACGGTCATGCTTGTGCTTATTGTGTTTGTTATTACAGCTCTTGCAGCGTTCACCTTCGGAAAGAAGCAGGGAACCAGGGAATATGAGCAGAAGATCGGCTCCGCGGAGACGAGAGCACGTTCGATAATAGACGACGCAGTAAAGACAGCAGAAACGAAGAAGAGAGAGGCTTTGCTTGAAGCAAAGGAAGAGGCGATCCGCAACAAAGCTGAGTTCGAAAAGGAACAGCGCGAGAGACGCCATGAGATCCAGCAGCAGGAGCAGAGACTTGTAAAGAGAGAGGAAAATGCAGAGCGTCTGCAGGCTGAGCTTTCCAAAAAGGAGAAAGAGCTCAACACCAAGGACAACACATTAAACAGAAAAGCCGAGGATATCCGTCAGAAACATGCAGAGGTCGTGACAGAGCTTGAGAGGATCTCCGGACTGACTGCGGAGCAGGCAAAAGAAGAACTTCTGAATTCCGTCAGGGAAGATATCAAAATCGATACTGCCAGGATCATTAAGGAATATGACAATATCGCCAAGGAAGAGGCGGATAAAAAAGCAAAAGAATATATTGTTACAGCGATCCAGAGATGCGCTGCGGATCATGTTGCCGAGTCGACGGTATCCGTTGTGCAGCTTCCGAATGACGATATGAAGGGAAGGATCATCGGACGCGAGGGCAGAAATATCCGTGCGCTTGAGACACTGACCGGCGTAGAGCTCATTATCGATGATACGCCTGAGGCAGTCGTCCTGTCGGGATTCGATCCGGTCAGAAGAGAGGTCGCGAGGGTTGCACTCGAAAAGCTGATCGTGGACGGACGGATCCATCCGTCACGTATCGAAGAGACGGTGGAAAAGGCAAGGAAGGAAGTGGAGAACACCATCCGCGAGGAGGGCGAAGCGGCTGTCCTGGAGGTTGGCGTTCACGGACTTAATCCTGAACTTGTGAAGCTTCTCGGCCGTATGAAGTTCCGTACTTCCTACGGACAGAACGGCCTGAAGCACAGTATTGAGGTGGCGCAGCTTTCCGGCCTGCTGGCATCCGAACTCGGCTATGATGTCCGCCTTGCGAAGAGAGCCGGACTCCTGCATGATATCGGCAAGTCTGTCGACCATGAGCAGGAAGGTACGCATGTTTCGCTCGGCGCCGAGATCTGCCGCAAATATAAGGAATCACCGGTCGTTATCAATGCGGTCGAATCCCATCACGGGGATGTGGCTCCGACAGGCCCGATCTCATTTATTGTGGCGGCAGCCGATGCGATCTCAGCTTCACGTCCGGGAGCGAGAAGAGAGTCCCTTGAGACCTATACACAGAGACTCAGACAATTGGAAGAGATTACAAATTCATATAAGGGAGTTGAAAAGTCCTTTGCTGTACAGGCAGGCCGCGAGGTCCGCATCATGGTGATCCCGCAGGAGGTCAGCGAAAGCGATATGATCATCCTGTCCAGGGACATTGCCAAGAGGATCGAGGATGAGATGACTTATCCGGGACAGATCAAGGTCAATGTGATCCGTGAAACCAGAGTGACTGCAACAGCAAAATAAGCTATGTATCAGATCGATTTTAACAACCCAGTCAAAGTACACTTTATCGGGATCGGCGGCATCAGCATGTCCGGTCTCGCTGAAATTCTGATGGAAGAAGGCTTTTCCGTCACGGGTTCAGACATGAAGCAGTCCGCGCTGACGGACGGCCTTGCTGCAAAAGGCGCAAAGATAACGATCGGCCAGAAGGCGGAAAATATCGAAGACCCGGATCTGGTCGTCTATACGGCTGCGATCCATCCGGACAATCCGGAGTTTGCGGAGACCGTAAAGAAAGGCATCCCGATGCTTTCAAGGGCGGATCTGCTCGGGGAGATCATGAGCAATTACGGGGAAGCGATCAATGTTGCCGGCACCCACGGCAAGACGACAACGACCTCTATGATTTCCGAGATCCTGATCCGTGCGGGCAAGGATCCGA
>JAFUAE010000027.1 GCA_017460845.1 Lachnospiraceae bacterium
AAGTGCTTTCCAAAGCAGGGCTTGTAAGTTGCCTTGATTATTATAATGAGCGTCATGCTTTGAAGTTATGTTGAACCGCCGTATGCCGAACGGCACGTACTGGTGGTGTGAGAGGGCGGAGAAAGTCCGCCCTACTCGATTAGGTTTCAGTTTCAGTTTGTTGAGGATCTGGTAATCATACTTGAGGAGAGCCGCTTCATAAGGAGTCTTCCCGCCAAGCTTTTCCCTTGGGGTGGAGTTGATGTTGTCGACGATCTTCTTCACTTGCCACTGGTTGAGGTCAGTAAAGACCGTTTTTTTAGGAAGAATCATCCTGAGCAGGGTGTGGGCCTGTTCCACAGCTCCTTTCTGACCGGAATACATCGGGTCGCAGTAGTAGATGGAGGAACGGACGAAGCCGTCTTTATCGACTTCCAGGGCGTCGGGATCACCGAATTCGGATCCCCTGTCAGTGAGGACCGTATGGAACAGGGAAACAAAGTCATAGTTACCGAGTTCCTTCTGGAGCCGGTCGAAGACAGCCCTTACAGCGCCTTCGGTGCAGCGCTGGAGAAGGTAGGCAAGGAAGAGCTCAGTATCCGGGAAGCAGAAGGTAAGGAGACACTTTGAGGAACCCCTGGCGGAAAGCACGGTATCCATCTCGGCGAACTGGGCAGTCGTAAGGCCAAGAGCCCTGAAATCTTTGTAAGTGCGGCCGGCAAAGACCTCCCGGTCTTTAATGGCCTTCTTCCTGTCATCAGACTTTCTGGGCTTGAACTTGACCTTGCGCTTGAGGTCGATGTTCCTGACAGTGAGGATGCCCTGATCGATGTAGTTATACATGGTCTTGACGGACATCTGAAGTTCAGGATGGTTGCAGAGGATATGGTAAGGGGACTGACCGTTGCGTATGAGAGGCATTACGAGGGCATTGATCCTGGAGACCTCGGATCTGGTGCGGTCGATGCCCTGTCTGGATGAGGACAGAGTCTCTTCATATTTCCGCTGGGCGAAGACGGGATCATATTCATATTTGGCAGCGATGGTGCATTTGTTCTTTTGTTTGTCGCAGCCGTTGCAGACGAAGGGAGCCCGCTGGAGCCTGGAGCAGGATTCTTTTTGAAAGTGTTTGCAGACCTGGTTGCACTTGAAGCAGGAACGGCACTTGCGGTCACAGGTAAAGAGTTTCTCGCAGACATTGGTCCTCTGGCAGCGGAAGCGGTGGACACAGAAGTTCTCCGGATTATTGAAGCTTCCCTTGTTCCATGTATTGAGACAGCGGTGGAGCCTTATCTCTTTGGAGATCGTAGTGGGATCCTTGCAGAGGTAGCGGCTGATATCCCTGAAAGAAAGACCGGCGGCAAGGGAATCGGCAATGAAGACCCTGTCCTGTAAAGTAAGATGTTTCTGGTTGCCCGGTATAAGATTTGACATGATGTAACCTCCTTTCAGCAGACCGGGCGGCTACAGAAGGATAAGACAGAATGCGGAAGAAAGCAAGGAAGCTTTGCGTCTGAGACGCAAAGCCCTGAATAAAAAGTGAGACAGGAGACCCCCTTCATCCGCTTGGAAACAGGATATCTGCCCTGGTACAGGTGTCAAGGCTGCCAAAGGCACCATAAAGGCTCCGGCCTTGACACCTGTGCCGGAGCAGATACAAATCAGACAAGCGGATGAAGGGAGACATATGCAGAAATGCTGTAATTCAAGAGCAGGGCGTGAGCCCTGGTAACCGATTTGTAAGAGTAAGTTCGATTTGTGTAACAGTAAATTCCACTGCACATATCGAGAGTGGAATTTATTTTTACAATTCAGATGTTAAAGCGAAAAGCCCCCGAAACATTGACAAAAGCAGACGGCGGGGGATAAAATCTGTAGCAATCCGGCATAACATGCCGCACGGGAACAATCGTTATCATTAATTTTCCGACGGAGGAATCAGATTATGAACAAAGGAAGTATCAGCGACGGCCGCAATCTGACGCTTTTGACCGATCTTTATGAGCTGACAATGATGCAGGGATATTTCAAGAGAAAGGATAAAAACGTCAACGTCATCTTTGATGCATTCTACCGCGCTAATCCGGACGGGAACGGTTACGCCATCAGCTGCGGCCTGGAACAGGTGATCGAACTGATCGAGAATTTCCATTTTAACGAAGAGGACATTGATTATCTCAGATCCCTGGGGATCTTCGGGGAAGATTTCCTGGATTATCTGAAGGAATTCCGTTTTACCGGGGATATTTATGCGATCCCGGAGGGCAATGTGATGTTCCCGCGTGAGCCGATGGTCAAGGTAAAGGCACCGATCATGCAGGCGCAGCTGATCGAGACCGCGCTCCTCAATATCATCAATCATCAGTCCCTGATCGCAACAAAGGCTGCCCGTGTCGTACATGCGGCAAAGGGAGACGGCGTTATGGAGTTCGGACTCCGCAGGGCGCAGGGACCGGATGCGGGCATTTACGGCGCGAGAGCGGCAGTAGTCGCAGGCTGCGTCGGGACTTCAAATGTGCTTGCGGGAAAGATGTTCAATATCCCGGTCATGGGCACGCACGCCCACAGCTGGATCATGTCTTTTAAAAATGAGCTGGATGCATTCCGGGCTTACGCAAAGCTGTATCCGGATGCATGCACACTGCTCATCGATACCTATGACACCCTGAATTCGGGTCTTCCGAATGCCATCACAGTATTTAAGGAAATGCGTGATGCCGGCATCAAGCCGAAGAAGTACGGTATCCGCATGGACTCCGGCGACCTTGCATATCTGTCCAAGAAGGTCAAGGCCGCGCTGGATGCGGAGGGCTTCACCGATGCAATTATTTCCGCGTCAAATGACCTTGACGAAAAGCTGATCCAGTCCCTGAAATCACAGGGCGCTGCAATCAACAGCTGGGGCGTCGGCACCAATCTGATCACATCCAAGGATACGCCTGCCTTCGGCGGTGTTTATAAGCTGGCTGCGATCGAGAATCCGGAGACGGGAGAGATGATCCCGAAGATCAAGATCTCCGAAAACAGCGAGAAGGTCACGAATCCGGGCGATAAGGTCATTTACAGAATTTATATCAGGGAGACCGGAAAGCTGTTCGCGGATCTGATCGCGCTGAGCGACGAGGTCTATGATGAAAATGACGACCTGGTGCTCTTTGATCCGATCGAGACCTGGAAGAAGACCAGACTGAAGGGCGGCAGCTATATCATGAAGCCGCTCCTGATCCATGTATTCGAGAAGGGAAAGTGCATCTACAACAACAGACCGAGCGTTCTCGAGCTCCGGGATATCTGCCGGAAGGATCTGGACACCCTCTGGGAGGAATCCAGACGTCTGATCAATCCGCACCAGACCCACGTGGACCTGAGCAAGCCGCTCTACGACCTGAAGCAGGAACTTCTTGATAAATATAAAAATATCTGATAAATTAGATTGGCAAATTTATGATGTAAGGGTCAAAAGCCATGATCCCATGATGAGCTTGCTCATCAGTGGGAGCACTGGCTTGGGACCCGCTGGACATGAGTAAGTAGTGGGGCGGGGGCCCCGCGAATTACGAATGGCCAGCAGGATTGTGAGAGCACGAAGTGCGGAACAATCCGTATTACATCATCAGTGAGGCTTTTGACCTCAGCATTATATTACTATATATCGGACGGTGATGTCATAGCTTTGGACGCCGGGAAGGCGGACAAGGCTATGCTTGTTGCCGCTAAAAATTTAGAGACGCTGTTCCGGCCGGGGCTTAACAGCAGATGCCGCAAACAGCCGCAAAATGTATTCTATATCACACCATTGTCAGAGGAGGAATGAAAATGGCGCTGTACAGCAAAGTCGACACATCCATGGATTTTGTCGGCAGAGAGAAGGAAGTTGAGAAGTTCTGGAAGGAAAATGACATTTTCCAGAAATCCATCAAGGAACACGAGGGAGATCCGAGCTATGTCTTCTATGACGGCCCGCCGACAGCAAACGGAAAGCCGCATATCGGACATGTTCTGACAAGATGCATTAAGGATCTGATCCCGCGCTACCAGACAATGAAGGGCAAAATGGTGCCGAGAAAGGCCGGATGGGATACCCACGGTCTGCCGGTAGAGCTGGAAGTGGAAAAGCAGATCGGCATTGACGGCAAGGATCAGATCGAGTCCTATGGCATTGCGCCGTTCATTGAGCTCTGCAAGGAAAATGTCTGGAAATATAAGGGAATGTGGGAGGATTTCTCCTTTACCGTCGGATTCTGGGCGGACATGGAGCATCCTTATGTTACCTATTATGACGATTATATCGAGTCCGAGTTCTGGGCTCTCAAGGAGATCTGGGACAAGGGACTTCTGTACAAGGGCTTCAAGGTCGTTCCGTACTGCCCGCGCTGCGGGACCCCGCTTTCTTCCCATGAAGTGGCACAGGGCTATAAGGATGTAAAGGAGCGTTCCGCGATCGTCCGCTTCGAGTGTAAAAACGAGGATGCATTCATTCTTGCATGGACCACGACTCCGTGGACCCTGCCGTCCAACGTGGCGCTCTGCGTCAACCCGGATGAGACCTATGTCAAGGTCAAGGCAGAGGACGGTAAGATCTATTACCTTGCTGATGCGCTGAAGGGCATTCTCGGTGAAAATGTCGAAGTCCTCGAGACCATGAAGGGCACCGACCTCGAATATAAGGAATATGTTCCGCTGTTCCAGACTTCCGCAAAGCTTGCGGAAAAGCAGCGCAAAAAGGCGCATTATGTAACCTGCGACACCTATGTCACAATGAGCGACGGTACCGGCGTTGTACATATCGCACCGGCATTCGGTGAAGACGATGCCAAGGTCGGCAGAAAATACGACCTTCCGTTTGTCCAGCTTGTTGACGGCAAGGGCAATATGACAGACGGAGAAGCATGGGACGGCGTCTTTGTCAAGAAGGCGGATCCGATGGTCCTGAAGAACCTGGATGAGAGAGGACTTCTTTTTGACGCGCCTGTATTTGAACACAGCTATCCGCACTGCTGGAGATGCAATACCCCTCTGATCTACTATGCAAGAGAATCCTGGTACATTGCAATGAGCAAGGTAAAGGATGATCTGGTCAGGAATAATGCAACCATCAACTGGATCCCGGAGTCCATCGGCAGGGGCCGTTTCGGCGAGTGGATCGAAAATGTCCAGGACTGGGCTCTTTCCAGAAACCGTTACTGGGGAACTCCGCTTCCGATCTGGGAGTGCGGGTGCGGACACAGGGAGTGCATCGGCAGCCGCAAGCAGCTGCGTGAAATGAGCACAAACTATGAGGCAGTCCTGAACCAGCTTAAGAGCGAAGGCGATAAGGGCTGGAGCGGTGACCAGATCGAGCTGCACCGCCCGTATATCGATCAGGTTAAGATCAAGTGCCCCGAGTGCGGCGGAGAGATGACCAGAGTCGCGGACGTAATCGACTGCTGGTTCGATTCCGGCGCAATGCCCTTTGCACAGCATCATTATCCCTTCGAGAACCAGGAGCTGTTCCACAAGGAGTTCCCGGCACAGTTTATTTCAGAGGCAGTCGACCAGACCAGAGGTTGGTTCTATTCGCTGCTGGCGGAATCCACGCTGCTGTTCAACAAGGCGCCTTATGAAAATGTCATCGTCCTGGGACATGTGCAGGACGAGAACGGACAGAAAATGTCCAAATCCAAGGGCAATGCGGTGGATCCGGTAGAGGCGCTTGAGACCTACGGCGCAGACGCGATCCGCTGGTATTTCTATACCAACTCCGCACCGTGGCTTCCGAACCGTTTCTACGGCAAGGCAGTTACCGAAGGCCAGAGAAAATTCCTCGGAACCCTGTGGAATACCTACGCATTCTACATTCTGTACGCAAATATCGACGGATTTGATCCGACGAAGTACAAGCTGCGCAGGGAAGGGCTTCCGGTCATGGACAGATGGATCCTTTCCAGAATGAACTCCATGATCGCGGCCGTAGACAAAAATATGTCCGTCTATAAGATTCCGGAATCCTGCGCGGTCCTGGAGGATTTCGTGGATGATCTGTCCAACTGGTATGTCAGAAGAAGCCGTGAACGCTTCTGGAAGAAGGGCATGGAGCAGGACAAGATCGATGCTTTCATGACGCTTTATACCGCGCTTCTGAATACAGTGCTCTGCGCGGCTCCGTTCATTCCGTTCATGACGGATGCGATCTACCGCAACATGGTCTGCTCCGTTGACAGCAGCGCGAAGGAATCTGTCCATCTGTGCGATTTCCCGGTCTCAGACGAGTCCAGGATCGACAGGGAGCTCGAGCAGTCCATGAAGGAAGCGCTCAGCATCGTCATCCTCGGCCGTGCAGCGAGAAATGCTTCCGGCCTGAAGAACCGCCAGCCGATCGCCAACATGTTCGTCAGATCCGATATCAGGCTGGGCGATTACTATACGGATATTTTCAGGGACGAGCTGAATCTGAAGAATGTCGAATTCCGCGACGACCTCAGAGAGTTTACCGCTTATACCTTCAAGCCGCAGCTTAAGACCGTGGGTCCGAAGTACGGAAAAAACCTGGGCTTTATCCGTCAGTATCTCAATGAGATCGACGGCACTGCAGCGATGGATGAGCTCAATGCCAGCGGCTGCGTGGCTTTTGACGCGCCTGACGGCACCAGGATCGAGCTCGGCAGGGATGATCTGCTGATCGATTCTGCCAAGAAGGGCGGCTTCGTCACAGAGGAGGATGCACACACGACAGTTGTGCTTGATACCAACCTGACGGATGAGCTGATCGCAGAGGGCTTTATGCGTGAGATCATTTCCAAGGTCCAGACCATGCGTAAGGAAGCAGGCTTCGAGGTGATGGATCACATTGTGATCAGCTATCATGGCACTGCAAAGCTGGATGAAGTGATCGGACAGTATGCGGACGTGATCACCCACGACTGCATGGCAGACCGCATTACAAAGGAAGCGCCTCACGGATATACCAAGAGCTGGGATATCAACGGAGAGCAGGCGGAGCTTGGCGTCGAGAAGGTATAAAACAGGCTTTAAACAGATACGTTTCATAGAGGAATTACAGGAATCGGTTCACTGCGGTTCCGGCAAGGCTTTCCTGAACGCAGAAAGGAGGAAAGCCGCGCCTTCAAGTCCTCAGACAAGAACCGATTCCTGTTAATTCCGGGATTTATTTTAGAAAGCAGTGATAATATGACAAAAATTGACGTAATTTCCGGTTTCCTCGGAGCCGGGAAAACAACATTCATTAAGAAACTGATCGGGGACGTTCTGAAGAATGAAAAGGTCGTCCTGATCGAAAATGAGTTTGGAGACATTGCCATCGACGGCGGATTCCTCAAGGACGCCGGCATTGAAATCAAGGAAATGTCACAGGGCTGCATCTGCTGCTCCCTGGTCGGAGACTTTGAGCAGGCGCTGAAGGAAGTCATTACAACCTTTAAACCTGAAAGAGTCATTATAGAGCCTTCGGGCGTTGGCAAGCTGTCCGATATTATGAAGGCGGTAACGGACGCATCCGCACATCTGGACGTTGTGCTGAATTCCGCGGTTACGATCGTTGATGCCAAGAAGTGCAGGATGTACATGAAGAACTTCGGCGAGTTCTTCAACAATCAGGTCCAGTATGCCGGGACCGTGGTCCTGAGCAGGGCGGATGTGGCTTCACAGGAAGTAATCGATGCAGATGTGGAACTGATCCGTTCCATCAATGCAAATGCCGAGATCATTACCACTCCGATCAGCGAGCTGAAAGGCGAAAGACTTCTGGAAATCATCGAAAAGCGCGATGATATGCTGGAAGAGATGCGCAGGGAAGCCCTCAACGAGCCGGACGGCGAGAGTGAAGAGGAGCATATGGCGCATCATCACCACCATCATCACGGCCATGACGAGGATGAGGAGGAGCATGAGCATCACCATCACCACGATCATGACGAGGATGAAGAGGAGCATGAGCATCACCATCATCACGACCATGACGAGGATGAAGAGGAGCATGAGCATCACCATCATCACGACCATGACGAGGATGAAGAGGAGCATGAGCACCACCATCATCACGATCATGACGAGGATGAAGAGGAGCATGGACATCACCACCATCATCATCACCATCACGACGGTCATGATGCGGATGAAATCTTCGAATCCTTCGGATGGACAAATGTACCGCCTGTGACAAAGAAGAAACTTGAATCCGTTCTGGCAGCCCTGTCTTCTGATGAGAACACGGCGATCCTGCGTTCCAAGGGAATGATCAAGGCCGCGGATGCAGATACCTGGTATTACTTTGACATGGTGCCGGGCGAGTACGAGATCCGCAGCGGCGAGCCGGATTATACGGGCAAGGTATGCGTGATCGGAAGCGAGCTTGATGAGGCAAAGCTGAAGGCACTGTTCTTCTAAAAATCAAGTAGTAAACTTCGTGACAGCAGCGCTGTCACTACGCATACTGGCTTTCATAGAAGGAAAACGATGATTGACGAGATTAAGAACAATGAGATTCCGGTATTCCTGATAAATGGATTCCTGGAATCCGGAAAAACTTCATTCATCGCCTATACGCTCAACGAGGAGTATTTTCACATCAAGGGAAATACTCTTCTTGTGGTGTGTGAAGAGGGTGAAGTGGAATATGACAGCAAGCTGCTCGGGCGCGAGAAAACCTTTCTCGTGCAGGTAGAAGACAAAGAGACGCTGACCAGGGGATTTCTTGAAGAGCAGATCAAAAAATACCGCTGTGAAAGAGTCATATTTGAATATAACGGCATGTGGGGCGATCCGGCGGAAATTGATTTCCCTGCCGGCTGGGTACTCTATCAGCAGATCACGGTGATGGACGGATCCACACTGACTTCGTACCTTAACAACATGAAGGCCCTGATGGGACCCATGCTCAGGAATACGGAGCTTTGCATCGTCAACCGCTGCGATAATAAATCCCATGAGGACCTGATCGGCTTCAAGAGGCAGCTGCGTCCGATGATGCAGCAGGGCTCCATGCTCGTAATGGAAAACAAATACGGAGAGGTCGAGCTCGAAACGCTCGACGAAGAGCTCCCCTATGATGTCAAGGGCGACACTGTAGTTATAGCGCCGGAGCATTACGGCATCTGGTATCTGGATGCAAGAGATTATCCGCAGAGATATGTGGGCAAGACCGTGGAGTTCACCGCGGAGATCATGAAATCAAAGCATTTTGAGAAAAACATGTTCGTCCCGGGCCGTATGTCCATGACCTGCTGTGAAAATGATATGGCATTTCTAGGATATCTGGCGGTATATCCCGGCATCGATAAGTACAGAGAGCACACATGGGTCCATCTGAAGGCATTGTTTACCGTAAAGAACCGTCCCGAGTATGAGGGCGAGGGACCTGTACTCCAGGTGAAGGAAATGGTCCTGACCGGCGCGATCAAAGAGCCGGCAGGTTTCCAATAAGGCGGACTGTCGTTTCCGGACAGTCCTTCAGCCTAAACCATGAATTTTATTACGGAACAAGATGGCGGATAAGCAGAAAACACACAAAGTCATACTGCATCCCGGAACCTCCGATGTGGAAGCAAAGAAATCACATTTTCTCGGCGAGCTCCGCGCTGTAAAAAGCGAGGAGGAGGCGAGGAGCTTCATCGATGAGGTGCGGAAGAAACATTATGATGCGAGGCATCATTGCTTTGCCATGCGGATCGGCACGCCGGAAGCGGTTTTTGAACGCTCCGGAGACGACGGGGAACCGCAGGGAACTGCGGGCAAGCCCATGCTCGAGATCCTGAAGGGCGCCGAGCTCTATGATGTCTGTGCGGTGGTAACACGTTATTTCGGAGGGACGCTGCTCGGCACCGGAGGACTTGTCAGGGCTTATTCGGATTCCCTGAAGGAGGCGCTTGCCGGGTCGGAAATCGCAGAGGTCGTTTCCGGCAGTCTGATGCGGATCGAATGCAGCTACAGCCTTGCCGAAAAACTGCGCAGAATGGCTGCCGGTTCCGGCGTGCATATCCTTCGGGAAGAGTACGGCGCGGAATGTGCGATAGAGTTTCTGATGCGCGGGGATGAGGCGGACAGCTTCTGCCGGAAGGTGACGGAACTCAGCAACGGCACGGCCGAGCCTGAACAAAAAGGAACCGTTCTGTTTGCGGACGGTGAAAAGCCGTTCCTGTACAGCCCTGAGCCGGGCGGAGAAAAGACATGATCAATTACCAGGAAGAAATCAAGCATTTCAAGCCGTCGCTGGATGTGGACAATATCGAGGAAGCCATCGCCGGCATGAATCTGACGGATATGAATGACCTTATGATGCAGCTTGTACGCAATGCTGCAGAGGCAAATCCGATACCTCCGGCACAAAGGCGCGCTGCCGAGGATGAAGACGCCGCCTTTGACAAGAGAGCGAATGAAAGTTAAGACCAGTTTTCGAAAAATAGCAAATGCCTATTATAATGTCGGTCTGCAAAGAGCACAGCTGCAGGATCTTACCGGAGCGGCCGGGTATCTGAAGGAAGCTCTGCACTACGATAAGTTCTGTACGGATGCGCGCAATCTGCTCGGCCTGATCTTTTATCAGATGGGAGAGACGGCTGATGCACTTGTGCAGTGGATCATCAGTTATAATTTTGATCCGGATCCGGTCAATAACAGGGCGGATTATTTCCTCGAGGAGATCCAGAGGAAAACCGCCGTGATCGAGAATGATTCCGAGCTTGTCAAGCGCTTTAACCAGGCTCTGTTTATTGCGCAGAACGGCGGCGAGGATTTTGCCGTGATCGAGCTCAGGGACATTACCAGGAAAAAGCCCAATTTTGTGAAGGCCCAGCTGCTGCTTGCGGTCCTTTACATGCAGGACAGCGAGTATGTCAAAGCGGGAAGGGCGCTTCTGGAGGTCCTCAACATCGACCATAACAATCCGCAGGCTTCAGTCCTGATGGAGGAAGTAAAAAAACTGACCGGCAGAGCGGACATAGAAAACGCCAGGCTGAAAAATGCCTTTTCCCACAGGGAGCTTGAAGACGGCGATGTGATCATTCCGAAGCAGGAACGCCACGTCGGGCCGGATAAGATCGCTGTGTATATCGTCGCGGGGATCATACTCGGGCTCCTGAGCTTTTATATCCTGATCCTGCCGACGATCCGCAAGGAATATACCAATACGCTGAATGACAGCATTGCCCGCAACAGCGCCGAGCTGAGCAGCATCAACGCCCAGTACAGCAGTCTGAGCGAGGACTATCAAAAGCTGAATGAAGCATATCAGGATGTCAGCCAGAAGCTCAATGCCTACGAGGAGGAGAATGCCGCATTCACCAGAATGTACGAGGCGCTCAACGGTATTGTGATCGACCTGAACGAGGGCAATGTTGAGGAAGCAGTCAATTCATATCTTGCGATCGACCGCTCCCTGATCACGACGGAGCCGCTTTTAAGCCAGCTGCACGATGTTGACCGTCTGGTCCTGAACGATGCTTTCAATTCCATCGTTTCGACAGGTACGTCCAACTGGAATGCCGGCAAGCTGGATACAGCGGAATATTATTATCAGCTGGCCCTGCAGATCAAGCCGTCAGATCCTGAGGCAATGTATCTGCTGGCAAGACTGTTCCAGTCCCAGGACCGCATTACAGAAGCGAACGCGCTGTTTGACCGCATCGTCGGCGAGCATCCGGAAAGCGTCTATGCGCAGAGATCTGTTGACGCCCGCGGTTATTGATGAGAACAAGGAAAGAAAGATACAAAGAAACATACAGAGGTAAGAATGAATACAAAGAGAGAAGATATCCGGAATGTCGCGATCATCGCGCATGTAGACCACGGCAAGACCACACTGGTAGATGCACTGCTGCACCAGAGCGGCATTTTCCGTGAAAACCAGGAAGTTGCGGAGAGAGTCATGGACTCGAATGCAATCGAGCGTGAGCGCGGCATAACGATCCTGTCCAAGAATACGGCCATCAATTACAACGGCCATAAGATCAATATCGTAGATACTCCGGGCCATGCGGATTTCGGCGGAGAAGTCGAGCGCGTGCTGAAAATGGTTGACGGCGTCTGCCTGCTCGTAGATGCCTTCGAAGGACCGATGCCGCAGACGAAGTTTGTCCTGGGAAGGGCCATGGAGCTGGATCTTCCCGTTGTCGTATGCATCAATAAAATCGACCGTCCGGGCGCAAGACCGAAGGAGGTCGTGGACGAGGTCCTGGAGCTTCTGCTCGATCTCGGGGCAAGCGACGAGCAGATCGACTGCCCGTTTGTATTTGCCTCCGCGAGAGCCGGCATTGCCAGCATGGATCCGGATGTGCCGGGAGAAAACATGCAGCCGCTGCTTGATACGATCCTGAATCATATCCCCTGTCCGACCGGAGATCCGGACAAGCCGCTGCAGCTTCTGGTTTCGACCATCGACTACAATGATTATGTCGGCCGCATCGGCGTGGGCAAGGTTTCCAACGGTACGATCCGCGTCAATCAGCAGGTCGTGATCTG
>JAFUAE010000028.1 GCA_017460845.1 Lachnospiraceae bacterium
AAAGTCGTTATCGCAGAAGACTATAAAATGGTGCGCGAGGTTTTCGAGAATACGATCAGGGAATCGGAAGACTATCAGCTGAAGGCATCGTTTCCCACGGCGGTGCAGGCGGTGGAATATTTAAATGCTAATCCCGCCGATCTCGTGCTGATGGACGTACTTTTTCCGGGAAGCTTAAGCGGGCTGAAGGCCGCAAAGCAGATCAAGGAGCGGCATCCGGAAATCAAGATCCTGATCGTGACCTCCATGCCGGAAATCTCCTATATCAGCCAGGCGAAGGAAATCGGGATCGAAAGCTTCTGGTATAAGGAAGTCCAGGAGCAGCCGCTGATCGAGATCATGAACCGTACCATGGCGGGCGAATCCGTCTATCCGCTGTCTCAGCCGAAGGTGGCGCTTGGCAATGCATTCAGCGACGAACTGACCGAGCGCGAGACAGCCGTGCTGCGGGAGCTGGTGAGCGGCGCCTCCAATAAAGAAATCGGCGACAAGCTTGGCATTACCGACAAGACCGTGAAGATGCATATCACAAATATGCTGCAGAAGACCGGCTATCACAGCCGCCTGGAGCTTGCGGTCAAAGCACGGCATTACGGGATCGCGATCAAGGATGATTCCGTATAAATAATGTGGTTGCACTTCAGCATCCATACCGGCCGGGTGTCCAGACTGAATACGATCGAGCAGTGCCGGTTTTTACAGACTAATGACGGTAATCGTAAAATCAAAACAATAGTAAAATAATCATGACGTAAACTTCACTTTTGCCAAACGTAAACTGCAATTGGGAGGAGGGCAATTATGAAAAAAGGACATTTGGCGGTACTGCTGCTGGCAGCGGCCTTAAGCGTCGGACTTGCGGGCTGCGGCGGCGGTTCGGACAGCCAGGGAGGCGCGGCGGCCCCGGCAGCGGAGACGACGGCAGCTGCGGAAAAAAAGGATGAAGCCAAGGCCGAAACAAAAGCGGATGCAAATGCAGATGCCGCTGCAGATAAGGCCGAAGCTAAGGATAAGACGGCAAAAAGCGCAGCGGATAATGAATTCGCAGCGGATGCCGGATATTATGAGATCTATGAATATGAAGCAAACGGCACCAAGGTCGATCATGACATGCTCGTTACAGCAGGCATGGGCGATACGCATCTCGAGCTGAAGGACGACGGCACCGGCACCTTCCTGCTGTTCCAGGAGGAACTTGACATTACCTGGAAGCCGGGTATTGTGACCGTGTACGGCACGACGAACTACACCTACGAGATCGACGGCGATACGATGTATCTCGACATGGTCGGGGTCCACTATACCTTTAAGAAGTCAGGCGATGCAGCCGCATCGGGCAGCGGTTCGGGCTCCGGCGGTTCCGGCAGCAGCTCGGGCGGAGGCGCCAAGGCGGCAAATGCTTCCGGCGAGCCGTATATCAACGATGGCACGATCGAAGGTACCTATAAGCTGTATGAGTTCCTCGGCATGTCTCTGCAGGAGTACGCGGAGATGTCCGGCGAAACGCCGCAGAAAGCCGCAGACAGCTTCCAGCTTGAGATCCGGGCTGATCATACCGGAAAACTGATTATGGACGGAGACGAGACTGAGGTCGAGATTACCATCAGCGGCGATAAGCTTTCTATCGGTGTGGAAGGGGAGTCGATGGAAGCCACTCTGAAGGACGGCCTTGTGACCATTGATATGGAAGGCGCCGGAATTGTACTCGCCAGATTGACTGACGCGGCATATGAGGTGCCGGATAAGGGCGAGGCGACAGTCTGGACCGGCATCTATACCAAGCTGGTCGGAGACGACACCAAGGAAGAAGAGACCTTCAGCCTTGAGCTGTATGATGACGGCACCGGCATTCATCACAGAGATGACATGGACTTCAAGGTCACCTGGGAGCAGAACGGCGATGAGTTCACGATGAACGAGACCTTTATCGGCGATCCGATCGTCTACACCGGAAAGATCTCCGACGGCGAGCTGCACCTCTTCAACGGAGACCCGGACGATGACTGGACCTATGAATATGTCTATACTTCTGACGGCAGCGGCTCCGGCAGTTCCGGCACTTCCGCTTCCTCAGGCAATACGGAATCTGCAAATGCAGGCTCCGGCAGCGGTTCCGGCGGAGCATCGGGCGCGCCCGCAGGCGTGCCGGGCGGCGACGGACTCCTCAGCGAGGAAGAGGTCCAGAAGGGATATGTCTGGATGAACAAGGTGGCCAAAGACATTTTCCATACGACCTATGAAGAACTCGCAGAGCACTTCGGCGTCGAAGGCAAGTTCGACAAGGAAGAGTATTCCGAGCACATGAAGGTCAACAAGCGGTATTATTTCTGGATCTCGAAGGAAGACAAGAACCACTTCATTTATGTCAACTTCGAGGAGGATGATCCGGACGGAGCACCGGGCGTGTATACCGTCAGCGGCTTCAACTCCAGCGGATTTTCCGCTTCTGAGGCCGAGGCAAAGTATCTGGATGTCGTGAAGGCTGAGGAAAGCGAGGCCGGAAAGGCAGCAGCGGCAAATGCGGCAATGAAGGATTTCTCCGTGGATATCCACCCGTGGGGAGACAAGGAGACTACAGTCACTGTCAGCATGCAGGTGCCGGAAGCAGGCTGGGCCTATGACGAAAGCAGGGATAAGCTTGTGGAAAATGAAGACATCAATACCTTCGGCGCGGGATTTATCCAGTTCAAGCTGGAGCCGGAGGTCAGCAAGTTCGATTTCTATAAGGATAAGTTTGAAAACTACAAGGAAATCGACGACCGCGAGATCGGGGGCGTGACCTTCAACGGCCGTACCTATAAGAATATCGGCTACGAATGGACCGAATATATCGCGCAGCTCGAAGACGGCAAGGCAATGTCCATCGGTATTGTCCGCGTGGATGTGAGCGACGGCAGCATGGGCGATAAGATCCTGAATTCGATCACTTTTAAATAAGTAAGAAGTGGAAGCGCCTGTCCGGCAGCGGCGGTGTATTCCGCCGGATGCCGGAAGGTACGCTTCATGACAGCTTCGCTGTCATTGTGAGGAGGATTAAATATATGAAGAAAAAGGCTTATGTGTTTATGCTGGCAGTGACAGCAGCGCTGACCCTGGCAGCCTGCGGCGGCAGCAAACCGGCGGAAACGACGGCAGCTGCTCCTGCACCGGCCCCGGCAGAGACGGAGGCTCCGTTTGTAGAGGAAGAACCGCCTAAGAATGAACTGGATCCGTCCAGTCCGATCCCGGGCATCAACAAAGAGTATGCGCTGACGGAAGAGGTTTTTGAAGATGAAAATCTGATCCTTCGCCTGCCCGAGGGCGTCACAGCGGTCAATGAAGGCAGAGGCGAGAACAGGGGACACATCACCGTGACCGATGAAGAGGACGGCTGGAAGCTGATGTTCCGTCCGGACAATTTCTCGATCAACAACATGATCAACAACGTTCAGGCGTCGATCAACTATGACGGCAACTGGATCAAGACCGACTGGTCCCAGGATGTCGCAGGCACCCTGGCGGGATTTCCGGTCCGGGTCTGGGCCAACAATATCCGCAAGGGCTGGCTCCATCCGAGCAATGAATCAGACACTCCCGCAGTAGACATTATCATGGACTACGGCGAGACTCTGGTCGGCGAATGGCTCGGCATGCAGATCCGTCTGGAGGCGCTTGAGCCCAAGGAAGACACCAACATTTACCACTACCTGTACAACAGTAAGCTGCGCGCAGTACTCAACAGCTTCGAGCTGATCGCGACACCGGAAGGCAATGAGATCACGGTCAACGGTATTACCGCGACCTTCCCGGCACGCTGGCCCGTCAAGACAGGCGAGAACTCCATGGTCGCAAACCTGCATTCCAATGCACTGACCGGCGGCATTACGATGTCCACCCAGTACAATCCGGATCCGCAGCATCACGCGGACAGTTATGAGGGAGAGCAGTTCACCCGCACCTACGGCGACAACGACTGGATCGGTGTGATTGCAGAGCATGTATTTGAGAAGGGAGAGGGCGAGGAGCCGACGATCCTTCACTCCATGTACCTCTTCTCCGAGTTCAATGACAAGATGTGCGCGGACGTCCATGTCAGCAACAACAGCTGGGGCCCGGAAGGCTTTAAGGAGTTCCTGGACAACGAGCAGTTCGTGAATCTTATGAATTCCATCAAGCTGGATCCCGCAGGCTGGCATCAGCCCGGTACTGCCGAGGTTAACGGCCTTCTGTCCAGCAGCGGCCGCATCATGTCCTACTCCGGCAGCGACGAGGAAGTTGAGATCCCGGCGATGATCGGCGACTACAACACTGTCTACATCGGACCGGGTGCCTTCGAGAACAACACGACTCTGAAGAAGGTCGTGATCCCGGAGGGCGTGACGGAGATTCAGGCCAATGCCTTTGCCGGCTGTACGAATCTGGAAGAGGTCGTGTTCCCAGAGACCCTGAACTTCATTTACCAGAATGTGTTTAAGGAGTGCCCGAATCTGAAGGACGTCGTTCTTCCGGAGAGCGTCTCCTACGTTGGCTTTGGTGCATTCTGCAGTGCCGGTACCGGCACCTTCACCGGCAGCGCGGCTGAGTATGACAGCGATGCATTCGAATACAGCACCTTCGAGAAGATCAGTATCCCGAACGGCTCTGTTTTGAGCGCGGATTACATTTTCGCATCCACAGCAGCTTCTGAAGTAGAGCTTCCTTCTGACCTTGAGGTTCTCGGCAAGGGAGCATTTACAGGTGCCTGGAACATTACACGCATCGATCTTCCGGAGACACTTCGTACGATCGGCGAGAGCGCATTCTCCAATATGAGCGGCCTGCCCTATATTACTCTTCCGGAAGGCCTTGAGGAGATCCCGGACAACTGCTTCAACTCCACGACGCTCGATGTGCTCGTGATCCCGTCGAGTGTTAAGAAGATCGGCGACTACGCGACCTACAGCGGTGCTTACATTATCCTGCAGAATTCCGATGTGGAGCTCGGTACTGCGGCACTGAATGCGGATTACACTTATTTTGCGGACGCAAAGAATTTCGTATTCCCGAGTGATCACGAAGTAGTCCGCGGCAGCCGGGTGTATCTTGAGGGCATCTATGATCCGGCTGATATCCAGGGTGATTTCTACAATGGCACGGCAATCAGCAATCAGGTCTATCTCCCCTCTGATTCGAATGAAGCGGAGTGCGGCGCGATGGATGAATTCCTGCTTTCCGTCGGATATGAGGATCTCGCATGGATAGGATCTGCGGCGAACTTCATGCCGGAGGACACCTTTGGCTTTGATGTGGATAATACTAAGATCACAGGCTATCACGGAGAAAGCAAGAAGCTGGTCATTCCGGACTATGCACTGTATCAGGACGGAGACTGGTGGCTGACCCAGAATGTATACAGCATTGCGGACGAAGCATTTAAGGGCTCTGATTTCACGGAAGCATACTTCCGCGGCAATTGCGGTGACGGCACCGGAGCAAGGATCCTCGACGGCAATACGGCGCTGACGGATATCTGGTTCACTTCGCAGCTGCTTTTCGACGAAGGCAAGTATGACGCGGAAGCATTTGCAGGTATCCCGGAGAATGTGACCGTGCATCTGCCGGATTCCATGACGGACGAGCAGCGCGCATGGGCTGAAAACTATCTGCACTCTATCAGCATTCCGGAGACGGCAGTCTTTGATTACTACAGCTTCAGGGAGTAATTGGTCCGCCTGACAGCGGCGAAACATGATTCATAATACGTTTTGGCACTTCAGAAATGGAGTGCCAAAATTTTTTAAAAAAATTAGCACTCACCTATTGACAGTGCTAACAAGCAGTGCTATAACGTAGTCAGAACAAAGGAACAGAGAAGATTTTGAAAGACCTGCAGCCGGCAGGCAGCTCCGATTGCCCGTCCCCCTGGACAGCCGGAACAAAGGACCGGCAGCAGAATTCCGGAATCCAAACCCTCCGTCCCATTGCTCAGGAGCATAGATTGGTCCATGACCGGCAGTGGTCAGGACAGAGATAATGTGATGAGTAAAGGAGGAAATGACCTATGTTGTACCCGAGTATTTTTAGTGAGAACTTATTTGATGACCTGATGAATTTTGATTTTCCGACATTCCCGGACTTCGGCGATGTGGATAAGAAGTTATACGGCAAGCATGCAGGACATCTGATGAAGACAGATGTCAAGGAGCATGAGGATCAGTACGAGGTAGATATTGATCTGCCGGGCTTCAAGAAGGATGAGATCAAGCTGGATCTTGAAAATGGTTACCTGACCGTCAGTGCAGCCAAGGGACTTGACAAGGACGAGAAGGATAAGAAGGGTAAGCTGATCCGCCAGGAGCGTTATGCAGGTTCCATGCAGAGAAGCTTCTTCGTCGGCGAGGAAATCACCACAGAGGACATTAAGGCGAAGTACGAAAATGGCGTACTGAAGCTGAACGTTCCGAAGAAGGAAGCAAAGAAGCTGCCTGAGAAGAAGACCATTATGATCGAGTGATCGGCATTTCGGAAAAATAAAAAAATAAACTTTTTTCACCGTGCACCTTCGGGTGCACGGTTTTTTTTGAATTAAGAAAACCACGCGATAGTCGCGTGGTTCCATATAGCTTTAGCGATGAACAAAAAATCCTGGTGTGCTAAACTGTTTATGGCCGGCCAGCCAAAACAGAAAAAACACAACAGGAGGACATTAAGATGTCAGAACAAAATAATGCCACTAACAGTTTAGCACACACCAAATGGAATTGTAAGTATCACATCGTATTCGCCCCAAAGTACAGGAGGAAGGTATTCTATAACGAGAAGAGGGAAGGTATCAGAGAAATCTTCCGGACGTTATGCCAGTGGAAGGGAGTAGAGATCATAGAAGGAGAGATCTGCCCTGACCATATCCATTTGCTGCTGAGTATCCCGCCCAAAATGAGCGTTTC
>JAFUAE010000029.1 GCA_017460845.1 Lachnospiraceae bacterium
CTTTCCAGCTGCCGTTCAGAACGGAACGGGCAATTTTTTCATAAAAGACAGACCAGTTCCAGACCGGGGTCGCAATATTCCAGATTTCCCCGTTCCGGATCCTGTACAGGCCGTAGCGCCTGTCGTTGATCCCGATATCCGTATCCTTGCCGCAGATGATGGACAATTCGTTCTCCCATAGAAATTTATCCAGATCCACGCCGTCGAGCTTTGACCAGGTCAGGTAGATCCTGATATCCGGCCGGATCATCTGTGCCCCGAGCGCAAATGCATTGATACCGGCGAGCGTGCCATAGATCGGATAATCGGCCACAAAGCCGAGTCTGCCGTTCTCGGACAGGGAAGCCGCAATCGCGCCCATCAGGAATTTGACCTCATACATTCGGGCATAATAAGTGCGGACCGCTTTCTGAGGCTTGTTAAGAGAGCAGTTGAGAATATGAACTTCCGGATGATCCATGGCCGCCTTCAGGCTTTCCTTCAAAAAAATGGAAGAAGCGGAGAAAATCAGTCTGCAGCCGTCTTGTATCTGATCCCCGATGGCCTGCGAGAACTCCTCTGTACTGACATTCTGCGCGTACTGCGTGATGACCCTTTCACCAAGGACCGCCTGCAGATGTGTGCGGGCGGTTTCATGACTGAAGGTCCATCCGGATTCCTCGGGATTTCTGTTGTAAATGAAACCGATACGCAGCTGAGGCACAGTTCTGGCAAAGAGCCCCTGAAGCAGAGGCGCCTTTTCCTCCGACGGATCCAGGCACAGTTCAGCCGGCTGATCGGAGAGCGACAGCCTGAGCTCCGGCTCCGCCTTGGCAATCATTGCGCGGAATTCGGAAATGCCCATATTGATCAGGGAGGCATAGTCAAAGACAGAAATAAAGCTCAGGAACGCCGTGGATGCATCCACATAGGTATGGCTCGGGTAAAGCTTTCCGAATTCTTCACGGAAGCGGGTAAAGACAGAACGGAAATCCTGCCGGTCATCCTCTGTCCAGTGTTCATACGGGGTCTTCCCGACCAGACGGACCAGTCTGGAAAAGTAACCGCTGCGCCTGAAATAGATATAATTGATCTCTGTATTGTGGAAAAAATCAATGTATTCGTAATTGACCTTTACTGCTTCCGTTCTGCGGATCGGAGGAATGATCCGGGTAACTTCGGCACTGATATTATCCGCACCGAACCAGGAGAGCACGCTCACCCGCTTGTTTCCCTCGAGAACATAGTAGAGATTCATGTATTCATATACCTTGATCGGGGTATGAATGCCTTCATCCAGATGGGCCATGCACAGATCGATCCATTTGGAGGAAAATTCAGAACCTTTTTCAATCAGGGGCAGAAAACCGGAGCTGAAGGCATTGCTGCGACCCTCATCGAAGGTGCCGGCGATCTGCTCGATCGGCACCTGAAGCAGGCCCAGCGGGTATTCGGCAGGGGCTGTAATATTGTTATCAGCCAGGAGCTTTTTCAGTACGGCAGGCGAGCCGCCCTGCCGCAGTGCCTGGGAATGGGCTTTATCGTAGTGCTCTACAGCACTGACATAGGAAAGTTTACTCAATCGTTTTACCTCATAAGGAGATTACAGGGTTACTGTTATTCAGGCTGGATCGTGAAAGCCGAAATGAAACAGCATTTCAAATCTGTCCGAAAGTGGTTGGAAAACATGCTGACTTAGTTGTATACTGTTAACAAAAAAATGAACGGCACAGGTGATACCGATATGGCAACTCTGAAAGATGTTGCAGCTGAATGCGGTCTGGCGGTCAGCACCGTCTCAAGGATCCTGAATAACCGCGGCTATATCAGCGATGAAGCAAGACAAAAAGTGAATGATGCAATGCGCAGGCTGAATTATTATCCAAATGAGCTTGCCCGCTCGCTGCATCGGAATAATTCCGGAATGATCGGACTGATCGTTCCGCATATTATGCATCCGTTTTTTTCAAAACTGATCAGCTGCATTGAGGAATCCTGCTGCAGGAGAGGATACAGGCTGCTTCTTTTTAACACGCAGTCTGTTGAGGACAAGGAAGCCGAATTCATGCAGATCTGCAGCCGCAACCGGGCGGCCGGCATCATTATGTGCACGGGCGGCCTTTCGGTCAAGCAGTTCAAGGATTTCGGGATCCCTGTCATTACGATCGAGCGTTCGATCGAATATGGAACAGCCTCAGTTGAATGTGACAATGAAACCGGCGGACATCTTGCCGGGGAATTGCTGTGGAAAAAAGGCTGCAGAAAAGTCCTGCATTTCGGATCTATCGATTCCTACCGGATGCCTGCGGATCAGCGCTATCTCGGATTCGCGGAGGTCTGTGCCGCGCGGGGGATGGAGTGTATCAGAATCCCGTCAAATGCGGAGGCTTTCCAGAAAATGGAATACCGTGAAGAAATCGAATCCGCACTCCTCAGGTATCCGGATGCCGACGGCATTTTTGCCAACAGTGACGTGATCGGCGCCCAGATCCTGCAGGTCTGCCGGAAGCTGGAGATCAGCGTGCCGGACAGGATGAAGGTCATCAGTTTCGACGACACGCTTCCTGCAATCAATACCACTCCCAGACTGACCACGGTCACCCAGCCGATCAGTGAGATGGCGGAGCTGGCAGTCAGACTTCTCGAGGATGTGACACAGGGCAGGATCGTACCCGTGAAAAATGTACTTCCGGTCAGCCTGACTGAGCGGGAGAGCACCTGATATACAGCGATCAGCGGATCAGGGTTCGGAAATCGCCTTCGCCAGCGTCAGGCAGTCATCCATATGTTCCGTATTGCGGATAATCACAAAATACAGCGGAGCCGGAGCTTCTCCCTCGGAGAGATCCTGCTCCGTATTATATTTCCTGCCGAATGCGGTACTGCTGAGATCCAGCGCAAAATAACCGTCGTAAGCATTTGAAGTGTCAGGAACCCCGTTTCCATTTAAAAACACCCCTGCCGTGCTTCTCACAGGAAGACCGCCGGCTTCCCAGGCGGAGAAGAGCTCTTTTGGGGCTGCTTCATCCAGCGGAGCGCAGGCGTTGATGGAAAGAAGATATCCGTACATATCCGGACCACAAACTGCAGCGTCCATCCGCTGTGATGAAATAGTTGTCATAACTTCGATTTCATGCAGGTAGGAGTATGCATTATCATAGTCAAAGGGCTGGTCCTGATTGACATCGACCGGTGCTTTATTTCCGTCAGAGGACAGCTCCCTGTAAAAATCGTGAAACCAGTCGCTGCAGTACTGGCGGGTATTCAGGACGACACAGACCCGGAGTCTGTATGGGCGCTGACCGGCCCACAGCATATGCGCCGCGAGGATGATACAGACCAGGATTGTCAGAGCGCCAAGGATCTTCCAGCGGTAATAATCCCAGACAAAGCCGAGGCGCTGCCTTCCGGTCAGCCGCCGGAAGGTGTCGATATCCCTTTTTACCTCCTGCATAAAGACGGAGGGCTCTTTCCCTTTCTTATTCATTTCTCATTTCTCCGGTTCCTGCTCTTTTTCACGGGAATAGGATTCCTCCAGAAGCTTGCGTACTGCTTCGGGATCATCCCCGTAGAAGGATGATTCATCAAAATCCTCATAGGAATGGGTTGCAGACGATTCCCCGGAATCCGGGATATCCGTTCTTTCATCAGCAGGTTCGGGCTTCGGCAGCCATGGACGGAATATGGAGAGCATGATCGTGGTGCAGAATTGTGCCGCAATTCCAAACATTATGAATATCAATCCCGGTGCTATATGGCAGAGCCAGAGACAGATTCCTGAGACGAACAGCATGGTCAGCGTCATCGGAAGATTCCGAATGGACAGCGTGAACGCCCGGATCAGGATTTCCCGGCTGCCCAGCTCGAATTTGGCAAGGATCGGGAAGACATAGAGTGTGACAAAACACCAGAACAGGAAGATAACGGCAAAGAAAAACATAAAAAAAGTAAAGATGCCTGTGCCGGATCTGCGGCAGAGCCAGATATCGGCTGCGAGAAATAATCCCAGGGCAGTAAGCGGTACACCCAGGAGTACGCCCTGTTTGAAGTTCCGCTTAAAAGAAGAGAAAAAGTCTCCAGAAACAGTTCTGCCTTCCCCGAGCAGCCGCTGTGCAAGTGCATAGAACGCTGCAGCAGTGGCGGGACCAATCGTGAAAAGCGGAAGAGAGCACAGGAGCCACAGGCTGTTTACGATAAAAATATCGTAAACAGTCCCCATGGACTGCCAGAAAGGATTGTCGGAACGAAAAGCTTTATTAAACATAGGTAGAGTCTAACAGAAGCACGCATGGAATGCAAGAAGTATGACAATGGATTGACATATCAACTTGGCACAAAGCTATGGAAATACTGATTTACATGGCTTTTGCATGGAAATATTTTCCGATATCTTAAGAAATAGGTTCGTGAATATGCACAAAAATAGAATTAAATTTATTTTCAAAACATACAAAACGATTGGACTATGTGTGTCATACGATTGACATAAAAAAGGTATAATGATAGTATCTAGAAAGCGTTAATTAGGGCAGAAATGCTTTTTGTTTTTTAGGAGGAAATCTTATGAAGAAAAAAATCCTTTCACTTGTTCTGGCCGCTGCAATGGCAGTATCTCTTGCAGCATGCGGCGGTTCTTCCGGAGACAGCGGTTCTTCCGCTTCCGGTGCATCGGGTGATACCATTACTATTTTTAACACTAAGAGTGAGATCCAGGATCAGTTCGTTGAGCTGGCAGACAGATACTCCCAGGAAAAAGGCGTTAAGGTCGAGGTATATTACTCAAGTGATACAGTTGCTGCGCATCTTGCATCCAAATATGCAGCAAAGGATCCGTATACCATTTCCATGGTCGACCCGAAGGATGTGTATTCCCTCGGCGCTGAGCATGCTCTGGATCTTTCCGATCAGGAATGGGTAAAAAACACAGATTATGCGATTTCTGTTGACGGTCAGGTGAAGGGCTTCCCGGTCTGCATCGAGGCCCGCGGCTTAATGTACAATGCTACTGCGATCGAAGCGATCACGGGAGAAGAATTCAAGCCTGAAGATTATAAAACTCTGGATGCCTTCACAGCTCTGCTGGACAAGCTGGTTGCAGGCGGCATGGCTGCTCCGGTCGGCATCATGAAGGAAGACTGGTCACTGGCTGCGCATTACTTCCAGGAAATCTATGAGAAGCAGGATGATCCGGAAGCGTTTATTCAGTCGCTCTATGCAGGCAGCGCTGATCTTGCCAACAACAAGGTTTTCAACGAAATGATGGATACCTTCGATGTACTTATGAAGTATAACTATGCTGCGGATTCGCCGGTAGCAGCCGAGCGTGAGGTTTCCGAGCAGAAGCTGGCAGAAGGCGAGATCGCTTTCATGTTCGGCGGCAACTGGGACTGGTCGCTGATCAAGGATTACGAACCGTCAGAAAAGATGGGCATGATGCCGGTTCCGGAGAATTCGGATAATGGCAGCAATGACAAGCTGGTCGGCGGCGGATCCAAGTATTTCTTCATCGACTCCTCAGAGGCGTTTTCTGCAGAGCAGATCCAGGGCGCGAAGGATTTCCTGAACTGGCTTGTAGCTGATGAGGCCGGCAACAAGTTCCTTACTGAGGACTGCGCACTTGTTCCGGCATTCTCCAATATTAATGCTGACGCACTTGACCCGCTGTCCCTTTC
This sequence comes from Lachnospiraceae bacterium, assembly GCA_017460845.1. Classification (GTDB taxonomy): domain Bacteria; phylum Bacillota; class Clostridia; order Lachnospirales; family Lachnospiraceae; genus Avilachnospira. The sequence goes on from JAFUAE010000029.1 coordinate 5,652, forward strand.
CGTTAAGAATTATGCGGACGCAGGAAAGCTGATTGACAACTATAACTACGATCCGGATGATCATTATTCCAAGGTGGGCGCTTCCATGCAGAAATATCTGGCAGGACAGATCGACCGCGCCGGCTTTGCGGCTGAGGTCGAGAGCTACTGGTCATCCACAACTCCGGTTGAGCACTGATCAGATCGCCGGAAAAACCGCTTCGGACTTCAGATGGCCCGAAGCGGTTTGTGTGGTCCTGAACAATATTTCTGAGCTTAGTTTGGGGGAATTACATGAACACTAATACAATGTCTTTCAAGACAAAGCAGTTTTTGATGTTTGCAGGGGTGACGACCTTTATTTTCTGTGCGGTCGTGATCGTTCCCTTTGTTTATGGTCTGTATCTGACCTTCACGAGCTGGGACGGCGTATCGGCTACCAAGCCCTTTGTGGGAATGGCAAATTATGCGTCTACCTTTGCAGATGCCGATTTCTGGAAAGCACTGGCACGAACGGCCGTCTATTCCGTGATTTCAGTCATTCTGGTCAATGTGGTTGCCTTTATCCTTGCGTTCCTTGTCACAAGCGGCGTCAAGGGCCAGAACTTCTTCCGTGCCGGCTTCTTCGTCCCGAATCTGATTGGCGGAATCGTTCTCGGTTATATCTGGAAATTTGTATTTAACAGAGCGCTTGTGGCTCTGGGCACATCTCTTTCCGTCGGTGCTCTGTCGACCTCCTGGCTGGCTACGACCAGCGGGGCGATGTTCTGCCTGATCATCGTATCGGTATGGCAGTACGCGGGATACATGATGCTGATTTATGTGGCAGGCTTTATGAGTGTCTCCAACGATGTGATCGAAGCTGCCAAGATCGATGGCTGCACCAATATGCAGACCATTGTTCATATCTCGGTTCCGCTGATGGTGTCATCCTTCGTACAGTGCCTGTTCCTGACGATCACCAGATGCTTCATGGTTTATGATGTAAACCTTTCCCTTACCAAGGGCGAGCCCTTCAATTCCTCGGTTATGGCGGCGATGCATGTGTATAATACCGCCTTTACCTATAAGGATTACGGCACCGGCCAGGCAGAGGCACTCATCCTCTTCATTGTATGTGCGGTCGTGGGCGTGCTTCAGGTTTACATCGGAAAGAAAGCGGAGGTATCGGCTTAATGGAAACTTTAAACGAAAGAGCTGCCCGCAATGCGAAAATAGCTGCGGTACTGAAAATTATCCTTCTGGTGATTCTGTTTATCTGCTTTATCTTTCCCTTTGTCCTTGTTGTGATCAACGTGTTTAAGGTAAAAGCGGATATCACCTCTGACCCGCTGGCACTGATCGGTGCACACGGCTTCACTTTTGACAACTTCCCGAATGCCATGAACAAAATGAATTTCTGGCGTTCGTTTGCAAACTCGGCATGCATTACGATCTTCTCGACGATCTTTACACTGCTGCTTTCCGCAATGACGGCTTATGTCATTGTCCGTAACAAGTGGAAGGCCTGCGGTGCACTGTTCGGCCTGATGATCGCATCCATGGTCATTCCGTTCCAGGTTCTCATGATCCCGCTGGTATCTCTTTACGGAGGCCTTCTCGGCGTCCTGAACCACAGAGCGACCCTGATCTTCATGCATGTGGGATTCTCGCTTTCCATGGCAACATTTATGTTCCACGGAGCAATCAATACCAATGTTCCGATCGCACTGGAAGAAGCGGCCAAAATTGATGGCTGCAACCGCTGGCAGACCTTCTGGAAAATTGTATTCCCGCTGCTTAAACCCACCATTGCAACTGTTGCCATCATTGATGCGATGGCTTTCTGGAATGACTATCTGCTTCCGTCCCTGGTGCTTGCCAAGAAGGAACTGTATACCATTCCGATCGCAACACAGGTTTTCTACGGAACCTATTCCACGGATATTGGCCTGGTCATGGCAGCGCTTCTCCTGGCAATGCTTCCGATCCTGATCCTCTACGTATTCCTGCAGAGATACATCGTCGAAGGCGTAACCTCCGGAGCAGTCAAGTGAGCGCATAAGCTTATGTACAGCGGCATAGCAGATGAGCATGTTTACATGCTCGGATGCTGTGACGGTGGACATGGCAACGGACATGAGCAAAAAAGCGATGCGACCATCAGGAGCAGCGCGATTTGCGAATGGCCGTTGCGGATCGTGAGAGTGCGAAGCACGTAACGATCCGAAGCTTATAAAATAAGCTGAAGGAGAGTGCGAAGCACGTAACGATCCGAAGCTTATAACATCATATTATTAATCAAAACAGGGGGCCCAATGCATCGTTTCGTTCATCACGGATCAAAGCATTGGCCCTTTTCTTCGGAGCTGGCAAAATGAAAAAAGTATGGTGGAAGGAAAGCATTGTATATGAGATCTATCCGCGGTCTTTTTATGATTCCGACGGGGATGGTATCGGAGACCTGAACGGTATAACGGATAAGCTTGACTATCTGGAGGAGCTGGGTGTCAATGTTCTCTGGCTTGCACCGGTCTATCAGTCGCCGAACGATGACAACGGATATGATATTTCCGATTACAGGAACATCATGAAGGAATTCGGGACCATGGAGGATTTTGACCGGCTTCTTTCGGAAGCGCATAAACGCGGCTTGAAGATCATGATGGATCTGGTTGCAAATCATTCCTCCGATGAGCATGCCTGGTTTGCGGAAAGCCGCTCCTCAAGGGAAAATGACAAGCGGGATTATTACATCTGGCGTGACCCGGTGGACGGCAGGGAGCCTACAAACTGGGGATCTTCCTTCGGCGGCTCTGCCTGGGAATGGGATGAAGCAACAGGACAGTATTATCTGCATTGTTTTTCCCGTAAGCAGCCGGATCTCAACTGGGATGATCCGAGAGTCCGCATGGAAATCTACGATATTATGCGTTTCTGGCTGGATAAAGGGGTGGACGGCTTTCGCATGGATGTCATCAACATGATCTCGAAGCCGGAAACATTTACAGATGCGCCATACAACGGCGGCAGATACGGCAGCACCGGCGCAGTCGTCGCAAATGGCCCGCATGTTCATGAATATCTGCAGGAGATGAACCGTGAGGTCCTGTCAAAATATGATATTATGACTGTAGGTGAGTGCGGCGGAACCGTTCCCGGCGACGCCGCCCGTTATGCAAATGAAGACGGCTCCGAACTCAATATGATCTTCCAGTTCGAGCATGTGAATCTGGATGGCGGAAAATACAGGAAATGGGCACACGATCCGATGGATTTGCCGAAGCTCAAAAAGAATCTTGCGAAGTGGCAGACAGAACTCCGGGATAAGGCATGGAATTCAATTTATTTCAATAATCATGACCAGCCGAGAGTGGTATCCAGACTGGGGGATGATTCCCCGGAGAGCGCAAAAGCGATTGCGCTTGGGCTCTATTGCATGCAGGGCACGCCTTATCTTTATCAGGGTGAGGAACTCGGCATGACCAATTACCCCTTCCGTGGGATCGGAGACTATGAAGATATTGAAAGCATCGGGGCATACCGGGAACTGACGGCAGCAGGAACCGGGGATCCGGAAGAAATCCTCAAATCGATCGCTTATAAGAGCCGTGACAATGCACGTACGCCCATGCAATGGAGCAATGCGCCCAATGCAGGCTTCACGAAGGCTGAACCCTGGTATCCGGTTAATCCGAATTACATCAGGATCAATGCAGAGTCACAGCAAAAGGACCCGGAATCGGTTTTCCATTTTTACAGAAAGCTGATCGGGCTTCGTACAAAAAGCGAATATAAGGATTTGCTGGTTTATGGCGGCTACAGGCTGCTCATTCCGGAGGACCCGGCCGTTTATGCGTATCTCAGGGTTTATGAAAACCGGGCCGCGCTGGTGATCGCCAATCTTTCCGCAGAGCGGTCCCATCCGGAGCTGCCTGAAGAAGTGAAGGCATGTTTCCGCGGGAAAACGGCAGTTCTGAGGAGCCGCGGCACGGGGGTCTTCCAGGATGCGGAACTGGAGCCCTGGGAGGCAGCAGTGTATATTGCAGAGGAGAAAACGGAATGTCTGTGCTGATCGATCAGAAGAAACGGATCTTTACCTTACAGACTGCACATACCAGCTATCAGATGCAGGCCGATGAACTCGGATATCTCCTGCATCTGTATTACGGGCCGAAAACAGACGGCGAAGCGGATTATCTCCTGACGTTTCTGGACAGGGGCTTTTCAGGCAACCCGAAGGAAAAGGCGGAGGGGAAGAGTTATTCCCTGGATGTCCTGCCGCAGGAATATCCGTTTAAGGGAGGCGGCGATTACCGCAGTATTGCATTCTGTATGGAAAATGCGGACGGCACGCAGTGCTGTGACCTGAGATACCGTTCATATGAGCTTGAAAATAAAAAATACCGGCTGCCCGGGCTTCCCGCCGCCCGTGCTGAGGAAGGTGAAGCCCAGACGCTCGAGATCCTGCTTGAAGACGGGCCGAGCGGTGTGGAGGTTCGGCTTCTGTACGGCGTTTATGAAGCGGAGGATATGATCACCAGAAGCATCCTCATCAGAAATGGAGGAAAAGCTCCCGTTGTGATCCGCAGGGCAGCGTCCTGCTGCCTGGACCGGCTCTCCGGAAGCTATGACCTGGTCCATTTTCACGGCCGCCACACGATGGAACGGCAGTTTGAACGGACACGGATCAGGCATGCCCTGACGTCGATCGGAAGCCGCAGGGGCATGAGTTCTCATGATCATAATCCGGCGGTGATCCTGGCGGCAAGAGAGAGCTGCGAAACGGCCGGAGAAGTATACGGCAGCATGCTTGCCTACAGCGGAGGCTTCTTCTGCGAGGCTGAAAAGGACCGCTATGAGCAGACCAGGCTCGTCATGGGCATGACTGATGATCAGTTTGCATACCCGCTGGAGCCCGGAGAGGAGCTGGCGGCTCCGGAATGTATTCTGACATTTACAGAGGACGGATTCCGCACCCTTACCCACAGGTATCATGATTTTCTGCGGAAACATGTGATCCGGGATCCCAGAAAGGGAAAGCCCGCGCAGGTTCTGATCAACAGCTGGGAAGCCGCGTACTTTAACTTTGACAGGGAGACGATCTTACGGCTTGCGGACGGAGCAGCACAGCTCGGCATGGATCTGCTCGTGATGGATGACGGATGGTTCGGAGACCGGAGCGATGATTTACACGGCCTGGGAGACTGGTATGTCAATGAAAAAAAGCTCGGCTGCAGCCTGGGCGAACTGATCGCGGAGACAGAACGGCGCGGATTGAAATTCGGCATCTGGATCGAGCCGGAAATGGTCAATGAAAACAGTGATCTGTTCCGTGCACATCCGGACTGGGTGCTGAGGGTGCCGGGCAGAGAACCCGTATATTCCCGAAATCAGCTGGTCCTTGATTTCTCGCGAAAAGAGGTGCGGGAGAGCATTTTCGGAAGCATCTGCGCTGTTCTTGACCAGGGCAGAATAGCTTACCTGAAGTGGGATTATAACCGCAGTATCGCGGATCTTTATTCCGCAGAACGCGTTCCCGGGAAGATCCTTTATGATTATATCCTCGGACTTTATGAATTTCTGGAAATGCTGGAGGCACGTTATCCGGCGCTTGTGATCGAAGGCTGCAGCGGGGGCGGCGGCCGCTTTGATGCAGGTATGCTTGCGTATACGCCTCAGATCTGGTGCAGCGATAATACGGACGCGGGAGACCGCCTGCTGATCCAGTACGGCACATCCTTCTTTTATCCTGCAGTCTCTGTCGGTGCGCATGTTTCCGCAGTACCGAACCATCAGACAGGCAGAGTCATAGACCTGAAGGCAAGAGGTATTACGGCGATGGCCGGTACCTTCGGGTATGAACTGGATCCCTCCGGGCTGAGTGAAGAGGAAAAAGAAGAGGTCCGCACTCAGATCAGGGATTTCAGGCGTTATGCGCCGCTGATCGCGGAGGGCGATTATTACCGGCTTTCCGATCCCTTTACAGACGGGATCGCTGCCTGGGCCTTTGTTGCCAAAGACGGAAAACAGGCTCTGCTGAATTATGTAACAAATCAGAACCACGCAGGGATGGATGTGAAATATATCCGGCTCGCGGGACTGGAAAGGGAGCGTATGTACCGGTGTGCCCAGACGGGCAGGATATATCCGGGAAGTATCCTGATGGGAGCCGGGATACCGGTCATGCCGGAAATGAAGGATTATGCTTCCGGACAGTACCTTTTTACGGCTGAGTGATATCAGCGGAAAACTCCGGCAGCTTACAGCGGCATTTATAAAGGATCCGGTGGAAAATGAATACGATCGCAACGCTTAGGGAAAAACTGAACACAAAAGAAGCGGACAAAAAGCTGGCATACATCTACGGCTGCGGACAGAAGGACGCCGGACGGCAGAAAGAAAGGCTCCGGAGGATCCTGGACCGATATGATGAACTGTTCGGCCCGGTCCCGGGTGAAACGGAGCTGTTTTCCGCGCCGGGACGGACTGAGATCGGAGGAAACCATACGGATCATCAGGGCGGCAGAGTCCTGGCTGCGGCGATTAATCTGGACGCCGTTGCGGCTGCTTCCCCAAACGGTACCGGGCTGATCCGGCTGTATTCCGAAGGGTATGGCATGATCGAAGCGGACCTTACCGATCTGGCTCCGGTGAGCGGGGAGCGGGGAAGTACAGCCGCGATTCTGCGCGGAGTTGCGGCCGGTCTTAAGAAAAAGGGCTATGCTCCGGGAGGCTTTGATGCATATGTGAGCTCTGAGGTCCCGGGAGGAGCGGGGCTTTCGTCCTCAGCATGCTTCGAGATCCTTGCGGGAACGATTATGAATACTTTTTTCTGCAAAGGCGGGGTGTCTGATGAGGAACTTGCCAGGATCGGACAAGCCGCGGAAAATGAATGGTTTGGAAAGCCCTCCGGCCTGCTCGACCAGATGGGCTGCGGAATCGGAGGCATCATTGCGGTGGATTTCGGCAGAGAGCCGGCGCAGGTCAGGAAACTGGAGTTTGATTTCACAAAAACCGGGTTTTCGCTTTGCATTCAGGAGACTGGAGGGGATCATGCGGCGCTGACGCCCTTTTATGCCGCCATACCGGAGGAAATGGGCCGGATCGCGCGCTGCTTTGGTAAGGAAAGGCTGTGCGAGATCCGGGAAGACGGGTTTCTGGAGCGGATCCCCGAACTGCGCGAGAAAGCCGGTGACAGGGCGGTCCTGCGTGCTATGCATTATTTTGCTGACTGCAGGAGAGCAGGGGAAGAGGAAAAGGCGCTCTCGATGAATGCGTTTGACCGCTTTCTGGACCTTGTCAGAGAGTCCGGAAGTTCTTCCTTCAGATTTCTGCAGAACGTGGATACTTATCAGGAGCCGCTGCGTCAGCCGGTAGCACTTGCGCTTTCGCTTGCGGAGGCGTATCTCGGCAAAAGAGGTGCTGCACGCGTACATGGAGGCGGTTTTGCCGGAACGATCCAGGCCTGGGTGCCGTCGGAGCTGCTGGAGGGCTTTCGCACGGAGATGGAACGGGTATTCGGCAGCGGAAGCTGTCATGTCATGTCGATACGTCCCTGCGGAGGCTGCAGGCTGATTAAATAATGGAAAGGGTTTACTATGAATAAGAAATATGATGTAACGGCGCTTGGGGAACTGCTCATCGATTTTACGGAAAATGGAATCAGCGCACAGGGCAATCCCGTCATGGAAGCAAATCCCGGAGGTGCGCCGTGTAATGTGCTGGCGATCCTGCAGCGTCTGGGACACAGCACGGCATTTCTCGGCAAGGTTGGAAAGGATATGTTCGGGGATCAGCTGGAAACAGCAATCAGGGAAGCCGGAATCTCTGCGGAGGGTCTTATCAGAGACAACAGGATCCATACGACACTGGCATTTGTTCATACCTTTCCGGACGGAGACAGGGATTTTTCCTTTTACAGGAAGCCTGGTGCGGACATGATGCTGAAAAAGGAGGAGATCTGTGAAGAAATGATCGAAAACAGCCGGATCTTCCATTTCGGAAGTCTTTCGATGACAGATGAACCGTGCCGCTCGGCAACAAAGCACGCCGTCAGCATTGCCGAAAATGCAGGTGCGCTCATTTCTTTTGATCCGAACCTCAGAGAGCCCCTCTGGGACAGCCTTGACACGGCGAGGGAAATGATCGATTACGGGATGCGGCACTGTGATATCCTGAAAATTTCGGATAATGAGATCCTGTGGTTTACGGGGAAATCATCCTATGAGGAAGCGGTTAAGGAACTGCAGCAGCATTATGAGCCGAAGCTTCTGCTTCTTTCTCTGGGAAAAGAAGGCAGCATGGCTTTTACGGAAAAGGCAAATGCTTACGTGCCGTCCTTCCTTCAGGAGAATACGATCGAGACCACCGGAGCGGGAGATACCTTCTGCGGCAGCGTGCTGCATTATGTGCTGGAGCATGGGCTTGAGGCGCTTGACGGATCTGCCCTCAGGGAAATGCTGCGCTTTGCCAATGCCGCGGCATCCATCATTACAACCAGGCGCGGGGCGCTCCGTGTTATGCCCTCCATGGATGAAATACAGGCACTTCTGTAAATCGGCAGGCGTGCGGACGGCAGCGCAGGCCGAACTTCCCCTGATTACCGTAACGATATCAAAAACCCCGGAATCAGAGAAAATCTCTGTACCGGGGTATAATTATGCCCTGTTTTCACCGGGAAACTTATTTGCAGAGCTTTGCGACGGCCTCACTGATGACCTTTCCGTCGGCCTTTCCTTTGAGCTCTGCCATAACCGCCTTCATGATCTGTCCCTTGTTCTTTGTAGCGAGCACATCGGCAAATTTCTCCTGAAGGACCGCCGTGACCTCGTCTTCCGAAAGGAGCTTCGGCGCAAATGCGCTGACAACGTCATAGCGGTACTGGTATCCGGATTTAAGCTCAGCTCTGTTATCCGGACAGGTATCGATCTGCTCCTGCAGGCTCTTCATTTCTTTTAGGATCACTCTGTCAACCAGTTCAGAGGAAATGTCATCTCTGTGTCCTTCGTCGATTGCAACTTTTTTAATTGCCTGGATCACGGAAGAGATAGCTTCCTTCTTTTCTTTATCCTTTGCCTTCATGGCAGCGATCATTTGCTTCTGTAATTCTGCAAATTCCATATAAAACCTCCTGTAACGGTATTTTTCCTAATTTTAAACCTAATTGCGGATGATTGAAAGCTGTTTAAAGTCTACGATTCGGTTTCCGGCGCCCCGGCTTCTTCGGAGTTCAGATGCTTCCAGATCGTCATGCGGCTGACACCGAGCCTTTTTGCAGCGCGGGTCTGGTTCATGTCCTCCTCCTGCAGCACCTTTAGAATGATCTGGTGGGTGATCGTCTGGAGATCCGCATGAAGATCAATATCCGAAGAAGACGCAGACTGGTTTGTCTGGGAAGCGTCATCGATTTCATTCAGCGCATCCCGGACCTCCTGTTCGGTAATGAACTGGCCGGAAGCTGCTTTTGCGAGCTGCTTGATGGTGAGCTTGTACTGCGGGATCCCGTAATTCCAGTGGAAATTGGTCAGCAGCTCAAGCGCGCCGGGGTCAAAGCCCGCAACCTGGTTGCTCAGCTCCTGATTAAGCTGGTTCAGGTATTGCCTTGCAATCGTCACAGCCAGCTCAGGCGCTTCATGGAGCTCCGGAATATGGATGGAATGACCGTTGAGCTCATAAACAAGATCCGGCGATAGCTGATTAGAAGGAATCAGTGATTTCAGGGGACCACTGACTGTGGAAATAAATTTGACTCTTCTTGTCAGCTCCATGCTCTGGAGTACGTCCGCGAGACGGAGCTGGAAGCTCATCGGCATTGCTTCGAGGTTTTTCAGGATGATAACGTTGTCGGGATCGTAGAGCGGTGAAGAATCCTCGTTAAGCAGACGTAGCAGATTGCGCTTTTCAAGTCCCTGGCAGTCGATTTCTACGAGCTGGCAGGAAGAAAGACTGCTGCTGGCCGCATAGATGGAACGTGCAAGTGATATCTTGCCGGTGCCGGGAGAACCGGTGATCATAACAGGTGTTTTATCCGGGGCGTTTTCACGGATATCACTCAGAAAGCGATTGAGGGCCGGAGTGGAAGTGATCAGGGAGAGATCCTTCAGCACATCGGAGGCTTCTTTATATTTAATGAAAGAGACATTCTGCCCTCCGGCCTGAAAAGCACTGCTGATATGGCACAGGGCGTAATGGCGCCCTCCGTGATCGATTTTCTGTCCGGTAATTTTATAGGAGGCCAGATTTGTGGGAACCACCCAGCGGATACTTCCGTGATGTATGATCCTGGAAAGATGTGCCTTGATGGAGCTTATAATCTGGGCCGAGATCTGGGTGTTGGGCAGATTGGTACCGATTACATCCTTGTCCTGGGAGAGGATGGCAAGCTGATCATCCGACCCGAACAGGATCTGCTGGTAAAATGTGCTTTCCTGTTTGAGCGCCCGGCCCATACGGCAGACTTCTACCGCCTGTGAGACAGCGCTGTCCAGACATTCGATGCCGGACGTGATCAGGACATATTCAAGACCGAGGTCGCGCGCTGCGCGGGTGCAGGCACCATCGCCGATAAAGAGATCCACGCCATGCTCTTCATGAAGACGACGGATCAGTCTGTGCATGTCATCTGCATCTGCGGGAGCCGGCGGGATCAGAAAACGGTTGATGGGCAGGCGCAGAAACTCCGCGATCAGACGGATCGTATGCTCCATTTCGAAAAAGCTGACGAAGGCCATCCGCTTTTCCCTGTTCAGGGATGCGAGCTCCATACTGCGCAGGATATCGATCGGGGAGAACTCGACAGTGATGACAGGCCGGCTAACGAGCCGAGCGGCTTCCCAGGCGGAACGGCCTCTGCAGATCACTGCTTCATATTTGGTGGAATCGATCGACTCGAGGACAGTCCGGATCTCGTTGAGCGGAGCGGAATAAATATCTGCCGAGATGTCATCACGGTCCCGGATCGCCTTGCGGAAAACGTGTTCAAACCCCTCATAGGGGGAGAGTACCAGAATTTTATACGGATTATCAGACATTTGGAGTACCTCTATAGTGTAAAATATATTTACAGTATATTTTCCGGGCTGAAAAAAAGCAACAAAAGATTGTCAACATAATAACGAAAAAGAGAAAAAATACATAAAAATACATAGATCCCTGAAACCGAAAAAATAGATAAAAGAATGCGCGAAAAATGTTAAAAATCACTAAATAAGGCAAAAAAAGCATCAGTATTTGTAAATAATAATGAAAATATCAATGGAAAAAATGAAAATGTAAAAAATCAATACACCAAAAAACTTGAAAATAACATCATACTCAATTATTAATATATCATCTGCAAAAGGTGCAGAAACTATTTACCAAATTATTTTTGAAAGGGGAGCAAACATGAAAAAACTAATCAGTGTTGTTATGGCAGCTGCTATGGCGGCGTCACTTGTTGCATGCGTCAGCAGCACCTCCACCACGACAGCGGCTCCGGCAGCAGCAGAGACAACTGCAGCAGCCGCAGCAGCGGCTCCGGCAGAAGCATCCTCCTATGCAGGAAAGAGCTACAAGCTGAAGATGTCTTCCACAGTAGGCGAGCAGTCCAACGCAGTCGTTGTTGCAAAAGCATTTGCAGAAGATGTCAAGGCTAAGACAGGCGGCGCTGTAGAAATCAGCGTATATGCTTCCGACCAGCTTTCCGGCGGCGACATGGCAAAGGGCGTTGAGAACATCCAGAACGGATCCATCGACTGCGCTTTCGAGCCGGTAGACGTTATGGCAAACATGGATCAGACTCTTCTGACACTTTCACTTCCGTGGACCTACACCTCCTATCAGGAAGCTGAGGATGCACTGAAGGGCGACGGCGGCGCTTACATCACCAAGGCTCTTGATGCAAAGGGCATTCACACCATCGGATTCATCCACAACGGATTCCGTCAGCTGACCAACGGCAAGAGACCGGTCACGACTCCGGACGATATCAAGGCTATGAAGCTTCGTGTTCCGGGCGGTGATGTATTCATGAAGTTCTGGAAGGCAGTCGGTGCAGACCCGGTTGCTATGGCATTCTCAGAGCTCTTCACCGCACTTCAGCAGGGTACTGTTGACGGCCAGGAGAATGGTTTCGACCTGATCACCACCAACAAGTTCTATGAGGTTCAGAAGTATATCACAGAGTGGAACTACAGCTACGGCGCATTCGCACTTGTATTCAACAAGGCTACCTGGGACGGCTTCGAGCCTGAGCTTCAGGAGATCCTTCTTGAGGCAGCAGAGGCAGCATGCGAACTCGGCAACAAGAACGTGGTAGATTCCGAGGCTGCAAAGAGACAGCAGTGCGTGGACGCAGGCTGCGAGGTCACAACTCTGACCGACGAGCAGATCCAGGCATTCAAGGATCTTCCGGCTGTACAGGATTATTATAAGGAAATGAAGGAGCTTTACGGCACAGAGGCTTGCGCGGCATTCGGCATCGAGTAAGGTTTCCCTTTCGATTGAAAGGTCCGGGCCGGACGCGCGTTTACTGATACGGCACGGACCTTTCTTTTCTGAAGTTTGAGCGTATTTAGAGAGGTAGGTACAGGAATGAAATCAGTCGACAAGACTCTGCGCAGTGTTGAGGACTGGATCAATGTAGTGACCTTTGTCATTATGCTGGCCCTCACATTCGCAAATGTGTTTTCCCGTTTCGTTCTCCATGCTTCACTGGCATTTACGGATGAGTTCGTTACAGTTCTGTTTGTGCTCTGCTCCCTGGCAGGATCCTCTGTCGGGCAGAGAAACCGCAACCACCTCGGACTTGACTTTTTCACAAGCTTTCTGCCCGAGAAAGGGCAGCGGTTCCTGAGTTTTGTCGCGAACATTCTTGCGCTTGTGTTTTTGGGCATTCTGTTCTGGTACGGCTGCGGCATGGTGAAATCCGAGTATGTGTTAAAGCAGGTCTCCACGACCATGCAGTATCCGCAGTGGATCTACGGCCTGACCATCCCGGTCGGCTCAATGATTATGATCATTCGCTACATAATCGATTCGGTCCTTAAGTGGCATGAATATCAGGAATGCGGAAAGGAGGAGAAATAAGCTATGGTATCAGCTGTATTATTCGGCGTTTTTGCGCTTCTGCTGATTATGAATGTGCCGATTGCGATTTCCCTCGGTATTTCTTCTATCATCGGCATGCTGATGGCGGATGTCAGCCTGAGCCAGATTCCGGTCATGGCATTTACGGCATCCAGTAAGTTTTCTCTTCTTGCGATCCCGTTCTTCGTTCTTGGCGGCAACATCATGGAAAAAGCGGGCATCTCGGAAAAGCTGATCGAGCTGGCTAAGGCCTGCGTCGGTCATACGAGAAACGGCGTGGCAATCGTCTGCGTCGTGGTTGCATGCTTCTTTGCAGCTATTTCCGGTTCCGGCCCTGCTACCGTGGCGGCGCTTGGTATCATTCTGATCCCGGCCATGGTCAATGCGGGATATCCGGTTACCTATGCGACAGCCCTGATGTCTGCAGCGGGCGCTATCGGCGTTATCATTCCGCCGTCAGTCACCTTCGTTGTATACGGCTGCGTTTCCGGCGCTTCCATCGGCAAGATGTTCATGGCGGGAATTATCCCGGGACTGATGATGGGCGCGGCACTGATCATCTGCACCATTGTCATTTCCAGAAATAACCCGAACCTGAAGGCGACGGAAAAGGCTTCCGGCGCAGAGCGCTGGAGGGCATTCAAGGATGCGGTCTGGGGCCTTATGATGCCGGTCATTATTCTGGGCGGTATCTACGGCGGTATTTTCACACCGACCGAAGCTGCGGCTGTTTCCTGCGTATACGGACTGTTTGTCGGCGTATTCATCTATAAGCGGATCAAGCTTGCCGAGATGAAGGAGCTGATCGTCAACTCCGGCAGTCAGACCGGCGTAGTTATGTACGTTATCATCGCAGCTACCATGTTTGCTTATGTTATCACCGTTGATAACCTTGCAGTCAAAGCCAGCGATGCAATGATGGCGATCACGGGCGGAAATGTATATCTGTTCCTTCTGATCACCAATATCATCCTGCTGATTGCGGGCATGGTCATGGATGCGGTTTCAGCGCTTTATATTCTGATCCCGATCCTCTGGCCGATCGCAAATCGCATGGGCTATGACATTACGGCCTTCGGTATCCTGATGTGCGTCAACCTGGCAATCGGCCTGATCACGCCGCCGGTAGGCGTCAACCTGTTCACAGGCGCGTCGATCTCCAAGATCACGATCCGCGATATGTTCAAGGATATTGTGCCGATCATTATTTCACTGCTGATCGTGCTGCTCCTTGTCACATATATGCCGGGCATCAGCCTGCTTCTGCCGAACCTGCTTTCCTGATCAGGGAAATAACGGACATATATCATTTATTAAAGTCAGATCCGGCTGCACGCTGCAGCTGTGCAGCCGTTTCAGAAACATATTCACCTTACATTTATTTCTTTAAAGGAGGAAATAATTATGGGATATCAGCAAATGCTTGCTGAGCTTCAGGCTCAGGGCAAACCGGCGAGAGTCGGTATTATCGGAACCGGTAAATTCGGTACTATGTATGTTGCACAGGTACGTAAGGTTATCGGCTGCCATCTGGTTGCAATCTGCGAGCTGGATCCGGCACGCGCATACTGGGCACTTGAGACCACAAAATGGCCGAAGGAGCAGTATGACTGCAAGACTATGGAAGAAGCTTACAAGACCGGCAAGACCTGCGTGGTCACAGACCGCGATGAGTTCCTTCAGTCCCCGTATATCGATATCGTTATCGACTGCACGGGTAAGGCGGAGCTTGGTATCGATACCTGCCTGAAGGCTTTCAGAAACGGCAAGAGCGTTGTAGGCGTTAACGTTGAGTGCGATATCCTTGCGGGTGCTGTACTTGCTGACGAAGCAAGAAAGAACGGCGTTATTTACTCCATGGCATGGGGAGACCAGCCGGCGGAAATCGTAGACATGGTAGACTGGGCAAGAACAGCCGGCTTCGAAGTCGTCTGCGCAGGTAAGGGAACCAGATTCCAGCCTGAGTATCATCAGTCAACTCCGGATACGATCTGGGGCTACTATGGCATCACCGCTGAGCACGCTGAGAAGGCTCACATGAGAGCTCAGATGTTTAACTCCTTCCTGGACGGCACAAAGTCCGCAATCGAGATGGCAGCTGTTTCCAACGCGACAGGCCTGCTTCCGCCGGAAGACGGACTGCACTTCCCGCCGGTTGGTACCGATGATCTTCCGCGTATTCTGAAGCCGAAGTCACACGGCGGCTTCCTGGATCACAGCGGCATGGTCGAGGTTATCGCATCTGAGGAAAGAGACGGCAGACCGGTATTCAAGGATCTTCGTTTCGGTATCTATGTAACGCTTCACGGTGATTCTCCGTACATGATGGACTGCTACAGAGAGTACGGCATGCATACGGATCCGTCAGGCGAGTTCACCTGCCTGTACAGACCGTATCACATGATCGGACTTGAGACCAACATCACGGTTGCTTCCATCGCGTGCCGTCATGAGCCGACCGGATGCTCCAGCGCATTCCGTTCTGACGTTGTCGCAGTAGCGAAGTTCGATATCCCGAAGGGAACAGTCCTTGACGGTGAGGGTGGCTTCTGGGTATATGGAAATGCAACTCCGGCAAAGGTTTCCGTTGAGAAGCACCTGCTTCCGCTGAACTTCACCGAAGGCAAGAAGGTCCTCAGAGACATCAAGGCAGGCGAGATCCTTTCCCTGAACGATGTTGAGTACGATCCGAACTGCCAGACCATGCAGCTCAGAGAGCAGATGAAGAAGTTCCTTGCATAAGGAAAAATACAGTACTGCAACAACCGGCAGCCGCTGTCTGGTGCAAGCTTTTTCAGCGGCTGCACAATTTCCATTACAACATTCTGATCTTTAGAAAGCGTCGGGATTATACAATCCCGGCGTTTTTCTTATTGATTTATCAATCTGCGGTCGACAGTACTCTGATTTCGTTGTATAATATCAACGAAATAAAGACGGCGCAGCTTGTCTTTATTTGTGTGAAACAACCAAAACTTCTCCTGTGTCTTCGTGAAAGTTTCAACATTAGACAGGCAAGAAGTAAAACGAGGAGTATTATATGGCTGAAAAATGGGCAGAGCAATTTCGTGATGGCCAGCTGACAGACGGCTGGCATTATTTTGGTGCACACCCGGCGGAACAGGACGGAATGAACGGCTGGCATTTCTGCGTATGGGCACCGAATGCACGCAGTGTTTCCGTTGTCGGAGACTTTAACGGGTGGGAGCCCGGCGTGAACCCGCTCTACAGTGAGCTCGGCGTATGGCAGGGATTCGTTCCGTGGCTGGACCAGTATGATGTGTACAAATACGCGATAGAAGGCCAGGACGGGACGATCCGTTTCAAGGCGGATCCTTATGCATTCCATGCGGAGACCCGGCCGGCAAACGCCAGCAAGCTCTATGAACTCAAGGAATTTGCATGGAATGATGCAGAGTTTCTGGAGAAAAGGAAAAGCAGAAAGCTTTATGACGGGCCGCTCAATATTTACGAGGTCCATATCGGATCCTGGAAGCAGCGGAGCAACGGAGATTTCTATGACTACCGGACCTTCGGCTACGAGCTTTCCGAATATGTCAAAAAGATGGGCTTCAATGCCGTGGAGCTGATGCCGGTCACGGAATATCCGCTGGATGATTCCTGGGGCTACCAGGTGACAGGCTATTTTGCGCCGACCTCCAGATACGGTACGCCGGACGATCTGAAATGGATGATCGACTATCTGCATCAGGCCGGTATTACCGTGATCCTGGACTGGGTGCCGTCGCATTTCTGCAAGGACGCATTCGGTCTGATCGATTTTGACGGCGGCAGCTGTTATGAGTACGCTGATCCGAACAAGAAAGAACATATGTCCTGGGGAACCAGGGTTTTTGATTTCGGAAGGCCGGAGGTTATCAGCTTCCTGTGCTCTTCCGCAAGGTTCTGGCTGGAAGAATACCACGCGGACGGACTCAGAGTCGATGCTGTCGCATCCATGCTGTATCTGGATTATGACCGCTCTGACGGGCGCTGGACAGCCAATCGGTACGGCGGAAAGGAAAACCTGGAAGCCATCGAGTTCCTGCGCACACTTAATAAGATGGCGTTTTCCGTCAACCCGAATGTCCTGATGATCGCAGAGGAATCCACCGCATGGCCGATGGTTTCAAAGCCGGCGGATGTCGGCGGCCTGGGCTTTAACTTTAAATGGAACATGGGCTGGATGAATGATATGTGCCATTACCTGAAGATGGACCCGTTCTTCCGGAAGGACAATCATAATGACCTGACCTTCTCGCTCATGTATGCTTTTTCGGAGAACTTTATCCTTCCGATGTCGCATGACGAAGTCGTGCATATGAAGGGCTCCCTGGTCA
>JAFUAE010000030.1 GCA_017460845.1 Lachnospiraceae bacterium
CCAGACAGCTTCCCGCTGCAAATGCCGACGAGGCGGAGCGCTTTGTCCGCCGCTTTAATTATCCGGATACCGGCAGGAAAAAAAGCCTTGCGGATCTGGAGGAATTAGGCATCAAGACATTTTTCGCTTCCAATGTGTGCTGCGCCTACAGGCGGGAGATCTATGACCAGCTCGGAGGCTTTACGGATTCCGCAATTTTCAATGAAGATATGATTTATGCATGCGCCGCGCTGAAGGCGGGATACAGTTCGGTTTACTGCGCAGAGGCGCTTGTCGTGCATTCCCATAACTATACTGCCATGCAGCAGTTCCACAGGAATTTCGATCTGGGCATGAGCCAGACCATGCATCCGGAGGTATTCGGAGGACTGAGGTCCGAGGGAGAGGGCATCCGCCTGGTAAAAAGCACCATCGGACATCTTGCGGCGTCAGGATGCGCACTGCAGATCCCGCGCTTTCTGGTGAGGACCGCATTCCGCTATGCGGGCTACCGCGCCGGGAAGGCTTATGATAAGCTGCCGGAGCGGCTCGCCGTCTCGTTTGCGATGAACAGGCGCGGCGTCAGGAAGGCACTTAAGGCGCGCAGGAACCGGGCCTGAGGACTGCGGCGTTCCGGTTGGACACTGATTTTTGCATTATATGATGTAAGGGTCAAAAGCCATGATCCCATGATGAGCGTGCTCATCAGTGGGAGCATTGGCTTGGGGCCCGCTGGACATGAGTAAGTAGTGGGGCAGGGGCCCCGCGGATTACGAATGGACAGCAGGATTGTGGAAGCACGAAGTGCGGAACAATCCGTATTACATCATCAGTGAGGCTTTTGACCTCAACATCATTATATAGGAGAAGCTATGAAAGCAGTCATTATGGCAGGAGGCCGCGGCACAAGGATCCGCAGCGTGGCATCGGATATTCCGAAGCCGATGATCCCGGTGCTGGGAAAGCCGGTATTGCAGTATCAGATCGAAAATCTGAAAAGAGACGGCTTTGAAGATATTATTCTGGTCACAGGCTATTTAAGCGGAGCGATCCGGGATCATTTCGGAGACGGCAGCCGCTTCGGGGTCAGGATCAGCTACTTTAACGAGGACGTGCCGATGGGCACGGCCGGGGCTTTGTACTATCTGAAGGACCGGCTGCAGGAGTCGTTTATCCTGCTGATGGGAGACCTGATGCTTTCCGTGGATTTCGGGCGCTTTCTGGAGGAGCACAAAAGAAACGGCGCAGCAGTGACGCTGTTTGCCCATCCGAATTCACATCCTTATGACTCCGATCTGATCGTAACAGATGAGACAGGGAGGCTGGAAATGTTTACGGAGGATATCTGCGGCGAGAATGCCGATACTTCCCTGACCGCCAGACCCTTAAGCAAGCCGGTGCTCGGCATTATCAGCAAAAAGCAGGAGCGCGGGGAGGATTTTTATTATCATAACCTGGTAAACTGAGGGATCTATGCGATATCCCCGGAGGTCCTTTCGGGTGTTCCGGACCCCTGCGGTGAAGCGGAAACCGCGAAAACTTCGGATCATGCTCCCGAGGCAGCGGGAAATGCCCCGCAGCCCGACAAAAACGGCGTGCCGGCAGGCGAAAAGGCAGCGCGCAAGGTCGATCTCGATAAGGACATCATCCGTCCGCTGATCAGCAGTGGTAAGGTCTGTGCCTACCGTTCCACGGAATATGTCAAGGACATGGGTACGCCGGAACGCTACGAAGAGACAGCGGAGGCCGTCCGCTCCGGACTTGTGGAGCGTAAGAATCTCTCGGGAAAGCAGAAATGCATTTTCCTTGACAGGGACGGCACGATCAATGTGGAAAAAGGCTTCCTGAACAATGCGGCCGGCATGGAGCTGCTTCCGGGAGCCGCTGAGAGCATTAAGAGGATCAATCAGTCAGAGTATCTGGCCGTGCTGATCACAAACCAGCCTGTCATTGCCCGGGGAGATTGCAGCTTTGAGGGACTCGATGAGATCCAGAGGAAGTTTGAGACCCTTCTCGGACGGGAAGGCGCCTATATTGACAGCATCTATTACTGTCCGCATCATCCGGACAGCGGGTTCGAAGGGGAAGTAAAGGAGCTGAAATTCCGCTGCAGATGCAGAAAAGGAAAATCAGGCATGATAAACGATGCCGCAAGGGATCTCAATATTGACCTGTCAGCCTCCTGGATGATCGGGGATAAGACCTCTGATATCAAGTGCGGACAGGGAGCCGGAACGCGGACCGTCCTGCTGGAGACCGGTTCCGCGGGCTCTGACGGGCGCTTTTGTATCACGGCTGACCTTGTCTGCAGGGATCTGCCGGATGCAGTCTCAAGGATACTTTCGGATACAGGCAATGAGAATCGTAAAAACTGACTATATCGGCCGAAAGCGCAGTAAGGACATTCAGGCCCTCATCCGCAGTTCGAATACGCATGATGGGACCCGTTACGGCATGATCGACGACGCGGACGGGTATGCGCTCGCCTATGGTGCGGACGGAAGCCTCCTGGCGGCAGCCGCCTTTTACCGTATGGGCGAGAAGCTGGATGGAAGGGAGGTCTGCGAGCTTGCCGCATTTACGGCGCCGGAATACAGGGGGCAGCATCTGTTTACCCGGCTTGCGGAAAGGCTTTCCGCGGAAATGGAAGGGGCTGCGGTACGTTTTGCGGTCTGCCGCAATGAGGATGCAGCCGCGGTCCTGAAAAAACTCGGCGCTGTTCATGAGCACGACGAGCTGCTCCTGGAAGCGGAAACGGCAGCTTTTGCAAAGACCCGGCCGGAAACATTTCCCGCAGGGACTGATCTTCCGGAGGCCGGAGAAGAGGCCGCTGACTCGGCGGGACTGGCTGAGAACTGCGGAAACGGCAGGGCGGACAGCACATTCAGGATCGATTTTTGCGAAGGCCGTGTCCTGTCTAAATACAGCGAATGCTATTTCCGCATGGGAACGGAAAGCGCGTATGTCTTCGGCGTCTTAAGCTACGACCGGCACAGGCGGAAGGGACATGCGAGGGCAATGCTGACCCGGCTGTTTGCCGAATTGAACCGGAAGGGAATACGGCGCGTAATGCTGCAGGTCTCTTCGGACAACCTTCCCGCGCTCAGGCTTTATGAAAGTCTGGGGATGCAGGAGACAGATAGACTCGAGTACCATCTTGTGATAAAATAAGAAGATTCTGTTATCAGCTCATGGCAGAGAGAAATCGGAAAAGAATACACTACCTGCGGTGGACATTATTCATTGTCTATCTGTTCGGGCTGCTGTATTTTACGATTTTTTCGGAATCTCTGGGCAGGACGCCGGGGACGGCCGGGAGCAGTACGGGCATGTACAATCTGGAGCCCTTCGCCGAGATCCGGCGCTTCTGGACCTATCGGGAGCAGCTCGGAGCCGGAGCCGTGATCCTGAATCTGTTTGGAAATATAGCGGCATTTATTCCCTGCGGATACCTGCTCCCGCGTGTAATGCACCGCTGCAGCACATTGTCGTCCACGATGCTGATCGGATTCCTGATCACCTTTGTGATCGAGTCCACGCAGTACCTTTTTTCTGTCGGAAGCTTCGATGTGGATGATGTGCTGCTGAACCTTTTGGGCGTACTGATCGGCTACATGCTGCATCTGTGGGTGAGCCGGTATGCGTTGAAGCGGCAGGGAAAAAGAAGCCTGAAGATACGCGAGATCCGTTTCAGGGACTGAGGAGAGAACCCGTTCCCGGCTGTCATGGCTGTTCACAAACTGAGAATGAAAGCAAAAAAGAAAAGATATTCCTATATAAGAAATCCGTACAGCAGCAGCGGCTGGTACAGCTTTTTTCTCGGCTGTATCTCCCTGGTGCTGACCTGCGTGCTTTTATATCAGTCGGTCAGAGGAGACGGAAATGTTTCCCTGTTCATGGCGTCCGCGGGACTTGCGGCGATGCTTGCCGCCTTTACGGGAATCGTGTTTATGATCGGCAGCCTGACGGAACGGAAGGTGAACCATACCTTTGCGGTCGCGGGAGGCTTGATGGCTCTGGCCGTGCTTGCGGTCTGGGCGGTTGTGATGTTTGCGGTATAAATAGAATGATGGATGAAAACCAGATTTGGATAGATTTCAGCGACGGGATCTTTGAAGAAAGATACCAGCTCGCAATAGAGAGGATTTCGGAGTTTCCTGGGACACTGAAGGGAAACGCGGCGGAGTATTTTACGGTACTTCGCGATCTGGCGCTGCTTTGCGGAAAGGAGCGCCGTCCGGAAAACTGCTGCAGGAAAGTCAATGAACTGCTTTTCCGGGATGTCAGCGAAGAAGGCTATCACGGCTCATTCCTGGATCCGGATGCGGCAGCGGAGAAGCTGGGGGATGCGGCACAGCTTTTGAGCCTCTGGTATGCGGAGTTCAGGGGGATCATCCCCTTCAGCTTTGAGAACAGGGTAAAGGATGTGACGGTCCTGCTGGAGACGACGATCCAGCTCTTTTCTGTTTTCGAGGAAAGAACGGGACACGCGGGATCTGCGGGGTATGCAGATATCCTGCCGGAGCTTTCGGATATTATTTATTCGTATCTTTATGATTATGCGGAGGAATTCATGTCGGACGAGGTCAGACATGATGCGGATCCTGCCTGCAGCTTTGCGCTTGATCTGGTGATGCACGCCGATCTTACAGATACATCGGACCACTCCTATCTGTATGCCTTTGGGGAACAGATCACGGAGGAGGAGCTTACGACAGCACGGATGCTTGCGTCCCTTCCGGAGGAAACGATCAGAAAAATGGCTTCTGCATTTACCGAAGGGTATATCAGGGGCTTTGAAGCGACGGGCAAGGACATCCGTAAAAAATCAGTGGTTTCCTGTTATCTGCCGCTTGGCTTCGAGCGCTTTATGCGGGAAGCTGTCCTGCAGTTTGAAAAAGCCGGCCTGAAGACTGTGATCAACCGCCATCCGGCGCGTCTTCTGACAAAACGGAGCGCGGCAAATGTCAGACCGGGCTTTTACGGCGCTTTTAATCCGGAATATGAATACGATCACAAAGAGGACCTCGCCCTGTTCTGGGGAGAAAAGCTGAAGGCGAAAAAGCTTCAGGCCCTGAAAAATGCCTATGAAGAAAACAGGCAGCTGCTTAAGGCATTTTCCGGCAGAGCCTGCGTGGAGATCTTCGGGGCGGGCGGAAGCGAGCCGGTCCGGAAGAAAAACGCTCCGGCCTATCATGAACACCAGCTTGCGGTCCTGAGAGAATATGCCTTCCGTGCAAATGAGACGGCACAGGCCTATATGCCGGAGGAAGAGACCAGCTTCACGATCATAGCCTGGCCGACAGTCTCGATCGCCAAAGAGCCGGAGGGCGCCTCAGATGCATCCGCGCTTCAGAAGCGGTACAGGGAAATATTTGAAGAATTCGTCCGGATCAATACACTGCCGGAAAAGCGCTGGCAGCAGATCCAGCAGTACCTTGCGGATACCCTGGACCGGGCAGACTATGTCGAGGTCCTGGGAGCGCCGGGAAATGATACGGATATCCGCGTGCAGATGCACGTACTTTCGGATCCGCAGACAGAGACCAATTTTGAAAACTGTATGGCGGATGTCAACATTCCGGTCGGGGAGGTATTTACTTCCCCTGTCCTTAAGGGGACGAACGGCGTGATCCACGCCGGCCGGGTATACATTAAGGGATACTCTTTCCGTGATCTGAAGATCCGCTTCGAGGACGGAAGAGTCGCAGACTATTCCTGCGGAGGATTTGAAGATCCGGAGCAGGGCAGGGAGCTGATCCGCAAGGTGATCTTCAGGGACCGCGATGCGCTGCCGATGGGCGAGTTCGCAATCGGCACCAACACGGCTGCATTTGCAGCGGCGCTCAGATACGGCATTGAAGATAAGATGCCGGTGCTGATCGCGGAAAAAACGGGGCCTCATTTTGCAGTAGGGGATACCTGCTATTCCTATGAGGAAGACCTTATGACCTTCAATCCGGACGGAAAACGGATAACCGCGCGTGAGAATGAGTGCTCCGCGCTGAGACATACAGACCCGGAAAAGGCATATTTCCAGGTACATACGGATATCACCCTTCCGTACGGCGGGATCGGTTCGATCACTGCCGTGAATGCAGCGGAAAGGATCGTGATCATCGAAAACGGAAGATTTGTGCTTCCCGGGACTGAGGAACTGAATGATGCATTTACAGAGAATTAAAGATACCCGGAGGATAAGCCGCATACGCTTTGCGGTATCCGGGATGATCCTGGCCGCGCTCCTTCTTTCGGCCTGCTCGAGAGGGGTTTCCGGTACTGAGGAAACAGAGACACAGGAGGAGACGACGGCAGCATATGAGACTCCGATGGGCAGCTACGAGGAATCGATCGCCGTATCCGGGGTCAATGAAAAAGAATCGCCCTACTACGGCGTGATGTATGTGAGCGTTCTCGATGTCAACGGCAGCAGCGGCGACAGCAAGACGGTCTATTCCTTTAAGGACAAGAGCGATCCCGAAAACGCGTGGTCGGTGACCGGGCTTGAAATCGGCGTTATTGAGGCGGAGATCGTCCCGGGCGCGGATGTTGCGATCCTGTTCCACGGAGATGTGCTGAGGGACGGGGAAAACCTGGAATTTATCGCAGTCCTGCCGGACGGAGAGTATAAGATCAAAAAAGCGGTCGGCACCACGGTGAGCAATACGATGAGTTCCTTCGTGCTCGATACGGGGAACGGGACTCAGATCAGCTTTTTTAAGGATAACTGCAAGATCGAGGATGATGCAATGAACCGCGACAGCGGCGACAGAGTGACGGTATATTATGCAGATGGAGGCGAACTTGGAAAATATCCGCTTCGGATCTACAAGACAGAGTAAGATCGTACGTCAGATAAAGGCCCGGATCTCCGGGGCTTTGATCCTGGCGCTGCTGATATGCCTTCTGCTCCCGTTCAGTGCACGCGCAGCCGTATGGGTCGCGCCGGAAGGAGATACCGTGGCCGAGGCTGCGATCGTGATGGATGCAAAGTCCGGTACCGTACTCTGGGGAAAAAATATCAGCGACACCTATTATCCGGCGTCCATCACCAAGCTGATGACCGGACTTCTTGTCCTGGAGCGCTGTGATCCAGAAGAGCAGGTGACTGTGACAGCCGAGGCCGTGACCGGACTCGAACGCGGCGCGGTTTCGATCGGGCTCAGCGAGGGAGACGTGCTGACCGTGGAGGAGTTGCTCTATGCGATGCTTCTGAGATCGGCCAACGATGCGGCAAATGTGCTGGCGGTCCACGTTTCCGGCAGCATAGAAGCCTTTGCCGGGGAAATGACGGCACGCGCGGCCGAGCTCGGGTGCCGGAATACCATATTCCGGAATCCCAGCGGACTTACGACGCCTGAAAACCTGACTACGGCCTATGACATGGCGCTGATCGGCGCAGCCTGCAGCAGGAATCCGGAGTTTCTGGCAATCGAGGCCGAGCAGAGCCATCAGATCGGACCCACGGCCAAGAACCCGGAAGGCTTTACAGTCCGGGCCGAGCACAAGATGATCGTAAAAGGCACTGCCTATACGGATCCGAGGGTGATCGGCGGCAAGACCGGATTTATCAAGGCCAGCGGAAATACACTCGTGACGATCGCCGAAGAGGAAAGCGGCATGCGGCTGGTGGCGGTCGTGCTGAAGGATAAGAATCCGGATCATTATAAAGATACAAAAATGCTGCTGGATTTCGGTTTTCAGAATTTCGAGAACTATGTGATCCGGGATCCGGCCTCGGCCTATGCCTGCGAGGAAAGGATCATCGCAGATAAAATCGCAGAAAAGGGGCGCTGTCATATTGTTTCTTATGAGGATGCAGTGCTGACCATTCCGGCGGGTGCGGATCCGTCCGAGATCCAGGTCGGCTACGAATATAATCTGGCGCCCGACGCACCGGCCATGGCTGTTGCGGAGCTTGTGTTCCGCTATGCCGATGTCCGGGTGGGCAGCGCATATCTTCTCAACGACCACGAGGCGGATATTGCGATCGAGCTGGAAAAGGATGCCTGGACGGACGAGCAGCATCCGGGCATTTCGATCCGGAACGTGGTTTATATCGCGGCAGCTGCGGCAGTCCTGATCCTGATCCTGACGGCAGTCCTGATCTCCAGGCACAAAAAACAGCGTGACCAGGAACGCAGGGAACGCCTTCTGGAGAACAGGCGGCGCAGACTGGAGGAGCTCAACATGAGCGAAGAAGAGTTTGAGGAGCTGGTGGGCTCTTTTAAAAATAAGGGCAGCAGGGAAGAGACATGACGGAATGGTTCAGAAAACTGGTCAATTATGAGACCGTTTCCTATTTTATTACCGGCGTTCTGACAACTGCGGTGGATTATCTTGTGTTCGCGCTTGTCAATGAGACGATGAAGCGGCACGGCATTCTGGTTCCGGATCCGGTAATGACTGCAACGGCGGTCTCCTGGGTCGCGGCGGTGACATTTGCATATATCACCAACAAGCTTGCAGTATTCAAAAACTATGATTTCAGGCCGGGCTACCTGTTAAAGGAGGCGGCGGGCTTTGCCGGCGCAAGGGTTTTAAGCGGCCTGATCGTGATGGTATTTATGTGGCTGACAGTCAATCAGATGGGATGGAATGAGTATCTGGCCAAGATCCTTTCCTCGGCTTTTAATCTGGTGTTTAATTATGTCGCGAGCAAGTTCTTTATCTTCAAAAAGTAAATATGTCTATCTGGCTTCGTTTTTCACGCCCGTGATCCTGCTGACGCTGATCATGCTTGTCGCGGGTGTATTTCCGGTCGGCGATAACTGTATTCTGAAGACGGATATGTATCACCAGTATGCGCCCTTCTTCTCGGAGTTCAGGGAAAAGCTGCAGACGGGAGGATCCCTGAAATTCACCTGGGACCTCGGGCTCGGCGTGAATTTTACCGCGATCATGGCGTATTACCTGGCAAGTCCGCTCAACTGGCTTATCCTTTTTGTAAGCAAGGATTATGTGCTTGAGTTCATGACCGTGATGATCGTCATGAAGTGCGGACTGAGCGCGGCGGCAATGGCGGCTTACCTCAGATACCGTTCGCCGGAGGAGTATTTCGGGGCGTACCTGTTCAGCCTTTTTTATGCGCTGAGCGGGTATTACTGTGCATACTACTGGAATCTGATGTGGCTGGATTCCTTTGCGATCTTCCCGATCGTGATCATGGGGGCGGAAAAGCTGATCAAAGGGGAAAGCGGGGTGCTTTACGCCGCTTCTCTCGGTTACTGCATTCTGGCCAATTACTATATTTCGATCATGATCTGCCTGTTCCTGATCCTGTATTTCTTTCTGTTCTGTATTCTGAAAGGCTTTGACAGGGCGGGGGACTTTATCCGCACGGGACTGCGCTTCGCCTTCTGGAGCCTGATCGCCGGGTGCCTTGCGGCGGTGCTCCTGCTTCCCGAGATTTATGCCCTGGGCGCGACCGCTTCCAGTGAATCGACTTTCCCGAAATCCATAA
>JAFUAE010000031.1 GCA_017460845.1 Lachnospiraceae bacterium
CGCAGATCCAGACTGAACAGCACTCTGCAGTCGGCAAAATGCTGCATGCCCTCTTCGGACCACTTCAGCACTCCGGTCCCGAAGGGAGCTCCCCACATACAGAAATCCATCATCTGGTCATAGGCTTCCCTGATCTGGTCGTAGCTCCAGGGCGTCGTTTCCACAAGATGAAGCGGACCGATCTGCATATAATAAAAGCCGCGCCAAAGAAGCGGCATCGCTACCGCCGCTGAAAATGTCAGCACGGCAAGTGCCGCTGTCATCAATACTGTATAGATTATTCCCGAGCCCCTGATCTGGCTTTGGCCTTGTCCCTGTCTTTCTTTCATACCCGGATCTGTGCTTCCTGCACTGCTAAATCTTGATTTTGTCTTTCCGGCCCTATTCGAGGATCACGAGCCGGCCCTCCACATGGGCGTCCAGATTGTTGTTGGTTGCAAAATACTCCTCCACAATGTTCTGCAGGGAGGTCGCCACCATCCTCGGCTTGCGGTTTTTGGCGACCTCCGCAAGCGGCACGCCCAGAAAAGCGTCAAAATTGAGATAATGGTAGCTCTGGAACGCGATTTTCAGACGCTGGTCGTCCCGGATATCCTCGCCGTTGAACTGGAAGGTCTCGATCTCATGCGTGGATTTGCGGTAGACGATATGCACGCCCTTGGAATACTGGTAAAACTCCGTATCACCCGTCCAGGCTTCATCCCTCAGCACATGCTGTATCATGCGGCGGAACTGCGCGCCCGTCACCTCGACCATCCAGATCTGGTCGTCAAACGGCGTATTCTCCACCACGTCCTGGTACTCGATCACCGGTCCGAGCTCCTTCTTGCGGATAGAGCCGGAACCCATCATCATGATGTCAAAGCTGGACTCCCACTGGATCGCATCCGCATAGAGATTGCCCATTTCCGTCTCCTGCTCCCGGGAAGGGTGTGTCAGCTTTCGCGCCCAGCGCGTGATCACGCGCTTATACTTTTTATCCGTTTTGGTACGGTAGCTGTCGAGAAGCTCCTCCATGATCGGATCCTTCGGCGCGGTATCCTCATTGACCGGCACGCACTGCCATTCGAGATGGTCGATCACATGATCGTCGATATCATAGGAAATGTCAAATCGCCCGATGATGCCCGTGCCGGTGCCCGCCTGTACGATCGGGATATCGTTGACATATTCCGGCTGCTCCATAAAGGTGTGGCTGTGTCCGCCGATGATCAGGTCCACGCCCCACTCCGGATTCAGCAGCTCCGCCAGCTTTTTGTCCTTTTCAAAGCCGATATGCGTCAGCAGGACGACCATATCCGTATGGACCGTGCGGTAGTTGTCGCAGATAATGCCGACCTCCTTTGCAGCCTCCTCCACGTCAATGAAGGTGCCGACCAGCTTTTCCTGTTTCGCGGAATCCAGCACCTCCTCCGTCAGGATCCCGATAAACAGAATGCGCAGGCCACCGATCTCGACATTGATATAAGGCCTGAACATTCTGCGGTAATTCATGG
This sequence comes from Lachnospiraceae bacterium, assembly GCA_017460845.1. Taxonomy (GTDB): domain Bacteria; phylum Bacillota; class Clostridia; order Lachnospirales; family Lachnospiraceae; genus Avilachnospira. The sequence continues at coordinate 1,497 of JAFUAE010000031.1, forward strand.
TCACGAACATATTTGCGTTGATGATCGGGAATTTCGCGCATTTTTCCAGAAACAGCAGGTGTGCAACGCCGTAATCCACCTCATGATTGCCGATCGTGGTCACGTCCGGATTCAGGTTATTCACCAGGTCGATCGTGGAGAATCCCATATATTCGGAATCTATGATCGACCCGCGGAACATGTCTCCGGCTATGGCATAGATGACATATTCCTCTTCCTCCCGGACCCTGTTCAGATAGCCGGAAAGCCTGGTCAGGCCTCCGCTTTCCTTTCCGTCCGTTTCCTTCGGAAGAAAGTCCCCGTGCATATCATTGGAATGAAGAAGCGTAATTTTCCGTAAATTTCCCATAAGTCAACGGGCCTCCTTTCAGACAGACAAAGCATCAGAATTTTGATTTTTTCGGAAATAAGATTTCCACAGAACCAAGGGATCTGAAATTCCAGGGAAAATCAGGGAAATCATCCTTTTAATCCTCGATCAGCAGACACTCCGCCATCTTTTCGGAGCCCAGGATCCAGATCAGGTCTCCCTCCTCCAGGATCATATTGACATCCGGCTGCATCACCGGCATCTTTTCCCTGAGCAGTCCGAGGATCATGCAGTCATACTTGTCCCTGAGCCTGCTGTCCCGGATGCTCTTGTAGCGGATCTCCGGATTTCCCTGTGCGGAGATCATATAGGTATAAAGCGCAGACGGATCCTTTTCCTGCTCCTGCAGAAACTCATGCAGATTCTTTTTCGGATGATCCGCGGGAAGCCCGAGCGACGTACAGATAGACTGGAGATCTTCCTTTTTGCCGATCATGGTGATCCGGTCTCCTTCGCGGAGAATGAAATCGCCCGAAGGCATCTGTACTGTCTTCTGTCCCCGCCTTACCAGAATAATATTGACATTGAACGCGCGCCCCCAGTTCAGCTGCTTCAGCTGCCTGTCCGCCGTCTGTCCGCCGCACACGCACTCGCTGACGAACAGCCCGTAGCCCAGCGCCTTCTCCAGCGCTTTTCTGTTGCCCGTCTGATCCCGTTCGTTCAGCACGCGCTCATTCAGATTTGCAAGGAACTGCGTCTCGGCCTTAATGTAAGAGCCCGCCATCCAGCCGCTCCGGTAGATCAGGACGACCGTCAGCATCACGACTGCCAGCAGCAGGACCGGATTCAGATGGAGATAATGCTGGACAGGCGCATAGATGATCAGCGCCACCAGTATAAAACGCAGCACATTCAGCGAAATCAGCGGAAGCCGGTTTCTGCGGTCCGCAACCCAGAGGGCGGTATATTCCGAAGAATGCAGGTCAAGCATGGGACGGATAAACAGCGCATCCCCGAGAACGACCGTCAGAATGCAGATGAGCCTGTTAAATATCGGCTTCATGGATGTATCCCGCAGGAACGGGAAAATCACATAGCCCGCGATCCAGGAAACGCCCAGCATGAGAACGCCGTAAAAAGCGGTCCGCAGCGCATAGCGGCGCAGGAAAGGCGTCCAGGCACGGTTATCATTTTCCTCGGAAACAGCATCGGTATTATCGTCTTCATCCGTATACTCCCCGATCCGCTCCGTCAGCTTTGCCGGAAGGATCCTGACCAGCAGCTCGTAAACCTTATCCGAACTCTTGATCAGGGTCGGCGTCGTCAGCGTCGTGATGACCGAAACCGAAACAATGACCGGATAGATAAAGTCCGCGATCACGCCCAGCGAAAGACCCAGGGATGCAATGATAAATGCAAACTCGCCGATCTGTCCGAGACAGCAGCCGCAGCGGACCGCCTTGTGAAGCCCCTGGCCGGACAGCAGCACGCCCAGGGAGGAAATCAGGATCTTGCCGAAAATCGTAACGATCGTGATCACCAGGATCGGGAAAGCATATTTGACGATCATGGCGGGATCGATCAGCATGCCGACCGACAGGAAGAAAACTGCGCCGAACAGATCCCTGATCCCGCTTGTCAGATGCTCCGTCCGTTCCGCATGGATCGTGCCCGCCAGCAGGGAGCCTGCCAGGAATGCACCGAGCGCGGAGGAAAAGCCAAGCGCGTCCGCCAGCAGCACCATACCGAAGCAGATGCCGAGGGACAGAAGCAGCAGCGTCTCATCATTCAGGAAATCCGAGGCTTTCTTAAGGATCGTCGGGAGTATGAAAATACCGAGTACAAGCCAGAGGATCAGATAGATCACCAGCTGGGACAGCTGTGAGGCCAGCGCAAATCCGGAAATATTCTTGCTCGCTGAAACCGTGGACAGGATGATCATCATGAAAATGCCGGCAATATCCTCGATCACAAGAATACCGAAGACGAGCTGCGCGAAGCTTTCCTGCTTCACATTAAGCTCATCAAAAGCCTTGATGATGATCGTCGTGGAGCTCATGGAAAGCATGCCGCCCAGGAAAAGGCTGTCCATATTGCCCCAGCCCATGGCGCGGCCGGTCAGGAAGCCGATCAGCAGCATCCCGAGCACCTCGGTCAGTGCCGTAATGACCGCCGTCTTTCCGGTGCTGAAAAGCTTGTGCAGATTAAATTCCAGACCCAGTCCGAACATCAGGACGATGATGCCGATCTCACTCCAGATCTCGATCGATTCCTGATCTGCGACAGTAAAGAAATACGGCATATACGGGCCGACCAGAAAACCGGCCAGAATATAGCCGAGAACCATAGGCTGACGTATTTTTCTGAAAATAACGGTCACGATGCCCGCTGTCAGCAGCATGACCGCAAGATCTGATATTAACTGCGGCATTCTTTTTGTCCTCTTCTCATTTCTTGGCAGCTGTCCGGAAGTCCTCCCGCCGTATTCGCACAGACGGATTTTTGAACAGTTGTGTTTCTTTTATCATAGCTTTAAGCATTTTCGGAATCAATAGACCTTCGGTGTAAAAAGTCAGTTAAAAAACACCCCTGCCCGGATCGCAGGTCCAAGCCCGCGTCCCGGATACAGGGGTGTGATCCGCACTGCTGTTCAGTTTAAAGCCGGAGCCTTTTGAGCCGGCATCCGGCCGGCTGTGCAAAAGGTCCTGCCGATTCCGCTTACAGAAGCGCCTTTACGCACTTCTCGACATCCGCCATATCATGCGTCGGCTCAAAACGGGCTGCAACATTTCCCTCTCTGTCAATGATGAATTTGGTGAAATTCCACTTGATGTCCGGCTTGCTCTCATAATCCGGATCCATCTTCTTCAGAAAATCCTTCATGAAGCCTGCCATCTCTCCGTCTCCGAAGCCCTCAAAGCCCTTCTGTGCCTTCAGGTAGGTATAAAGCGGAAGCTCGTTTTCGCCGTTGACATCGGATTTTGTCATCTGCGGGAACTCCGTCGCAAAATGGATCGTGCAGAAATCATGGATCTCCTGGTCGGATCCCGGTGCCTGTCCGCCAAACTGGTTGCACGGAATGTCAATGACCTCAAAGCCCTGGTCATGCAGCTCGGCATACATATTTTCGATCGGCTCATACTGCGGGGTGAATCCGCAGCCGGTCGCGGTATTGACGATCATAATTACCTTTCCCTTATAATCGGAAAGCCTGAACTCATTGCCGTCGATGTCTGTTAAAACAAAATCATAAATGCCTGCCATAAATAATTCTCCTTTCGTGCAGCTGCAATTATTATTTTTGAAAATCGAAATCATTATACCACTTTTCCAAACTGGTGTATAATATTCGCTATGATAAAGGCATTTCTTAAAAAAAACTGGTTTATATTTCTATTTGTGCTTATTCTGATTTATCCGCTCTACGGCGGCCTGACCGACAGCCGGATCACCCTGAAGGGCGTCGCAAAAGAGCAGGAAGCGGTCCCTCTGACCCCTGCCTCGCTTGGAGACGGCAGCTGGCAGTCTTCCGTCAATGCCGTATTTGAGGAGAGCTTTCCCGGACGCAGCCTTCTGATCAGGCTCCGCAACCAGATGCTCTATACCATGGGCATCAGCCCGAATACCAACGTCGTTATCGGGCGCAGCGGCTGCCTTTTCGAGCCTGCGGACATTCTGTTTGACCAGGCCTACTATCCGCCCTGCGATGAGATCTACTTTGACACCCTGGGACAGAACCTTGAAAAGCTGAATGCCCTTCTGGCCTCTCATAACAAAGAACTCTATGTTTTCATTACCCCGTATAAGCCCCGCTATTTCCGCGACTGGTTTCCGGACAGGCTGAAGCCGCTGGATAACCGGTACTACTACGGGACCTCCAATTATGACCGGCTCGTAAAGGAACTGGACGACCACGGGATCCTCTATTATGACAGCATTCCCATGATCGACCGCGGACTTGAAGACGGCGTACTCGCTTCAGGGGTTCCTGCCCCGTCAGCTCCCGTTTTCTGCATGACCGGAAAACACTGGACCCAGCCCTGGGCCGCCTGCGCCGCCGGGGAGCTGCTGGAATTTATCCGGGCGCACAGCCACTTTGACCTCGGAAGCATTCAGAACCGGGAGATCCCGCAGGCGGAACCGGTCTACCCTGATGCGGATCTCTACGATACGCTGAACCTGATCTCGCGTCCGGAGGGTCCCTGGTACGACGCTGAGACTTCCCTCAGCAAGGAGGGCGCCGACCATCCCGGCTTTTTTGCACGCGGCGGCAGCTTTATGGGACAGAGTGTCAACCGGCTGATACTGAGCGGCGTCTTCGGCACGGCCGCGCATTTTGAAAACATGGGCCTCCATACTGACCGCTACTTCAATTCGGTCTATATGTCGGATTTTTATGCCTACGATGAGCTCGATCTCAAACCCTGGCTGTCGGAGGCCGACATTCTGCTTCTGGAGATCAACGAGGGGACCATTGACCGCATGAGCTGGGGCTTCATCGAATATCTGCTGGAGCACCCGGAATATCTGAAGAAGGAAACTTAATCAGGCATGGTATTTTCATCACTGCTTTTTATTTTCATATTTTTACCTGCGACCCTGCTGCTTTACCTGCTCTCCGTCAGAAAAACCCCCGATTCGGTCACGCTGCCCAATCTCGTACTTTTCGCGGCGTCCCTGGTTTTTTACGCATGGGGCGGCGTCAGGTATCTGCTGCTTCTGCTGCTGGTCATTGCGGCCAACTACTTCCTGACGCTGCAAATGAATACGGCGGAGCGTACGTCCGTTCCCGGGAAGCCCGGCCGCCGCGATTTCCTGTTTTTTCTGATTGTCTTCATAGACCTCGGAAATCTGTTTTATTTCAAGTATTTTAATTTTTTCACGGAAAATGCCATCGCCCTCGGCAATGCGCTCGGAATCGGCGCTTTAAGCAGGCTGGCGTCCCCGGGCATCGTGCTCCCGATCGGTATTTCCTTCTATACCTTCCAGATCCTGTCCTATGCGGCAGATGTTTATACAGGGAGAGTGTCTGTCCAGAAAAGCTTTCTGAAGCTGGCGCTCTATGTCATCATGTTCCCGCAGCTGATCGCCGGACCTATCGTCCGTTACTCCGATGTCAATGAAGAGATCAGCGCCAGAAGCATTTCCCGCGAAGATGTGGAATACGGCATCCGCCGTTTTATCCTGGGCTTTTTCAAAAAGGTCGTGATCGCCAATCTTATGGGCGGCATGGCGGATGTGGTCTTCGACACAGTCGGGGCGGAAAACTGCATTTATGCATGGATCGGCATTTTAAGCTACGGCTTCCAGATCTATTATGATTTTTCCGCCTACTCCGATATGGCGATCGGCATCGGGCGCATGCTCGGATTTCATTTCAATGAAAACTTCGACCTGCCCTTCCGTTCCGAAAGCATCCGCGAATTCTGGCGCAGATGGCACATTTCCCTGTCCTCCTGGTTCCGGGATTATGTATACATTCCGCTGGGCGGCAGCCGGAAGGGCACGCTCCGGACTTACCTGAACCTCCTGATCGTATTCTTCCTGACCGGCTTCTGGCACGGAGCCGCCTGGCAATACATTGTATGGGGCCTGTTCCACGGGGCATTTATCCTGCTGGAGCGCTTCGGTCTCGGCCGGATCCTGAAGCGGATGCCGCATTTTGTGCAGCATCTCTATACGATCTTCGTGGTCACCTTAAGCTGGGCATTTTTCCGTTCCTCCGATATCGGAGCTGCATTGCAGTTTCTCCGCGGCATGTTCGCCTTTGACCTGAGACATTACCGCAGGTATTCCGTGCTGAGCCAGTTCACCGGTCTCTACATTGCGTTTTTCTTTATTGCCGCTTTCTTTTCCTTTACGCGGCTTGAATCTCTGAATAAATACGCATTCTGGAGACATCCGGTATGTGTCGGGGTCCGCTACCTGATGCTGTTTGCGGTCTCCGTCCTTTATCTGTCCGGACTCCGGTATAACCCGTTTATTTATTTCCAGTTCTGAAACCGAATGATTGCCATGAATTCATCAAAACGCTATTATTTCATGGATCTTCTGCGGATCCTGAGCTTTCTCATCATCATAGGCTATCACTTTTTTAAGGATCTGCACCTGCGCTTTTCAGCCGCTGTCCCGGATCCCGATGATCTGCTGCAGTTTTGCGGGATCCATCTCGTGATGATCTCCGTCAGCCTGTTTTTTATGATCTCCGGAGCCGGCCTGACCCTTCAGATGAACAGGAAATCCGGGGCTGAGGGAAGGATTTCCGTCTGGAAAGACTACTATGCAGGCCGTTTCTTCCAGATCATGATCCCGTTTTATGTCAGCTGGCTGCTGTACGCGGTCTGGAAGCTGAAGGAGACACACGGCGCGGTTTTCGCGGGTATCCCGCTCTGGAGACTGGCCTTTACCGTCTGCGGGATCGATGAATATGTCAATATGACCGGTTTTCGCACCTTCACGCTGGGAATCGGCGAATGGTTTCTGGGCGCCCTGATCCTGATCTACCTGATTTTCCCGCTGCTCTATACCTGCCTGCGCAGATGGGAGCTTCCGGCAGTCCTGGTCTCCGCCGCCTATTACATTCTGCTGATCCTGAATTACCATTCTTCCGTGCCCTGGCACCTGAATGTCTTTGTTAAGATCTTCGAATTTATATTCGGCATGGTCATTGCAATGCATCTGGAAACGCTCAGAAAACACCCGGCTTTCTGTCTTCTGATCCTTGCGCCCCTCCTGCCGCTTCCGGCGCCGTTTCTGAACACGCTGGTGTGCGCCGGGATCTTTATGCTGGCGCTTATGTCAGAACCGCTTCTGAACCGGTCGGAGGCGCTTGGAAAGGCGCTCCGGTTTATCGGCGGCTATACCTTTTATATTTACCTGATCCATCATGCAGTCATTTATACCTTTAATGACAGGCTGTTCTGGCATCTCGTGGATACAAGGCTCGGCATGATCCTGCCTCTGTTTTTGATCGAGCTGGCCGCAATGCTGGTCCTGGCCGTCTGCATCCGCAGGGTCTGCGACCTGATCCGCCGGTTTTTGCAGCAGATCATCAAGTGACAAAGCATAGACTTAAATTTAAATCAGCATTTCACAAAAAAAACGAAGCAGTTCCTGATCTGTTTACTATGAAAGTCAGTGAGCCGAGCCCATCGGGCGAAGGCGACACGCTACTTTCACTATGGAATGCAGCGAGTTGTAACGAGCGCTCATTCCATGTGTGCGTTAGCTCATGTATGCGTAGTGGCAGCGAAGCTGTCACGAAGCTTACTCAGAAATTGCTTCGATTTTTCATAATTATTTATGAAGTGCGCTGCAGCGCCGGGACAAATTATTTCCCTTCGTAAGTCACCGCGGAAAAGACCTTGTATTTCTCAAGGAATTCTCTTCCCTTCAGGCCTGCAAGCTCCAGCAGCACCAGCATGCCGGCAACCTCGCCGCCCTGCTTTTCCACAAGCTGGGCCATTGCATTGATCGTGCCGCCCGTAGCCAGAAGATCGTCGACAAGCAGAACCTTCTCGCCCGGTTTGACCGCATCCTTGTGCATCTCCAGCGTCGTCACATCTCCGTATTCCAGGGTATAGTCAACGGCAACCGTTTCTCCCGGAAGCTTGCCCTTTTTCCGGATCAGTACCATCGGCTTATTCAGATTGTAAGCCATTGCGGCGCCAAAAATGAAGCCTCGTGACTCGGCACCCGCAATGATATCATAATCCAGATCCTTCACCAGATCCTGCATGGTGTCGATAGCAAGATGAAATCCTTCCGCGCTCTGAATGACCGTCGTGATGTCTCTGAACATAATGCCTTTTTCCGGAAAGTCCGGAATGGTTCTTACATAATCTTCTATACGCTTCATAAATATCCTTCCTGTCGAAACTGCTGCCTTTTATCTGAACTGTCATTGCAAAGCTCGTTGTAAACTTCATGCCAACTTCGTTGGCACTACGTATACATGAGCTGACGCACACATGGAATGAGGAATTGCCTGACGGGGATATTATATCACACAGCAGAGCAGAACAATTCTTTTTTTGAAAAACAAAAAAGAAGTGCAGCTGCCGGGATCACTCTCCGACAAATGCACTTTTATGGAATAAAATAATACCTCAGGCCAGAATCCTGGGTGCGGAGCACCTTCAGATTACGAAGTCATGAGTAATCTGGACCTCTGCAAGTTCAATTCTGATAAATAAAATTGCAAAAAAATAATGCCTCAGGCCAGAATCGAACTGGCGACACACGGATTTTCAGTCCGTTGCTCTACCAACTGAGCTACCGAGGCAGTGAGACTTAAGTGAGCAAAGACCGCAGGTCAATGCGAACTTTTGTCGAACGCCATCGCTGACGCTTAGCGATCCTATCGAACAGGATCGTGAAACGATCCGTTGTGAGATGGATGCTTTAGCTACAATGATCGAAGATCGAAGTGAGCTTAGCAGAACGCGAGGCAGTGAGTGAATTATAACATCGCCGGCAAGCATTCGTCAACTA
>JAFUAE010000032.1 GCA_017460845.1 Lachnospiraceae bacterium
ATCGCTCCGAAATCGCTTCAAACATTCGGAATCCGCTCATTTTTCTTCGAAAAATGGCTCCTTCCTCATGTTTGGCGGGACCCATGAACAGAAATTTGCAAGCACGCTTGCAAATTCCGTTCATTTGTCCCTTAGCTCATTATAATAAATCCGGAAAGACTTGTAACTCATGCAAGTATACAAGAATCTCCGGAAAGTTTTGTTTGTTTGCGGTTTTGCTGCTGCCTGTATAGAAAAGGCCTGTTTCCCCGATCTATGCGATGCCTGTCACTTCCAGCCTCAGATCCCCGTCGCATTCGGCAAATGTATACGGCCTTTGCGGAAAGACGCTGACCGATGCTGTCTCCAGCCCTCCATCCGCATATAACTCAATCGACCAGACATCATAAATTATCGTGATCTCGGCATTGCTTCCTGCCGGTACCAGTCTTCCGGTGCTGCGTTTTGAAAATGCTTCCGTTCCGAAATCCGGATGAAAACCGGATAGTCCCGATCTGCTTCGATCGATGGCTACTGTATCATCATCCACCTTTACTGTAAATGCTTCTCCGTCTTCATTGAAAAGCCTGATGCTTCCCCCGGTGCCGCTGACCTTCAGCAGGGACGTCTCCTGGATGGGTATTCTTCTGCCTGATCCCGCAGCATCCTTCTGGCCCTGTGCAAACAGGGCATCACACCCCACCGGCCTGAGAGCCAGCCTCCAGCCCGCTGCGGTTTTCCTGAGGGTCATTTCCCTCGGGAGCGTCATGAAGCCGCGGAATCCCGAATCCGCTGTCGGCACCTGGTTGGCATAGCGGGGGTTCATTCCCCAGCTGATCATCAGCCGGCGCTCCCCGGTATCATTAAAGCTCACCCCCGCATAATTGTCCCATCCGAAATCGAGCCACAGAGGCTCTGAAAGCACCGGCTCCGGCCGGAAGCATTTGCCGTCAAAGGATCCCGTAAAATACATGGTACGCGGCTCCGGATGCCCTTCCTGATCCTCCATACTGGCGAGCAGCACCCATTTCCTGCCTTCCTCCGTATCAAACGGGATCAGATCCGTACACGCCCAGACATTTGTGATTTCCCGGAAGCCGTGTGTAAATTCACCGGTCTTTTCCCAGTGCAGCAGATCATTGGAGTTATAAAACTCACAACGGTCCTTCGCTGCGACGCACATCGCCCAATGTTTCCTTTCAGCGTCCCAAAAGACCTTGGGATCACGGAAATCCGAAAGCGGCTTCCCGTCTCTGAGCGGAGTCTCTATAACCGGATTGCCCGGATAGGACCTGAACGTCTGTCCTTCATCATAGCTGAGCGCCAGGCTCTGGCTCTCCCGGTGTCCCGTCACCCGGTGGCTTGTAAAAAACGCCGCCAGCGGCGGATTCAGGCTCCCGTTTTCCAGGGTTTCCGCCAATCCGGAGGTGTTTTCCGCGTCAAAAACCATGCTCCCTGAAAAAATATAAAGATCCTTTTCAGGCTTCAGCGCCACCGGAAGTTCTTCCCAACAGACAAGATCCCGGCTCACTGCATGTCCCCAATGCATCGGGCCCCACACCGTATCTGCCGGATTATGCTGGAAATAAAGATGCCAGATTCCGTTATGAAAAATCAATCCGTTTGGATCATTCAGCCATCCGTATTTTGCTGTGAAATGAAAACGCGGACGGAAATTTCTGTATTCCGACATAAAAATGCCGCCTCCGAACTGTTATTATTTTTGTCTTTTCAGATAAAACGGCCGGGCTTTTCGAAAATGCCTGACAGCAGTTTTAACTCTGCTCAGGAAGTCAGATCCCTGAAGTGAAATGCCTTTCTGCCCGAGGCATAATCCCCCACGATATGCCCGTCTCCGATCAGACGGTATTTATACGTCACAAGTCCTTCCAGGCCGACAGGTCCGCGGGCGTGGATCTTGCCCGTGCTGATGCCGACCTCGGCGCCGAAACCGTAGCGGAAGCCGTCTGCAAATCTTGTGGAACAGTTCCGGTATACACCGGCGGAATCCACCATCTGCAGGAAACGCTCAGCAGTTTCGTCATTTTCCGTGAGGATACTGTCCGTATGATGTGAACCGAAGCGGTTGATGTGTTCGACCGCTTCATCCACGCCGCCAACCAGCTTTACGGATGCGATCAGATCCAGATATTCCACGTATTCCTCGGGATCGAGCGGCTCTGCGCTGATGATGCCGCAGACCTCCGCCGTACCGCGCAGGCGCACGCCGTTCTTCTGCAGCTCCTTCTGCAGCTTCGGAAGAAATTCCTCTGCAATCTCCCTGTGGACAAGCAGTGTTTCAACTGCATTGCAGGCAGCGGTATACTGGGTCTTGGCATCCACGATCACCGGGATCGCCATCTCCTGGTCGGCATCCCGGTCGACATAGATATGGCAGATTCCGTCGGCATGTCCCATAACCGGGATCTTGGTGTTGTCCATGATATGCTGGACAAAGGCATTAGAACCCCTCGGGATCAGCAGGTCCACCTCATTATGGCAGGCCAGCAGCTCGTCGATTTCACTGTGCTGCTCCGCCTGGATATAGCAGTTCCCCGGAATGCCGGCTTCGACGACAGCTTCATGGATCAGGGAAAACAGGATCCTGTTGGTATATTTTGTTTCTTTCCCGCCCTTTAAGACCGCGCAGTTGCCGCTCTTGATGCAGAGCGAGGAGATCTGGATAAGTGCATCGGGTCTGGCTTCAAAGATCACGCCGATCACACCGATCGGGCAGGTGATCCTGGTAAGTGTCAGTCCCTCATCGAGTTCTCTGGACAGTGTGACCTTCTGCAGCGGATCCGGCAGCTTCAGAAGCTGGTCAATACCCGCAAGGCAGTCGGAAAGCTTGCCGCCATCAAACTTCAGGCGCTTTTTGACGGCAGGCGAAACGCCTCCCTCATCCGCAGCCTTCAGGTCGTCTGCATTTGCAGCAAAAATCCGGTCGGCATGGGCGCTGAGCTTCTCCTGGATCAGCTTCAGGGCACGGTCTCTGACCGCCGCAGGCGAAGCTGCAAGAAAAGGCGCGTCTTCTTTCATTTTTCTGACTTCATCTCTGATACTCATATGTGCCAACTCCTTATCTGTTTTCCCGCACGATCCGGCAGAGCGTCCGGTATTCCTCCTCGGGTATTTCATGAATAAAATCCATGAGCTCCGCCAGGACCATCTCTTCAGTCACTTCTCCGAAGGAAGCGAGGTATGCCCTGCCCTCCCTGTCCTCTCTCAGATCCCGGGAAGCATCGCTCCCGTGCTCGTGCATAATGCCGTACAGCTGCCCGGCGAGTTCTGCATCCAGATAGCCGAGTCCGTCCATTTTCCTGACGAAATCCCATGCATTTAAGGGCTTGTCCGGTTTGGTGTACGGCGCGCATTCATAATCGATCACGGTCTCCATAAGATCCATCCGGCTCTTCGGTTCCTGGTTTTCCAGATGATGCTTTTTCCTTTTTACGTGAATTTTCTGGCTTACGATCTGGTCGTCCAGAAACACATACAGGAAAACCTTATCGAGATCATGGACTCTGGCTCTTCGCAGCATCTCGCCGAGCGCCTCCGGATCTTTGATCAGCTTTCTTGCAGTATATTCAAATGCTTTTCTGTGCTTATAGGTATAAATGCACCAGTTCAGATTTTTCAAGGACTTATTACCCCGCCCTGCATTTGTGAATTCAGTCTTTCTTTAAATATTTTCTGTAATAGTATATCACCTGGACGATACAGCAGGCTATCCATCCGACCGGATATCCGAAGCCGATCAGCGCCGCGCTGTGCGTCAGCCTGTAGGCGATAAACAGGTAAATCTGGCGTATGCCGACGAAACACAGCAGCATGATCAGCATCGGCGCCCTTGCATTGCCCCTGCCGCGCATGGAACCCGCCAGCGTGTGATTCACGCCGTTGACCAGGTAAAAGCCGATGTTCATGCGGATAAAGAGCACGCCGTAATCCACGACATCCTGATTTGTGGTGAAAATGCCGACGATCAGCGGCGCCGCCGTCAGGACGAACAGCCCCATAACGATATTAAATACGGTGATCCCGAGGATCCCGTCCCTGGTTCCCTGATTGGCGCGCACTTCATTGCCCGCGCCGATATTCTGGCTGACAAAGGTCGCCGCAGTGTGCCCCATGCTCTGGATCGGCAGCATGAATACCTGGTTGACCTTGGTATAGCAGCCCCAGCCGGCCATGACCGTCGAGCCGAAGGTATTGATATACGCCTGCAGAAAGTTATTGGAAAACGAAGTGATCATGGACTGGAAGCCGGCCGGCAGGCCGACAGCCAGGACCTTTTTCAGGATCGGCACGCTGATTCCGAGATCCTTCCAGCTCAGCCTGTAGACATCCTCCGTCATGGTAAGCAGAGCCAGGATCATCAATGCGGAAAGAAACTGTGCCAGGATCGTCGCAACCGCAGCGCCTGCGATCCCCATATGGAATATGATGACAAAAACCAGATCCAGGACGATATTGGTCACACTGGAAATGATCAGAAAATACAGCGGACGCCTCGTATCCCCTACCGCCCTGAGGACGCCGCTGCCCATATTGTAGGTAAGCAGCCCCGTGATCCCGGCAAAATAGATCTGCAGATAGGTCGTCGCCGGCCCGATCACATCATCAGGCGTTGAAACAAGTCTCAGCAAGGCAGGAGTCAGCAGAATTCCTCCGGCAGTAAAGAGAATACTGCAGAGAAAAGCCATCGTCATGGTCGTCTCCACCGCCCGGTGCAGGTCATCCATCTCATGAGCGCCGAAATACTGGCCGATCACGATTCCCGCACCGACAGCGATCCCGTTAAAGGTAAAGACCGCAATGTTGATCAGCGGACCCGTAGAGGCAACGGCTGCCAGGGCTTCCTTCCCGATGAAATTGCCGACCACCATGGCGTCAACCGTATTATAAAAAACCTGGAACAGATTTCCAAGGATCAGCGGCACGCAAAAAGTCAGCAGGATCCTCGGAATAGAGCCCTGCGTCATATCGACCGTTCGGGATATATGGTTATGACTGGCGGTTCTCTGATACATAAATCACTGTCCCCGGACAGTTACATAGTCTTTATAATACTGTTTCAGATCCCGGCAGGAGGCAAGCCGCTTTCCTTTGTCCGGAAACTCCAGCATCAGACGGCGTACACAGCGCATACAGAATTCCCTTCGTGCCTGCGGCTGTTCCTCGAGGATCTGCTTGAAGCCCCAGTTATGAGTAACAAGATCCTGCTCGTCCATACTGTTGAAATCCATGAGAAAAGACAGACTTTTGCCCTTCGCCGCCGCACACATGGGCAGCACCCGCTGCTCTGCAAAGCACATAGCCGTGACCGGATTCAGCCCTTCCGTGCCGACGTTGCGGAAAAAGCGGATCGCTTCTCCGGTATAATACTTTTTAAACTCATTGTCACGAAGATACAGAAATGCCGTATTGGCAGCTTCCAGCGAAAAATCCCACTCCTCCGGAAACTGATAGCCGTTCTTCAGCCTGAACACCGACCGGTCCGGATAAACCTCCGGATTCAGGGCCTCGGCATGCGCTGCCAGAATATCCGTATCGCGCAGCCGGTCCTCCACGTTCCTCCAGACGATCAGGTCCGTATCCAGCATCACGCAGGGCGCCGGCATTTTCTGCAGGGCATAGAGCTTGCCCGCTGCCCAGAACAGAAAAGGATCGACGGTCTCCTTCAAATCATCCAAAGACACGTCGATCTCATCCCAAAATGAACTTAATCCGATTGTTTGAAAATACTGCGCGCCTTCTGTATCCGTAATCATACGGATCCGTCCGCTGTGTTTCTGCCATTCCGCAGCCGACAGGATCGCTGTCAGCTGTTCATAATCCGGAAACCTTACCTGCCCCTGATTCCTGCAGCGGCCCGGCTCAGACCAGAATGAATGAAAGGCTTCCAATTTCACGCCTCCTTTCAGAAGGAACTGCCAAAGCGGGATTCAGATCAGGCGGATGCCATAGCCAAGCCCGCAGATTCCGCCTGCCGGATCAAATCCGGAGCCTGAGCGGCTGCCCCTTCCGGATCCCGGATAGGATCCTCCGGGAAATGCCCCGGAACCATAATAACTCCCGCTCCCGGTAAAAGCATACATGCCGGAACTCTGAAACCGTCCGGAGCCTGTCAGCTGCAGCGCTCCCGATCCTGATAATCTTCCGGAGCCGGCTGATCTTCCGGAACTGGCTGATCTTCCGGAACCGGCTGATCTTCCGGAACCGGCTGATCTTCCGGAACCGGAAACCAAAGCCGAACCGGAAAATCCTGCAGAACCGCCGTAAAAAGCTCCGTCCGTCCCTCCGGCATTTCCCGCCTCATAAGTCCGGTTGACCATGGTACTGTATTGTTCCCACCATTCTTTCTGGTCGTTGATGGTCCATAATGACTTTCGATAACTCACTCCGCTCATCGGTTGTCTCCTCTCTTAAGGGGACAAGCATCGAAGCAAGACTATACCAGAATCAGGCTTTCACCCTCCCTCTGATCCTGTATGCACAGCATTCCTTCATGGCTTATCCATGTAACTGTCAATGCAAACGTCAATTTCATTCTGCATAAGCGTCTACATCATAGCATAAACCGGATATGACCGCTATCGTAAATTCATATCTTCTTTACGTTTTTCATGAATTTTTTTTGTACATATTATGCAAATTCATGAATATTCATCAAAATCTCTGATAAATCCGTCAGTCCTGCACGGCATGATGATGCCCGGATGTGCGTATGTATATTTCAGCAATACATCAATATTTCTTTTCTCCGCCAAGGATATACATCTTCTCCGCATTCGGCCTTATCTCTTTTTTGACGACCTGCTCCTCCCAGTCCTCAGGCTTTACCTCTTCGTAGCTGATCGTAACGGCTCCCTGCGGGAGCCCGCAGATCTCCATCAGATCTTCATTGATTTTTTCCACCAGCTTCTTTTTTGTTTCCTCATCCTTCGGATAACTCTTAATTGCGATGTACGGCATACTGCTCTCCTTTCCGTCTTCATATCCAAAAAATGTGTATTCCGCTAAGGAAATGCTGATTTAATAGAACAGGCTGTCTGTCGATCCTGGCAGCCTGCAGTGCATTAAAACAGCATTTCCCCGATTATTATATTAACATAAAAGGGGACACCTTCGTAAAAAAGTGTCCCCTTCCACTGACTATCAGATTGCTCCGCTATTCGTACTCCCGCTGATGAGTACGCTCATAACAGCATCATGTCCTGATTCTTACAGCATTTATACAACCTCGAAATAGAATACATAATCGCCGAGCGGAAGGCGGATCTGTCCGAGATCTTCATAATAGTAAGCCGTATGTGTATCAAAACCATACTTCAGATAAAGGGTATCTCCCGATCTGGTCCAGGTCAGCTGGTACTGCGGGCTGTCATAACCGATTTGGATAACGCCTGTGCCGTTTGCTTCCAGATTCAGATATCCGAAGTCCGTTCCTTCATCCGAGGTCACAAGTGACTGATATCCTGCCAGATTATAGCCCTGCGCAACGCCATGGGAAACCGGTATCTCCGGAACATTTGCCGCAGGGGTCTGTACACCGACATACTGGGTCTGTACAACGCCGTTGACCACCCAGGCACCGCTGCCGTTGACATAATAGCCGTCCGGCGTCCTGGTGTTCATCAGGCAGTATCCGTTATTGTCAAAATAATAGCACTCAGCCGTCCCGTCATAGTTGCCGTCGCACCATGCCCAGCAGCCTGCAGGATAGGTTCCGTTTCCTTCATCCCACCACCAGCCGCGGCTGTCACTTCTCCATGTGCCTGCAAATGCAGTCAGCGCAAGAATTGTCATTAAAAATGCTGCAGCGCCCAGGATGCGAATCGTCTTCTTCATGTTTATTACCTCCTAAATCTGTCATTCAAAGATCTGCTGCTTCAGGTCTGTCCTTCAGTTACTATGAAAGTCAGTGAGCCGAGCCATCGGGCGATGGCGACACGCTACTTTCATGTATGCGTAGTGCCAACGAATTTGGCATGAAGTTTACTATCTTACAAAATAATCCCGGAAAGCCCCCTCGTCTGTGAGCAGGCACAAATATCCGCCCTCCATCACGGCACTGCCGAGCACTCCGTTGCAGGATGTCAGGAACTGTGTGCCGTAAGGCGCTCCTCCCACGGGAATAACCTGGGATTCCCACGGATAGACCCAGATCCCCCGGCCTCTGAGAAGACTGCAGTCAAAGTTCAGCGTCCCGTCTCCGTAGATCGTAAGTGTGCCCTTTCCGCTGTAGGCGCCGGGTGTCTCCCCGACATAATACCAGGTGCCTGTAAAATCACCCGTATTCTGTTGGTAACTGTTCTGATAGCCGGATTGCTGGACTGCAGGTGTCCCGCTGCCGGTCTGTTTTGTCTGAATGACGCCGTTTTCTTCCCACGCACCGCTGCCGTTGACATAATATCCGTCAGGCGTCCAGGCATTTTCCATGCAATGGCCGGCCCAGTCAAAATAATAGCATTCCGCAATGCCGTCCCCGTTGCCGTCACACCACATCCAGGTGTTCCTGGGGCGAGCATCGTAACCGCCCTCGTTCCACCACCAGCCGTCTTCGTCCGACACCCAGCTTCCGGCAAATGCCGTCATTGCCAAAGCGCAGATCAGCGCAGCCGCCAGCAGAATTATCCGAATCAGCTGTTTCATACTCATTACCTCCCGTTCAGGATGGCATCGCTCTGGTTAACGGTATTCAGTCTTTCGCTGCCGTCCGTATATACCGTGAAGCTGATGGTTACCCAGTCCTTTCCATCCTCTGTTGCCCATTCGTATTTATGATTGCCTTCGTTCCACTGCGCCGGACTTGTCTTCTTTCCGTCCGCGCCGAACCAGTCACGTACCTTTTCATAAGTGATCGGATCATGTCCGGATTTGTCCATCTCATCCATGATCTTGTTATAGCCGCTCTGGAGCTTGCTCTTGCTGACGATGCCGTCCGCATCCTCCGTCGTCTTTCCGAAGTCTTCTTTTTCTTCTTCCTGTGCGATCTGCACCGGGTACTCGGGTTCCTCTCCGGCACTGTACTGAACATAATCCCAGCTGGTATAGCCGTTGGCTTCCGCAAGCTGGTCAAAAGTCCATCCCTGGCAGTGAACGATATAGTCTTCCGGAAGCGCCGGATCAATTCCCTCCCAATGGATGTCGTTGAGATGGCGCAGGTTGAATACCATCGTCAGAGATCCGGCTTCCTTTGAGATCGGGATCTCACAGTGCAGCGTCCCGTCCTTTTCCGTCATCGGAATATGCTCAAACGGCACACTGATCCAGGAACCGCTCAGATACAGGCATTCATCTTCCGTATCCAGCTCTGCTTCCAGACCCTCGATCGGTGTATCCTCCACGTTCAGACCGATAAACGGAATGACATATCCATCACTGTCAATATAGATACGGGCAATGCTATTGACCCACTCGTCTCCCAGAGAAGCCTCATATTTTCCGGTGCAGTTCTGGAACTGCACTACTCCGTGCCAGTCGCCGTAGAAACGGTCGATCAGTTCCTGATCCGGTGCATTGTCATCATCCCAGGAACCGGAAGATGTCGAATTCCAGCTGCTGTAGAACTCAAGCTGGTTTTCGATAATGCCGAGATCCAACATTTCCTCCTCTTCACCCATGAAACCGACGTCTATGGTTCCGCCTTCTGCATCGGCCGCATCATACAGATCCCCAAGGTCCTCATAATAATATCTTCTTCCGCCATAGGTCACATAGAAGTCATCCTGCGGGATCTCGGAATCCTTAATGACCATATCAAAATACTCATAGAACTGATCCCTGGTCAGGGAATACGAATCCATGTCTGTATTGCTCTGATTCCAGCCGTCATCTTCTTCCTCTTCCGACCCGCTGTCAGCCCCCGCAGCTTCTGCTGATTTTAAGGCGCCCATCATCTCGGCGATGGATTTGAAATCCAGTTCTTCTTCCGCTTCTCCCGCCAGGTTTACGGTACCCTTGCCGCCGTCTTTGGCAAGCGCTTCATAAAGCTTTCCGAGCTCCGCTTTTTTATATTTCTCGCCTTTATACTCTGCCCAGAAGGCATCCGGATCCTCGGCATCTTCAAGCAGCATATCAAAAAAGCTCAGGAAATCTTCTTCTGACAGCAGCTTTTTTGCTTCTGCGGAAAGATCATCCGCTGCTTTCTCAGTTGCAGCAGCTGTGGTTTCCTTTGCGGCTTCGGTCGTCTGTGCCGCTGCAGAGCTCGCCGGCGGCGCTGCTTCCTGCTTCCCGCCGCATGCCGCAAGAAAAGCGGTCATAAGGAGTGCGGCCGAAATCAGGACCGTTATTCTTTTCATAAAAAATCCTCCTTTGTACTCAAACCAATACTTCATTACTGTTTTGCTGTCACTACATATACATCGGATCTTACTGCTGGTGACCCGATGTCTGTGTATGACTATAGAATCTCTCATTTCAATTATATTCCGCCGAAAAAAAAAGTAACTGGCACAAGTGCCAGTTACATGTCTGCTGCAATGATATGGTCCGGTGTACGGATGCCGGTATGCTTCAGTCCGGATCCTCTTTGACCAGTGTTGTGACGATCAGCTTTTTTTCGATCACTGCCGCCAGCAGCTCGTGTTTATTCCGGAAGCCGCCCCGTTCCACGACCTGATCCAGGTTCCAGCGCACGCCGTTTCTCGAAATGCCGAGATCCTCCGCAATTTCATCATAGGTCAGGCCCTTGATGACCAGCCGCAGAATATCCATCTGGCGAGGCGTCA
>JAFUAE010000033.1 GCA_017460845.1 Lachnospiraceae bacterium
GAAATCCTTCGGGATATATTTCTGCTGCTTCACCCAGCCTGTGAATATCTCTGTCGCTTTCTGCTTATCGATGGAAAACGGAATCACGAAATCCGGCGTATATTCATCACCGAATTTATCCATCAGGACGATCGGGTTATGACAATAATAGCAGGTCGTTGCTGCCGTAGTATCGTCCGTTACGATCTGCGCACCGCAGGACGGGCAGCTGTAGAGCTTCATCTTAGCCGGCTTCTGTGTGTCTTTCGGGTCCTCGTTGAAGGCCTGTGCCGATGCGCCGTTAGCACCCGCGCCGCCTTCTACTGCCGCACCGGTCTCAGCATCTACAGTCTCGGACTGAGCCTGTGCAGGTGCAAGCGCCGCAAGCTCCGCCTCCGTAAATGCACTGCCGCAGTAATCGCAGACAAATTTCTCTTTCTGACCGTTCCAGGTCAGCGGCCCGTCGCAGTTCGGACACTTATATGTCAATACAGCCATTTAACGCTCCTTTTGAAAATGCCCGCCAACCCATATGGAGATATCGGCCGGCGGGTATCGTTGTCAAGGTTTTTGTTATTTATAATTGATAAGCTGCGCACTGCTCCGTGCTTCGCACTCCCGCAGCGCTTATCATCTTCATTCCGGTTTTTTGTTTCCGCAGTTCATGCAGAAGTTGCCGGTATTAACAGTGCCGCAGCTGCAGGTCCACTCTGCCGGTGCCGGCTTCTTGTTTCCGCAGTTCATGCAGAAATTGCCTGTATTGACAGTGCCGCAGCTGCAGGTCCAGGAACCTGCGGACGGAGCAGCCATCTGCTGAGGCTGCTGAGGTGCAGCCTGCTGCGGAGCCGCGCCCGCATACATCTGCTGGCCGCCCATCTGGGGCTGCTGGCCCATAGGCTGTCCATAACCCTGCTGCATCTGCATCTGCTGCATATTTGACTGGGAAGCCATGCCCATATAGTTGAGGCCTGCGCCCATGCCCATGCCGACGCCCATAAATGCAGCGCCTGCGCCTGCTTCGTTGGAGCCCGCATTCTGGATACCGGTAGCAATAGCGCTCTGGACATAGCCCTCGCGGATACCCGGCTGGGACATCATAGCGCCCTGGTTTCTCATGTTGATGAGCTTCTGGCTCTCGTCCGTGTAGGATACGCTTGCAACGCCGACATGGTCGATTTCGAAGCCACGGTTCTGGTTCCAGTCCTCATCGAGGCTGTTCTGCATATGCTTTGCCAGCTCCGGTGCCTTGGATGCAAGGAAGGAAATGCGGATGCCTTCTGCAGACATTGTGTTGAGTGCCGCTGAGAAGCCCTGCAGGAACTCGCTGATGTACTGGTCGTTGATATCGTCGATCTCAACATGGTCTCTGTTCTTCGGAATGACCTGCTCATAGAACAGAAGCGGGTTCGTGACCTTAATGGAATAGTTGCCGTGAGCTCTCACAAACAGCTCTGAGTTATAGAAATTATCGAAGTAATTAAGCGGAGCAGGCGTACCGAATTTAATACCCTTGATCTCCTGCAGGTTGATAAAGAAGGCCTGCTGTTTCTGCGGGTTTGTGCCGCCATACTGGATACGTCCGAAGACATCCTTCAGGGAGTCCTTGAACTGACCGTTAAATAATGACGGAGCGGAGGAACTGTTTACGGTGTAGTATCCCTCTTCTGCCGTATAGTCTACGACCTTGCCGCCGTCCAGAATAAACATAAACTGATTCGGAAGAACGTGGATCACGGAGCCGTTGGTGATGATATCACTGCTGCCTCTGCCATTGCTTCCGTCTGTTCTGACAGGAACGCCTTTGGTGAATACGGTCTTATCACCCATATTATCGGCCTGATAGACCTCTTTCCACTGATCAGCCAATCCTGTTCCGACTGCTGTAGTTAACGCTTTAATAAGTCCCATCTGATTCCTCCTGTTTTACTAAATACGGCACAGTAGTGCTTTTATGTTCAGAATTATTATATCACCCATTTTTACAGAACACACTATACATTTGGCGGTAATACCGAAACTTTTGTGAATAACGCGCAGATTCAGATACGCAAAAAGGCAGCATCGCCGCCACGCAGTAATGCTGCCCCGTAAATCATTCAGGTATCAACGACTCTATTTCCAGATTCCGTTCTCATCGAACGTAAAATCCCCAACCTTCGTATTTCTCGCCATAAAGCCGTAAGCACCGTCTGTGCTTCCCTCCGGATAGAAATAGCGGTAGCTGTCGTCGATCTTGTACCAGCCTGTCACCATGACGCCGCTGGAATTAAAATAATATTTCTGGTTGTTCCAGGTGAGCCAGCCCGTGATCATATGGCCTTCGGCATCTCCCGCCGTCGTATCCAGAAAATACCAGTTCCCGTTGTCCTTCAGCCAGCCGGTCTTCATGACAGCCGTCGCAGGATCCATATAGAACCAATTGCCGTATTTATTCTTCTGCCAGCCGGTCAGTCTGTGTCCGGCATCATCAAACATATACCACTTGCCGTCCATTTTGACCCAGCCCGACTTTGCATATTCACCGTTGGGATAAACAAAATAGGTATAGCCGTTTTGCTCGACCCATCCGACGACTACGCTGTTGCCGGTGCCGTTGGGATACTGGTTGCTGCCGGAACTCATGACAGGTGTACTGCTTCCGCCGCCGTTTTCATCGGCAGTCGTCTGGCCGCTTCCGTCCGAAACCTGATCCTCTTCTATATAGAGTTCGCCTGATTCCTGCCATTCTGATGGCTTTCCGTTTTTCGTATTCGGGTCCTGCACAGTCCGGATCTTGAATTTATAAGACCCGCTCTTCGTCATGTAAGGATAGAAATTATAGCCGGTGCCCCGGTAATTCGTCAGCTTTTTGACTGTAGAGGAACCCCTGTAGCAGATGATATCATGAAAACCCGAATCGATTTCATTCTGGACCCAGGATGCGGTGCCGAGCGGCTCCGTCCAGTCAGCGGAGGATACCATATCAAACTTTCCGCTCAATCCATCCACTTTGATCGTAAGCTCCAGGAAATATCCGGAATCCTTAACCTCTGCCTTCTCCAGTGTTCCTTTTGTAACAGATACATTATTTGATGTATAAGAGCCTCTGAAGAGATAAATCAGATCATAATTGGAATGTGCTGTTTCCTTTGGAATTGCCTCAAGCAGTACACGGATCCTCGGGGTCGACCCCGGAAGGATCGTCGTATTCTCCTCTGCCCAGAAAGCATCGCTTAAGGTATAGTACTGATTCTCCGGTACCGTAATAAACGATAAAGGAGAATCCATCTCCGTATTTGTAAAATCAATGTTCCCCGTTACGATCGTGACCCTTGCGCTCGGAATGGACCTCGTCACTGTACTGGCATAGGCTGAAAAGCCCGAAACAGCCAGCATCATGGATAATATTATTAATAATGAGGATAATTTCTTCATCATTCCCTCCAAAAAGGCAGAATATTACTCTTTCATTGTAGGGAGTGCCGGATGTGAAGTCAATCTACGGCTTTCTTACAAAACATTGAACAAAAAAGGAAGCCGCCTCTTTTGGCGACTTCCCTTTGCAGGATCTGTAACTTTAAAATGTACAGAAACAAATCTTTATACAAGCTCGATCAGCACTTCCATTGCTGCATCGCCCTTACGCTGTCCGATCTTGATGATGCGGGTATAACCGCCGTTGCGGTTGGCGTACTTTGCACCGTACTCATCAAAAATCTTATTGGTAAGGTCAGCCTGCTTTGTGCCGGCTTTGCGGCCCTGTGCCTTGGACGGAACTTCGGTCACATCATAGAGCACCTTAAGCATCTGGCGTCTTGCATGAAGCTTGGAAGGCTTGTCCTTCCTGATGGTCTTCTCGATCTCATCATAAACGGTGACCTTCTTCTGAACGCCGTTGATCTCCTTGGTCTCCTTGATGCGCTTTCCGTTTGCATCCTTCTTGGCAACCTTGGCTTTTACGGTTACCTCTTCAAAGTTATCCTTCTCCTTTACGCCCAGCGCGATCAGCTTCTCGGCGATCTTGCGGATTTCCTTTGCTCTTGCTTCAGTTGTCACGATCTTTCCGTGATACAGCAGCGCCGTAACCTGGTTTCTGAGAAGAGCCTTTCTCTGTGCGGAGCTCTTGCCCAGTTTTCTATACATAGCCATTCTTTTTTCCTCCTATTGTGCCTGTGGTCTTATCAATGGGATAAGCCTGATTAATTCTCCCCTTCGGGATCCTTCAGACCTCTTCCTGATCGTTGAGGGAAAGTCCGAGCTCTTTCAGCTTGGCAAGTACTTCCTCAAGGGACTTGCGTCCGAGGTTTCTAACCTTCATCATATCGTCAGAGGTCTTTGCACAAAGCTCCTGAACCGTATTGATGCCTGCTCTCTTCAGACAGTTATAGGAACGGACTGAGAGCTCAAGCTCATCAATATTCATTTCAAGAACCTTGTTCTTCTCATCGTATTCTTTCTCGCTGATTACCTCGATGTTCTTGGTGTCCTCGGAAAGATCGATAAACAGACTCAGGTGCTCGCTGAGAACCTTTGCCGCCAGGCTGACCGCCTTATCAGGCTCGATCGTACCGTTTGTGACAACCTCAAGTGTAAGCTTGTCATAATCGGTCTGCTGTCCGACACGGGTATTCTCAACATTCATGTTGACGCGTTCAACCGGTGTGAATATTGAGTCGATTGCAATACTTCCGACAGGTGCGTCCTCAGATTTATTCTTATCTGCTCCAACGTATCCTCTTCCGTTAACAATTGTGATCTCCATGTTAAGCTTTGCATCTGCGCCGCTTAAGGTTGCGATCACCTGTTCCGGATTCATAATCTCAATATCACTGTCGACCTGAATGTCTGCTGCTGTAACTACGCCTTCGCCTGTCGCCTCGATGTATGCCGTCTTGGGCTGGTTATCAGAACTGTTATTTCTGATATTCAGCTCCTTGATGTTCATTACGATCTCGGTCACATCCTCCTTGACACCCGGGATACAGGTAAACTCATGAAGAACGCCGTCGATCTTAATGCGGCTGGCTGCAGTTCCGGGAAGAGATGAAAGCATGATCCTCCTCAGCGAATTGCCGAGAGTGATCCCGTAGCCCCTCTCAAGTGGCTCGCATACGAACTTGCCGTACTTTTTGTCTTCTGAGATCTCAACTATCTCAATATTTGGTTTCTCAAAATCAAACATGCATTTTAAGCGGATCGGATCAGCCGATCAAACCCACCTTGCCTCCTTCCCTCATGAAATACAAAAACTGTGCGAGGTGCATTACTTGGAATAAAGCTCGACGATAAGCATCTCATCGACCGGTACATCGATTGCTTCTCTCTTCGGAAGCTCAATAACGCGGCCCTTCAGATTCTCCTTATCGGACTCAAGCCATTCGGGTACAAGACGTGCGCCTGCAGTCTCCATAACGTCCTTGTATCTCTGAGAGGACTTCTTGCTTTCCTTAACTTCAATTACATCGCCTGCTTTTACAAGGTAAGAAGGAACATTGACCAGCTTGCCGTTTACAAGAATGTGCTTGTGATCAACGATCTGTCTTGCTTCTCTTCTTGTACGTGCCCATCCAAGACGGAAGACAACGTTGTCAAGACGTGACTCCAGCATGATCATCAGGTTTGCGCCGGACTGACCTTCCATACGCGCAGCCTTTGCATAATAATTGCGGAACGGCTTCTCAAGAACGCCATAGATGAACTTGGCCTTCTGCTTCTCACGAAGCTGTGTTCCGTACTCAGAGAGCTTTCTCTGCTGTCTCTGAGCTTTTCTGTTAGACTTTTTATCAATTCCCAGAAATACAGGATCCAAGTCAAGGGATCTGCATCTTTTAAGAACAGGAACTCTATCTACTGCCATTTTCAACCTCCAAAATCAGACTCTTCTACGCTTTGGCGGGCGGCACCCGTTATGCGGAACCGGTGTCACATCCTTAATGCTGGTTACCTGTAATCCGGCAGCCTGAAGCGCACGAATTGCTGCTTCACGACCCGAACCGGGTCCTTTTACCATAACATCTACTGTCTTTAAACCATGCACTAAAGCTGCTTTAACAGCAGTTTCAGCAGCCATCTGGGCTGCGTATGGAGTAGATTTCCTTGAACCTCTAAATCCCAGACCACCGGCACTAGCCCATGATAAAGCATTACCTGCAGCATCCGTCAGTGTAACGATCGTGTTGTTGAAAGATGCCTGAATGTGTGCCTGTCCGTGTTCAACGTTCTTTTTAACGCGCTTTTTTGTAACTTTCTTTGCGCTGGCTGACACTTTCTTTGCCATATCAAACTAACCTACTTTCTTGTTTACTCTTGTTCGTAAAAGATACAGATCTCTTACTTCTTCTTGTTTGCGACTGTCTTTCTCGGACCTTTGCGTGTACGAGCATTTGTCTTCGTCTTCTGACCGCGTACCGGAAGTCCCTTTCTGTGACGGATTCCGCGATAGCATCCGATCTCCTGCAGTCTCTTGATGTTCATGGCGATTTCTCTTCTCAAATCACCTTCCACCATCTGAGTCTCAGCGATCACTTCTGCCAGTCTCTTTACTTCGTCATCAGTAAGATCTTTGACGCGGGTATCAGGATTAACGTCTGCCTCCTTCAGAATGCGCTGTGAAGATGAAAGACCGATACCATAAATATAGGTAAGACCGATCTCAATGCGCTTCTCTCTCGGAAGGTCAACACCTGCAATACGAGCCATGCTTTTCCTCCTTCTTAACCTTGTCTCTGTTTGTGCTTCGGGTTCTCACAGATAATTCTGATAACACCCTTTCTCTTAATAACCTTACACTTTTCGCATATAGGTTTTACTGAAGATCTGACTTTCATTGCGAATCTCCTTTTCCTTATATTCTCTGTAGGAACAAACCCACCGGATAAAGTTGCCGAAATAGTGTATCAAATATTTTTATTTGATGCAAGGGCTCTTTACCCGGTTTTTAGAGAATTTTTTCATTTTGTTCTGAATCCGGCTTATTTATCACGCCAGATGATTCTTGCCTTGGAAAGGTCATATGGGCTCATCTCGATCGTAACCTTGTCACCCGGCAGTATCCTGATATAGTTCATACGCAGTTTACCGCTGATGTGAGCGAGCACCTGATGTCCGTTTTCAAGCTCAACCCGGAACATTGCGTTTGGCAGTTTCTCTACCACTGTTCCTTCAAGTTCTATGACATCTGCCTTAGACAATGCGAACCTCCCTATAAAACTCCGTAAAGCTTCTTCTCTTCCGGGAGAAGCGATAATACTTCGGGTTCCCCTTCCCTGATGAGAATCGTATTTTCGTAATGGGCCGACGGTGTTCTGTCGGCGGACACGAATGTCCAGCCATTATCGGTTTCGATGACGTCCCAGGTTCCGATGTTGATCATGGGTTCTACCGCTATGGTCATATTCTTTCTGAGCCTCATACCGCGCCTTGCGGTAGTGAAGTTCGGAACCTCGGGGTCCTCATGCATTTCCTGACCGATCCCGTGTCCGACAAGCGCCTCGACGATACCATAGCCGAAAGGCTTAATGAAATCCTCGATTGCCCGGCCGATATCATTAACATGATTTCCGGCCACTGCCTGGCGAATGCCGACGAAAAAGCTTTCCCTGGTCCTGTCGATCAGGTCCTGCTTTTCCCCTGAGATCTTTCCGACTGCATGTGTGCGCGCTGCGTCTGACTGCCAGCCCTTCCAGATCACTCCGGTATCTACGGAAACGATATCACCTTCCTGCAGGATGCGCTCCTTAGACGGAATGCCGTGCACCACTTCCTCGTTTACCGAAACACAGGCCGAAGCCGGAAAGCCTTCATAGCCTTTAAAGGAAGGAAGGCAGCCATGGCTCCTGATCAGCTTTTCGCAGACCGCGTCCAGTTCATGGGTGCTTATGCCGGGGCGGACATATCCTTCCAGGTCTTTATGGACTCTGGCAAGGATCTGTCCTGCCTCCCTCATAAGCTGAATTTCTTTATCACTTTTGATAGTAACCATTACTTCAGCGCTCCGAGGATATCCTTCAGTACTTCGTCCGGCTTCTTTGTTCCGTCTACGGTATCAAGAACGCCTTCCTTTTCATAGAAATCAATCAGGGGCTGTGTCTGCTCGTGATAGGTCTTCAGCCTTGCAAGCACTGTCTCAGGCTTATCATCCGCCCTCTGTACAAGCTCGCTTCCGCAGTTGTCACAGATGCCCTCTTTCTTCGGAGCATTGAAAACAATATGATAGGTTCCGCCGCATTTCGGGCAGCTTCTTCTTCCGCCCATCCTGCTGGTGATCACTTCATCCGGAACTTCAATATCCACCGCATGGTCGATACGGGTATCCTGTAATGAAAGCGCCGCCTTCAGGGATTCCGCCTGCGGGATCGTACGCGGGAATCCGTCCAGCACAAACCCGTTTTTGCAGTCATTGTCCGCAATACGGTCAAGAAGCATGCCGATGGTGATATCATCCGGTACCAGTGCTCCCTGATCCATGTAGGACTTTGCCTTCATGCCGAGTTCGGTCTGATTCTTAATATTTGCTCTGAAAATGTCACCTGTACTGATGTGCGGGATACCAAATTCTTTCGCAATATTGACTGCCTGCGTGCCTTTTCCTGCACCAGGCGCACCTAACATTACTATCTTCATACGATATACCTACCTCTTAATCGTTCAGGAAACCTTTGTAATTTCTGACAAGAAGCTGTGATTCGATCTGTTTGATCGTCTCAATGACTACTGCGACAATAATCAGAAGCGATGTACCGAGGAAGGAAAGCCTTCCGATTCCGAAGACACCCGAAACCACGATCGGAACAACAGCCACGATGCAGAGTCCGAGAGCACCGATCAGGATGATGTAGCTGAGGATCCTTGTCAGATAATCGCTTGTCTGCTTGCCCGGTCTCATTCCCGGAATAAATCCGCCGCCCTTTTTCATGTTGTTTGCCACTTCCAGCGGATTAAAGGTGATGCTGGTATAGAAATAAGCAAACAGAATGATGAGAACGATATAAAGTACGAGACCGATATTAGTCCACCAATATCCGTTGAGTCTGCACCAGTTGCCGGAGTTGAGCGTCATCAGGATCTTTCCGCCGATCGTGGAATAATCGACCTGGAAGAACTGTGCGATCATTGTCGGCATGGACATGATCGAGGATGCGAAAATGACCGGAATAACACCTGCCGTATTGACCTTCAGCGGAATCACTGAGGAGTTGCCTCCTACCAGCCTTCTGCCCTGCATTTTCCTGGAATACTGCACAGGAATGTTTCTTGTAGCATCATTCAGGACAATTGCGAACACGACCATTGCCGCGATGCATGCAATAATGATGATGGCCATCACTACTCCGACAGCTACATTCTCATTCTTGACGAAGGTGGAATACAGAGATCCAAGATCGTCAGGCAGGGAGGAAAGGATATTGAAAAGAAGTACCATGGAAATTCCGTTTCCGACTCCGTTTTCCGTGATCCTTTCACCGATCCACATCAGAAGAGCCGAGCCGGCAGTCATCGTGACTACACAGACGATCACGCTGCCTGCATTGTAATTGTGAAGCAGTCCGCTGCCTCCGAATCCGATCGCCATAGCTGTGGATTCGATCAATGCAAGAGCAACTGTGACATATCTGGTATACTCAGCGATCTTCCTGCGGCCTTCCTCTCCGTCCTTCTGCAGTTCCTCAAGTGCGGGGACCGCAACTGTAAGAAGCTGCATAATAATCGAGGATGTAATATACGGCGTAATGCTTAATGCAAAGATAGAAAGATCCGTAAAGGATCCTCCTGTCATTGTGTTGAACCATCCAAATGCATCCGAATCGCTCAGTCTGCTGAACAGATCAGCAAAGTAGCTGGTGTTGACTCCCGGGATCGGAAGAACTGATCCGAATCTGATGACAAGGAGCATCAGAAACGTATAGATCAGTTTCTTTCTTACCTCTTCTACTTTCCAAGCATTTTTCAGAAGCTTAAACATATCAGATTACCTCGCAGGTACCGCCGCAAGCTTCGATTTTCTGCTTCGCAGACTCTGAAAATGCGTTCGCCTTCACAGTAAGCTTTTTGTTAAGCTCTCCTCTGCCTAAGATTTTAATTCCGCCAAGGACGTCCTTGATGACCTTCTTGTCAAGCAGTGTCTGTACATCTACAACAGCACCGTCTTCAAAGATATTGAGTCTGCTGACATTCAGCTCAGCATAGTCAACTCTGTTTCTGTTTGTGAAGCCTCTCTTCGGAAGTCTTCTGTACAGAGGCATCTGGCCGCCTTCAAATCCCGGTCTCGGTGCTCCTGAACGTGCCTTCTGACCCTTGTGTCCGTAACCGGCAGTCTTGCCGTTTCCTGAACCGTGGCCGCGGCCTTTTCTGAAATTAGCTTTATGCTTTGAACCCTCTGCAGGTCTTAAATTTGATAATTCCATTTTCTACCTCCTAGATCAAAGCTCTTCAACTTTTACCATATGGCTGACCTGTCTCAGCATGCCTCTGACGGCTGCATTGTCAGGAAGGATATTGGTAGCATTGAGTTTGTGAAGGCCTAATGCTGCTACAGTCTTCTTATTCTTCGGTACAGCAGCGATAGGAGACTTGATAAGCGTTACTTTTAATTTTTCTGCCATCTTGTGATCCTCCTATTAACCAAGTATCTCGCCAACACTCTTGCCTCTGAGCGCTGCATACTGCTCCGGAGTCTTCATGGACTTCAGGCCCTCCAGGGTTGCAAGTACGCAGTTGACCTTGTTGTTAGAGCCAAGTGCTTTTGTACGGATGTTCTTAATACCTGCGAGCTCCAGGACGGAACGTGCAGGACCGCCTGCGATAACACCGGTACCTTCCGGAGCTCTCTTCAGAAGCACGGTAGCGCTTCCGTAGATGCCGGTATAGTCATGCGGTACGGAATTATTCTTATCAAGCGGAATGGTTACAAGGTTCTTGGTTGCCGCTTCCTTGCCCTTGCGGATCGCCTCGGGAACTTCAGCTGCCTTGCCAATACCTGCGCCGACGTGACCGTTCATATCTCCGACTACTACAAGAGCCTGGAATCTCATCGTACGTCCGCCCTTGACAGTCTTGGATACACGCTTGATCGCAACGACCTTATCGCTTAATTCTAATGACTTAGGATCAATAATCTCTCTTTTCATTTTTTCCTTCCTCCCTTAGAATTCAAGGCCGGCTTCACGCGCTGCCTCTGCAAGTGCCTGAACCTTACCGTGGTAAATAAAACCTGCTCTGTCGAAAACGACTTCCTTAACGCCCTTTTCAAGCGCTCTCTCAGCGATGGTCTTTCCGACAAATGCTGCTGCTTCTACATTGTCAGTATACTCGAGATCCTTTGCTGCCTTATCCAGTGTGGATGCTGAGCAAATCGTATTGCCGACGGTATCGTCGATAATCTGAGCATACATATGATTATTACTTCTGAATACGCAAAGACGCGGCTTCTCGGCAGTACCTGAGATGCGATTACGAAGTCTTGCGTGCTTCTTCTTGCGAATTTCGCTCTTTGACACTTTGTTAATCATCTTATACTCTCCTTAGATTACTTCTTACCAGTCTTGCCGGCCTTACGAATGATGTGCTCGTCATCGTACTTGATACCCTTGCCCTTATACGGCTCCGGCGGACGCTTCATTCTGATTTCAGCTGCGTACTGACCAACCTTCTCCTTAGAAATGCCCTTTACGATAACCTTGTTCGGGGTCTCGCAAACTGTCTCGATGCCTTCCGGATCGGTCATTTCTACCGGATGAGAGTAACCAAGGTTCAGTGTCAGGACCTTACCCTGCTTTGCTGCTCTGTAACCAACACCGTTGATCTCCAGGACCTTCTGATAGCCCTCGGATGTTCCAACTACCATGTTGTTGATCAGGGATCTTGTCAGGCCGTGAAGAGCCTTGATCCTCTTGATGTCGTTCGGACGGGAGACAATGATCTGTCCATCCTTTTCCTCAATGCTGAGCTCGTGAGCGAATGTGCGGGTAAGCTCGCCCTTCGGCCCCTTTACTGTCACTTTGTTGCCGTCTTCAACTTTTACGGTAACACCTGCCGGAATTGCGACCGGCATTTTTCCTATACGTGACATAGTTTCCTCCTTCTTAAATTGTCGTGCTTCGCACGTTTTCAGATATTACCAGATGTAGCAGAGAACTTCTCCGCCAACACCCTGCTTGCGGGCTTCCTTGTCGGTGATAACACCGAGGTTCGTGGATACGATCGCTGTTCCGAGACCGCCCAGGACCTTGGGCATATTTTCCTTGCCGGCGTAAATTCTGAGACCCGGCTTGGAGATCCTCTTCAGACCGGAAATAACTCTCTCGGACTTATTTGCCGTGTACTTCAGCGTGATCTTGATGGTCTTCTGAATTCCGTCGCCAAGAAGCTCATACTTCTCGATGTAACCCTCATCCACAAGAATGTTTGCGATTGCGATCTTCATCTTGGATGCCGGGATTTCTACTGTGTCATGCTTGCGCATATTTGCATTACGAATTCTCGTAAGCATATCAGCAATTGGATCACTCATTTCTTTTTTCCTTTCCTTAGATATGTGATATCCATTTTTATTTGATTGGGCGTCATGCGGTATAACTCGCCCTTACAGGGGCGCTTTGGCGTCTGAACAAGTTCAGCCGCCGGACGGGCTCACGCCCGTCCCCGTGTGATCCGTCTCCATCCATCTGAAAGCAAGCTTTCATCTGTATGGATCCGTATCCCATCCGCGCCTTGTGCCGCCTTACCAGCTGGCTTTTTTGACGCCCGGGATCTCGCCCTTGTAAGCGAGCTCTCTGAAGCAGATTCTGCAGATGCCGTATTTTCTGAGGTAAGCATGTGGTCTTCCGCAGATCTTGCATCTGTTATATGCTCTCGTAGAGAACTTTGCAGGACGCTGCTGCTTGATTTTCATGGAAGTTTTTGCCATTGTATGCTCCTCCTTACTTCGCGAAAGGCATGTTGAACAGTCTCAACAGCTCTCTTGCTTCTTCATCAGTCTTGGCGGTGGTTACGAAGATAATGTCCATACCTCTCGTCTTGTCGATCTTATCGTACTCGATTTCCGGGAAGATCAGCTGCTCCTTCAGTCCGAGTGCATAGTTGCCTCTGCCGTCGAAAGCATTCGGGTTAACGCCTCTGAAGTCACGTACTCGCGGAAGTGAAAGGTTGATCAGACGATCCGCGAAATCATACATCTTGTCGCCGCGCAGTGTAACCTTGCATCCGATCGGCATACCCTCACGGATCTTGAAGTTTGCTACGGAGTGCTTTGCCTTAGTAATTACTGCATGCTGTCCGGAAATGGTCTCGAGATCCTTAACGGCTGAGTCCAAAACCTTGGCATTTTCCTTTGCTTCGCCAACACCCATGTTGATGACGATCTTCTCGAGCTTCGGGATCTCCATCGGATTCTTGTATCCGAACTTCTTCTGCATGGCTTCCCTGATCTCTGAATTATAGATTTCCTTTAATCTTGCCATCGTTTTTTCCTCCTTTCCGTCAAGCAATGACCTTGCCGGTCTTCTTCGCTACACGGACCTTCTTGCCGTTCTCCTCTTTGAAGCCTACCTTTGTCGGCTGGCCGTCAGAAAGAAGCATAACGTTGGAAATGTCAATTGCAGCTTCCACCTTCACGATGCCGCCCTGGGGATTGGCAGCGTTCGGCTTTGTGTGCTTTGTAACAATGTTGCAGCCTTCTACTGTAACCTTGTGCTTTGCTGTATCTACGCTCAGAACTTTTCCGTCTTTGCCCTTGTCCTTGCCGGCGATGATACGAACCATATCGTCCTTCTTAATCTTTAACATAGGGCCCTCCTTATAATACTTCCGGAGCGAGGGAGATGATCTTCATAAACTGATGGTCACGAAGCTCTCTGGCTACCGGTCCGAAAATACGGGTTCCGCGCGGTGTCTTGTCGTCCTTGATGATGACTGCCGCATTCTCGTCAAAACGGATATATGCGCCGTTCGGTCTGCGGGTCTTCTGTACGGTACGTACGACTACAGCCTTTACAACGTCACCCTTTTTAACGATTCCGCCCGGTGTTGCATCCTTGACAGAAGCAACGATTACATCACCGATACGTGCATATCTTCTTGTTGAGCCGCCGCATACACGGATGCAAAGGAGTTCCTTAGCACCTGTGTTATCAGCAACCTTAAGTCTGGTTTCCTGCTGTACCATAGTAATACTCCTTTTCTCTTATTTAGCCTTCTCAACGATTCTGACGAGTCTCCATCTCTTAGTCTTGGACTGAGGTCTGGTCTCCATTACTTCTACGATATCGCCCTCGCTGCACTCGTTATTCTCATCATGCGCCTTGAGCTTATATGTCTTTTTAACGATTTTACCGATCAAAGGATGCTTAACATTGTCCTGAATCGCAACTGTGACAGTCTTATCCATCTTATTGCTGACTACCTTACCGGTACGTGTTTTTCTAAGATTTCTTTCCACGATGAATGTTCTCCTTTCCTTTGATTATTCTGCTTTCTGCTTCTGAGTAATAACAGTCTGGATACGTGCGATGCTCTTGCGAACTTCCTTGATCCTTGCTGTATTATCAAGCTGGTTTGTAGCGTTCTGGAATCTAAGATTGAAAAGCTCCTTCTTAGCTGATACGAGATCCTCATTCAAAGCCTGAACGTCTTTCGCGATAAGCTCTTCTAAATACTTCTTAGTCTTCATTTCGTATCACCGCCTTCCAACTCTGCCTTTGATGCGATCTTGCAAGTAAGCGGAAGCTTGTGCATTGCAAGACGAAGCGCCTCACGTGCGATATCCTCCGGTACGCCTGCGATCTCAAAGAGCACACGGCCCGGCTTGACAGCTGCAACATAAAACTCTACAGCGCCCTTTCCGGATCCCATACGTACTCCGATCGGCTTGGATGTAACCGGCTTATCCGGGAAAACCTTGATCCATACCTGGCCGCCACGCTTGATGTAACGAGTCATAGCAACACGGGCTGCCTCGATCTGGTTTGCTTTCAGCCAGCAGGCTTCGGTAGCGACAAGGCCGTACTCACCGTAGCTGATCTTATTGCCTCTGTGAGCTTCACCCTTCATGGAACCACGCTGCTGCTTACGATATTTTGTTCTCTTTGGCATTAACATGATTATTTATCGCTCCCTTCCTTTTTTTTCTGAGGAAGAACTTCTCCCTTGTAGATCCAGACCTTTACGCCGAGCTTGCCGTATGTGGTATCTGCCTCTGCAAAACCATAATCGATATCAGCTCTGATCGTCTGAAGCGGAATTGTTCCCTCTGAGTAGAACTCTGTACGTGCAATATCAGCACCGGAAAGACGTCCGCCTACGGAAGCCTTGATACCAAGTGCGCCGGCTCTCATGGTTCTCTGCATAGCCTGCTTGACTGCACGTCTGAATGATACACGGTTCTCAAGCTGGCTTGCGATGGATTCCGCAACGAGCTGCGCATCCTTATCAGGTCTCTTGATCTCCTTGATGTCAACGAAAAGCTTCTTGGACGTATACTTCTGGATCTCAGCCTTCAGCTTGTCGATCTCAGCGCCGCCCTTGCCGATCACCACGCCCGGCTTTGCGGTATAGATGATGACCTTTACTCTGTCAGCTGCTCTCTCGATATCGATCTTTGAGATTGCCGCAGCCTCGAGCTTCTTCTTGAGGAATTTTCTGATGTTATAATCTTCTACAAGATTATCAGAGAAGTCTTTTCCTTCTGCAAACCATCTGGAATCCCAGTCTTTGATAACACCGACTCTGAGGCCGTGTGGATTAACTTTCTGTCCCATGCTTTCCTCCCTTACTTCTTCTCGTCCAGAACAACTGTAATGTGGCTGTTGCGCTTCAGAATCCTGTAAGCTCTGCCCTGTGCTCTCGGATGTACTCTCTTCATGGTCGGAGCGCTGCTTGCATAGCACTCAGCCACATAAAGTGTACTTCTGTCCATGTTATTGTTGTTCTCTGCATTTGCTGCTGCAGATTCAAGCAACTTTTTGATTAAGGTGGAAGCATATCTCGGATTGTAGGTAACAATACCGAGTGCAGTCTCTAAATCCTTGCCTCTGATCGCATCCAGAACGAAGCATGCCTTCTGGACAGAAACCCTTGCGTAAGAAAGCTTAGCGCTCGGTCTCAAATCCTTAACGGCATTACGTTCTCTTTTAATCTGTGCTCTATGTCCTTTTGCCATTTTAGAATCCTCCTTTCACGCCTGCTTTATTTCGATCCGGTCTTCTTTTCGTCCTTGCCATGTCCTCTGTAGGTCCTGGTTGCAACGAATTCGCCTAATTTATGTCCTACCATATCCTCGGTAACAAATACCGGAACATGCTTTCTGCCGTCATGTACAGCAATTGTAAGGCCTACCATCTGCGGGAAGATAGTAGAACGTCTTGACCATGTCTTGATGACCGACTTCTGTCCGGAAGCGTTCATGGCATCGACTTTCTTCAGCAGTGAAGCGTCAGCGAATGGTCCTTTTTTCAATGAACGATGTGACATAATCCTTTATCCTCCTCTATTATTTAATGGCTCTGCCATCACGTCTTCTGACGATAAGCTTATTTGAAGACTTCTTCTTCTTTCTGGTCTTAAGACCAAGTGCCGGCTTGCCCCACGGTGTGGACGGGCCCGGACGTCCGATCGGAGCGCGGCCCTCACCGCCGCCGTGCGGATGGTCGTTCGGGTTCATGACGGAACCGCGGACTGTCGGTCTGATGCCCATGTGTCTCTTACGGCCTGCTTTACCGTAGTTGATCAGGTTATGCTCGCCGTTGCCTACAACGCCGATGGTAGCGCGGCACTCTGCCGGAACCATACGCATCTCGCCTGACGGAAGTCTCAGTGTCGCATACTTGCCTTCCTTAGCCATCAGCTGTGCGGAGTTTCCTGCGGAACGGACCATCTGGCCGCCCTTGCCCGGAAGAAGCTCGATATTGTGTACACTGGAACCGACCGGAATTGCACTTAAGGGCAGGCAGTTGCCGACTCTTGCTTCAGCCTCCGGACCGCTCATGACGGTCATGCCGTCTGTCAGGCCCTGCGGAGCAAGGATGTATGCCTTCTCGCCGTCCTCATAGCAGATCAGTGCGATATTGGCTGTTCTGTTCGGATCGTACTCGATTCCGATGACCTTTGCCGGAATGCCGTCCTTTGTATTTCTCTTGAAGTCAATGATTCTGTACTTCTGTCTGTTTCCGCCGCCGTGATGTCTGACGGTGATCTTACCGTTGTTATTGCGTCCGGCCGTCTTCTTCTTGCCGGCAAGAAGAGATCTCTCCGGTGATGTCTTGGTGATTTCTGAGAAATCAGAACCGGTCATCTGTCTTCTTGAAGGTGTATAAGGTTTATATGTCTTTATACCCATGACTTAACTTTTCTCCTTTACTTTTTTGTCGCAGTTTTGTTTCTGCATAATTACATCAGAGACCCTGATAGATCTGGATCGGCTCGGAATCCTTTGTAAGTGTTACGATTGCCTTCTTTGACTTTGCGGTCTCTCCGAAAGTCATGCCGCGTCTCTTCTGCTTGCCCGGCTTGTTCATGGTGTTGACGGAGTCAACCTTTGTGCCCGGGAACATCTTCTCAACAGCTTCCTTGATCTGGGACTTGGTAGCGCCCGGAACAACGAGGAAGGTGTATTTATTGTCTGCCATTGCGTTCATTGATGACTCGGTAACGACCGGCTTCAATATAACGTCATAATATTCTACAGCTGCCATTATGCGTATACCTCCTCAATATCAGAAACCGCTTTCTTTGTTACAACAACCGTGTCGTACTTCATAACGTCATAGGTATTGAGCGTTCCGACCTGGGTCGTCTTTACGGAAGGAATGTTTCTTGCGGAAAGGATCGTGTTCTGATCCATGCTGTCAAGTAAGACCAGAGCCTTTTCAACCTTCAGCGCATCAAGAACCTTTGCGAATTCCTTTGTCTTAACAGCCTCGAACTTCAGCTCGTCAAGCACGATCAGCTTGTCTGCCTGAACGCGGCTTGTAAGCGCGGACTTAAGCGCAGCTCTCTTTTCCTTCTTATTCATTGATACAGAGTAGTCTCTCGGTACCGGAGCAAATACGACTCCGCCGCCCTTCCACTGCGGTGATCTTGTCGATCCCTGTCTTGCGTGGCCGGTTCCCTTCTGTCTCCACGGCTTCTTTCCGCCGCCGGAAACTTCGGATCTTGTCTTGGCCTTCTGGGTGCCCTGACGCATATTTGCAAGATGTGCAACGACTGCCTCGTGAACAAGGTTCTCATTCACTTCAACGCCGAATACCGCATCATTCAGATCGATCTTGCCGACCTCACTGCCCTGCATATTGTATACTGATACATTAGCCATTGTTTAGTCCTCCTTTCTCTCCATCAAATCACTTGGATACTTTTACAGTCTCTTTGATGGTTATAAGGGAATTCTTCGGTCCCGGTACGGAGCCCTTAACCAACAGCAGATTGTTATCAACATCAACTCTTACGATCTCAAGGTTCTCGATCGTTCTCTGAACGGAACCCATATGACCCGGCATTCCCTTGCCCGGAAGTACGCGGCCCGGAGTTGTTGCGGGGCCGTTTGAACCCTGATGTCTGTGGAACTTGGAGCCGTGCTTCATCGGTCCTCTGTGCTGACCAAGTCTCTTGATCGCGCCCTGGAAGCCCTTGCCCTTTGTAATAGCGGTAGCGTCTACCTTATCACCGGCTTCAAAGATATCAGCCTTGATCTCGTCCTTGACCTTATAGTCGGAAGCATTCTCAAATCTGAACTCTCTGAGGTATTTCTTTACCGGAACACCTGCCTTGTCAAACTGACCCTTGACCGGCTTGTTGACCAGCTTCTCTCTGATGTCTGCGAAGCCTACCTGAACTGCGTCATATCCGTCGTTCTCAACCGTTTTGACCTGAGTCACTACGCACGGACCTGCAAGCAGAACAGTTACCGGAATGAGCATACCATTCTCATCGAAGATCTGAGTCATTCCGACCTTTGTAGCAAGAATTGCTTTTTTCATCTGTTGTCCTCCTTGATTAATCTACAGCGGAATACCACGTCTGCGGCATTCATGAAAGACCAGCGCATCGCCCTTTCGGGAGATGAAAGGTTCTTTCTTTTTACCTTAATATAAACGCTTAAGCTTCAGCGTTCTCTGCCGGCTTAGCCGCCGGCTTCTTAGCTGCCGGCTTTCTTGCCGGAGCCTTTCTTGCAGCAGGCTTTGTAACAAGCTGCTTCTTCGGTGCACTCTTCTTATCGTTGCTGTTCTTCATCTGAACATCAATGTATACGCCTGCCGGCATATCAAGTCTCTGAAGAGTATCCATTGTCTTCGGACCCGGATTGATGACATCGATGAGTCTCTTGTGTGTTCTCTGCTCGAACTGCTCACGGCTGTCCTTATACTTATGAACAGCGCGGAGGATCGTTACGACCTCCTTCTTGGTCGGAAGCGGAACCGGTCCGCTGACCTCTGAGCCTGTCTTCTTGCAGCTCTCAACGATTTTTGCAGCTGACTGATCAACCAGCTGGTGATCATAAGCCTTGAGTGTGATTCTCATAATCTGATTTGCCATAAAAAAAGTCGCCTCCTATTCGTACTTTTAAAAGCAGTACGACAAGTGGTGACTGTACACTTTGTCGGGTGTGTCGCGGTCTCCCGCGCCGTTCACCCCGCTTTCCGGCCTGGAGCCGGAGCTTCAATTGCGGTACAGTGACTTGTCGCCAATGATCTGACTTGACATTCGCTCCCCATAAAAACCTGCAGATACTTATGATTTTGCATCTGCAGCAACCTTATGGATCTACGCTATCATGCCACAGCTCGCTTAGAATAACACAAAAGCGCCTGCCAATGCAAGCGCTTTTGAATGAGGATTGTTTAATTTTTGTATTTTTTTCAATTCATTCCCGGGCTGTCTGATCAGCCCTTCAGGATCACTGTCTGTCCGTCATATTGAACTCCGGAACAAGCGGTGCTTCAACATCTGCTGTGCCGCCGTCGCGGATTCCTTCTGCATTGGATCTGTAATCGACCTCGCCCGGATCCTTCTTGGTGTTGAGCTTCTTCACAAGCGAACCGCTCTTGTTGACCAGGTAAGTTTTTCCGTTGACTGTGTAGTAAGCGTAAGAATTGTCAATTGCCTTTTGAAGCTTGCCCATGTAATAGAGCTTGCCGTTCTTGACTCCATTGGTTCCGTAGCCGTTCGATTCATAATGATACGGCCAGGTCGTGCCGTCAGCTTCGGTGATGTTCTTTTCCCCAAGCTGCAGGCAGCTCTCCGCTTTCGTACCGAAATACATGCTGGTCTGTGTACCGTCTGTACGCTGTACCTTGCGGAGTCCGTAAACCGGATTGCCGAGGTCATTGAACAGGAAGGTATTTGTCTTGCCGTTCTTGGTGATCCTCTTCAGCTTGACCAGCAGGGTCTCATCATCATCGCCCGTGGAAACATCCGTGCCGTAATACGGAACTCCCTTGGTATCAAAATAATACCAGACGACTTCATTGCCGAACGTTTCTTCTTTTTCAGGCGGAAGGATCGAAAGCCATCCTGTATGCGCCGCGCCGAAAGCGCCGATGCTTGCATCATTGTTATAGAATTTATAGCCTGCGATCACGGGAACAGTGTCCTTCAGCTTGACCCATCCCGTCATCATGCGTCCGTAGCGGTCAAATGCATAACGATTGCCGTTGATCGTAAACTCTTTGTAGGTCTCGTCAGTCGCAGCTGCAAGCTTGCCGGTCGACTGGAAATAGAACCAGTAGGAGCCGTCTGCCGACATGAAAACATCATCATCCGTGTCGTCGATATTCATCTCCTCGGATGGAACCAGATTCTTCCAGACATTGGTATAGCTGTGTCCGTCTGCAGGATCGCAGTAATACCAGTTACCGCTGCCGTCCTGTACCCAGCCTGTCGCCATCGCGCCATCCACATCGAAGAAATAGTAGACTCCGTTGATCTGCTTGGACTTATCGCGGATCATCTTGCCGCTTCCGTCAAAGTAATACCACTTGGAATCGATCTGTCTCCAGCTGGAGGTCACCATGCGTCCGTCCGAGCCGACAAAACGGTCATCGTCAACGAAAGCATTGACTGCCATATTGCCGCTGCCGTCCAGATAATAATATCCGCCGTCCTTGCTGGTCTTCCACTCATTGGTCACCTTATAGCCGTTTGTATAATAAACCCAGGTACTTCCTTCCTGCGTCCATCCGTCTGCAAATGCTGCCGCGCTCATCGCTGCGCTCATCGCCGCAGCTGCCAAAACAACTCTAAACAATCTCCTCATCTTCGTCTCCTGCCTGTAAACTTCATGCCGGCTTTGACGGCACATAGTAAACGGCTATGCTAAGCTCGCTTTGACCTTCGGTCTTCGCTTGCTAAGCGCCGCGTCATACATGAAAGTAACACTCGAGCTGCGTCTTCGACTTGCTCTCGTTAACTTTCATAGTAAGGGGTTAAAGAACCGGAAACCACAAATACTCCGATCTATCATGAAGTATAACAACAAGATTTTGTGTATACAAGAAACAAAAGCTTTCTAAATACTTACGAATGCTTTAAAATAAGAACAGTTTAAAGCGCTTCAGCTGATAAAGTCCGTCCGATAACCGAAGGTTAGCGGACCGACGTCTCTGAAGACAGCGAATTGTGAGCTTGCTCACACATTCGTGTCTTTGGAGACGTACGAACGGCAAGCCTGCTTGCCGGGCGGCGGAAATGCTTGACTGACAGGCATGCGGTACACAGGCAGCCCCAGGCATGTTGAGCAGAACCTACCGGAGGGCGGAAATGTGCTGGCTGGTGGGTATGCACGGCATCTGCGGACTTTGCCTTTGTGAGGTCATGCCTACCGGACGGCGGAAAAGTCTTGAATGGTGGGTACTTTTTTGACACCTCGACATACTAAAAAAGAGTCAGCCACATTTCGTAGGCTTGATTTTTTCGGCTTTTCGTACCAGATCATGTCATCAGTCACTCTGGTAGGTATGTCCATACATACCAGAGCGGGCAGGTTCATATCTGGTCGGTAGCCAGGACATACCAGAATCAACATTTTTTATTATGGTATGCCGGACCCTCAAAAACATACCCACCTCAGAAAGAATCTTCAAATCCAGTGGGACGAACTCGCGAAAACATACCTACCTCAGCGCAGAGACACTATCTCAGGTATGCCGTGCCAATCTAAGGCCCCCGAAAACATACCTACCTTAGACCATTGGCATCCCCTAAGGTATGCCGCACTTGAAATAGCTTTCAAAAACCTAATAATTACAAAATATAATTCTGGAGAAAATATGTGGATTGCAGATCAATGGAAAGAATATACCGTACTTGACACCTCAGACGGAGAAAAACTGGAAAACTGGGCCGGATACACTCTGATCCGCCCGGACCCGCAGGTCATCTGGAGCAGCAAAAAGAAGCCGGCAGGCTGGCGCAGGCCAAACGCCCACTATCATCGTTCCGCAAAAGGCGGCGGGGAATGGGAATTCTTTGATCTCCCGGAGACCTGGGAGCTTCACTATCTCCTCGGCGACAGCCTCCCACTTCCCGGCGAAGCAGCGGAAAACGCAGCCGAAGCTGTCTCTTCCTATAATATAACATTCCATCTCAAGCCCTTTGCCTTCAAGCACACCGGCGTTTTCCCGGAACAGGCGGCAAACTGGGACTGGAGCTACCGGCTCATCCGTGAACGGCTCAGCGCTTCCGGGCCAGATAATCCGGTCCGCGTGCTGAATTTATTTGCCTACACCGGAGGAGCCACCCTGGCTGCTGCCGCGGCGGGAGCTGAGGTCACACATGTTGACGCGGCAAAAGGCATGGTGTCCTGGGCAAAAGAAAATGCAGTCTCCTCCGGCCTGGGCGATGCGCACATACGCTGGCTGGTAGATGACTGCAGAAAATTTGTGGAAAGGGAGATACGCCGGGGAAATACCTATGATGCGATCATCATGGACCCGCCGTCTTACGGCCGCGGTCCCAAGGGTGAGATCTGGAAGATCGAAGAAAGCATCTATCCCTTCCTGGAACTTTGCACGGGCGTACTCTCGGACAAGCCGCTCTTTGTCCTGATCAACAGCTACACGACAGGACTCCAGGCCGGCGTCCTGAAATACATGCTCGAGCTCGCTGTCGGCAGCCGTTTCGGAGGAAGCGCCGAGGCCGACGAGTTGGGACTTCCTGTAGGGAATTCCGGACTGATCCTCCCCGCAGGCGCCTCCGGCCGCTGGACCGCGGGTTGAAACCGCAATCGTGAATGCATCAGGCGCGGCCGCCTGTCAGCACCGCATACAGCTTCGGCACCCGGCTCTTCATCAGCTTTGCCGCAAATACGGACGACGAAATGCAGAGAACAGGCATGATCAGGTAAAGCACAGCAAAAACACCGTCAGGGAGCGGTGTGCCGAAGACCAGTCCTGCCCCCAGCTGAAAAAAGCGGATCTCCAGATAGTGGACTGCATAAATAAAAAAGTTATATTGTACAAACTCCGGCAGTACCGGAGTTTTTTTTGAGACATACAGCATCACTGCCGAAAAGAGGGCCAGCAGGCCTGAGATCCTGGCTCCGATCACAAAGAAAAGCACATTGGAGGGCAGCGCCGGAAAGAAAATCGCAACGATCTCGCAGATCACGTAAACTGCCGTGAAAACCGGGAGCATTCTTCTGTATACTCTCAGATCGGATTCTGCCCCGCCCTGATGCAGGGCAAAAGCCGCACCTGTCAGATAATAGAATACCGCATCTTCGTTGATCAGATGGAACGGCAGCCATTCATAAAAAACCGCAGCCAGATAGCTGATCAGAAGCACCGGCAGGACCGCGGCCTTCTTCTTCAGAAGAAAACCGGCCAGCGGCGCCGCCAGAGTCAGCAGGATCAGTTCTTCCAGATACCAGAAGACCGGATGAAAACGATGAAAAAGGACCGCTTCGGCAAATGTTTCCGGATCCGGCTGAGCCTTTCCCGCTGCCAGATAGATCAGATAATAGATCAGATTCCAGATCAGATAGGGGATCAGCAGGGTGCGGATCCTTTTTTTCCATTTTGCAGCATAAAAGTCTGCATCTGTCCTTCCTGCATTCCGGAAGAACAGATAAGCGCTGAGACAAAAAAACCCCGGAACAGCGATCTGCCCGAGGCAAGAGCCCAGCAGTTCCTGCAGAAAAGGACCGGCTCCGCCGGTAAGCCTCAGGAATCCGGAGACTGTGATCTCCGGATCCACGGCATGTATCCAGATTACAAGAACTGTCAGTATGAAGCTGTAGAGAATCACTGCTGTCTGAAACAGATCAGTTTTCTTTTGCTGCATTTCTCTTTTCTTTATAACTATTCAGAAGCTTATTGATGCGGTCGACCGGATTCAGGAGTTTGCTGATGGTATAGTCATGGTTGAGCGCGTCGATCAGGAGCGCCATATACTTGCTCATATTGACATTTGCATACCATTCTCTCTTCTTCAGTTCTTCCGGCTGATAAACCAGGTTGGTTGTAAAGATCCTGTCGATCAGGCCCTTCCGGTAAGCTTCATCAAACCGCTCAAGTCCGTTGGTGAATAAGCCGAAGGAAACGCATACGAATACCCTGCGTGCATTTCTGGATTTGAGTTCCTCGGCTGCCTCGATCACGGTAAATCCCGAAGAAATCATGTCATCCACAATGATGACGTCCTTGCCTGCAACATCAGCGCCCAGGAATTCATTCGCGATCACCGGATTCTCGCCGTTGACCTTTTTGGTATAATCCTTGCGCTTATAGAACATGCCCATGTCAACGCCGAGCACGCTTGCGAAATAAATCGCCCTGCGCATGCCGGGCTCGTCCGGGCTTACGACCATCATATGCCGGCTGTCCAGATCCAGGTCATCATATTCGCGGCACAGGGCCTTGATATACTGATAGGTCGGGGAAACGGTATCAAAGCTGTGGAGCGGGATCGCATTCTGCACTCTGGGATCATTGGCATCAAAGGTCAGGATATTGGTGACGCCCATGGAAACCAGTTCCTTCAGCATCTGCGCGCAGTCGAGAGATTCTCTCTCCTCCCTGTTGTGCTGCCTTCCCTCGTAAAGGAAGGGCATAATCACCGTCATACGCTTTGACCTTCCGGCAGCCGTAGCGATCAGCCTCTTCAGATCCTGATAATGATCGTCCGGGGAATAGTGATTGATCTGGTCTCCGACCGGATAGGTGATCGAATAATTTGTCACATCACAGATGAAATAAAGATCATGGCCTCTGGTAGAGCTCTTGATCACGCCCTTTCCTTCAC
This sequence comes from Lachnospiraceae bacterium, assembly GCA_017460845.1. Lineage (GTDB taxonomy): Bacteria > Bacillota > Clostridia > Lachnospirales > Lachnospiraceae > Avilachnospira. The sequence continues at coordinate 25,189 of JAFUAE010000033.1, forward strand.
CGGATCCGAATCTCGGACAATCCGTCTCTATGATATAGCTGTCCTTCTCGTATCCCATAAAATGAATGCTGTCCTTTTCGGCAATGCTCCTCTCCTGCCGCCACTCCACCAGGAAGGAATCGATCATTTTGGCCATTTCCTCGGTGCCCTTCATCGAAATAATGCCGATCGGGCCGTATGGAGCCACTACTTCCTCTATGTCATTCGTCTTTGAAAACCGATCTGTCTTATCGCTCATCCGATGTCTCCCCCTCTTTTTTTCTCCCTTAAATCAGAACCGTAAAACGGAAGCAGAATATATTCTCCGATAAATCTTGATGTTAACCTCTCTCCATAAATCGAACTCAGCTGGTTCAGAGATAGATTCGTAGATATTATAGTAGATAGCCCCGCTGAAAGTCTATTGGAAATTATGTTAAACAGCTTGCTTCTGGTAAATTCCGTCATAAACTCCGTTCCGAGATCGTCAATAATCAGAAGTTCACAGCTTCCGATCTGTGCAGCACGCTCTTCAAGCGCTTCCTCCCTTACCCTGGAGAAATTCATGGAGGAAAACATTTCAAACATGCCTCCCGCCCGCTCATACACCACGGTATGCTGACGGTCGATCAGGGTCCTGGCAATGCAGTTGCCCAGGAAGGTCTTTCCTGTGTCGGGAGGTCCCATCATCAGAATGTTCTGTCCCCCGCCATCCTCGAAGCCGTCAATGAAATCCCTGACGCTGTCCATGACTGTCCCGGTCATATATTCGTACTGGGTGATCTCCTTCGGCAAAAACTCCGCAAGCGGTTCCGTATCATCGAAAATTTCCGGATCAAAGGTGCTGAAATTTTCACGTTCCAGCAGGGCCGGAAGACCCGAATCCCTGTTGAGGAGTTCAGACTCCAGCATGCGGAAGCAGCCGCATTTGACATTTCCGACATAGCCGGTATCGCGGCATTTTTCACAGAAGTAGCGGATATCCAGATAATCCGCGCCGAATCCCGCATCTGTAAGCAGCTTTTTCTTCTTCTGCTGGAGGTCAGTGCGTTCCTGCCGCGCCCTGTCTGCCGCCTCGCGGTTTTTCCTGAATCCGGCTTCCAGCTCCCTTGCGGACAGCTCCGCGATCTTTTCATTCATAACACGAATAGCAGGAATCTGTCTTTCGACTTCTTCCTGCCTCGTACTCTGTCTGTGATATGCTTCATTTTGTCTGCGGCTGAAGACCCGCATGATTTCATTATACTGTTCTCTGGTTAAGGACATTACTGAATCTTCCTCTGCACGACCTGACTCAGCCACTGATCCAGATCCCTGCCTCTGGTAATGCCGGCTGCGTCCTTTTTCGCGCGCTTCCTTCCGGCGATTTCTTCCTTCGGCTTATCAAACTGCTTTGTCCGCTCCCTGGCATCCCTGACAGTCCGGATACCGCGGCTCGCCCAGTCAAGTCCGGTTTTCTCAATGTAGCGCATGCTGATGTGGTTATTCTCAACACAGTACTGCACAAGATAGTCCAGGACCTCACACGGCAAATGCAGACCGTCGTACAGATATGCCAGCACCTGCTGGTCTGCCTCCGTCAGGATCTTTGCCCTGTATTTCTGAACGATCACGAGCAGCTGCCTGAATTCATCATCTCCGGAAAGCCTGTTCAGCGCTTCCTTTCCATCTGTTTTGCGGTAACGGCTGCGGATCTCGCCGGAATCATCCGCACCTTCGGGCATCCCGGTTTCCAGGGGCTTTTCCTGCTGCTCCCCGGCGTTCTCTGCCGAAGAAGCTCTGACAGCCCGTGTCCGTGCCGTACTTCCGCTGCCTTTCCTGGCAGTGCTGCGTGAATCTCCGTCTGCCGGCGGCGTCTGCTCCTTTTCGGAAGCTTCGTCGTTCTGCGCGGCCTCATCCTTCCCTCCGGCTCCGACTGAAACGATTCCGCATTTTTCCCAGTAACGGATAGCCCTTCTGACATCTCCCTCCGTCAGCTCCAGCCTGTCTGCGATCGTTTCCACATCCACGCCGTTGATCCGGTTCCTCAGAAGATACAGATATACTTTGACATAATCGCCATTTGCCGAAGGCATGTATTTATCTAAAAATTCATTCGCAACCAATGTTGCATCTATTTGAAATAAGTCGTTGTAACTCATCTTGCAAACCTCTGATTTCCTTCATGGATATCTTATCATATGTTCCATGAATTTTGAAGAAAGCGGAGGTTTCCATAATTATGTTGTTGATAAAGTGAATAAAACCTGAAAACGCCCATTTTATGCGGATTTTATGGTATAAAAAAATCCACACGGCCGTTTGACATAAATCATGCAAAGCCGTGTGGATAATGTGAACAACTACTCTGAGACAAGTCTGTTCGCGATTTCTACGACGTTTCCCGCGCCCATAGTTATCAACAAATCGCCCTCTCCTACATGCTCAAGAATATATTTTCTGATCTGTTCAAAATCCGGAATATGAATCGCGTTTCCGCCGGACTCATTGATCAGGCGGGCAACATCCGCGGAGCTGATGCCAAGCGTATTGACCTCTCTTGCGGCATAGATATCCGCCAGGATCACTTCATCTGCATTCTTAAGCGCAGCGGCAAATTCCGGAAGCAGCGCCTTTGTTCTCGTATAGGTGTGCGGCTGGAAAACCACATACAGCTTGTTGTGCCTGCACTGCAGGGCAGCGCGGAGCGTCGCTTCGATCTCCTGCGGATGGTGTGCGTAATCATCCAGGATCTCACAGCCATTGACCACGCCCTTATGCTCGAATCTCCTCTTAACACCGCGGAACCCGGAAAGCGCAGCCTGAATGTCTTCAAATTCTGCGCCGACACGCTCTGCAGCGGCAATTGCCGCCAGGGAATCGATCACATTGTGCATGCCGTGTACCTGCAGCGTAATGCGGCCGACCTCCTCACCCTTTTTCACAAGTGTATAAGAAGGTCTTGCGAACTCGTCCATCCGGATGTCCTTCGCGGTATAATCGCAGTCCGCGCCGAGTCCGAAGGTCGTATATCCGCATCCGATCCCTTCCGTAAAGAAGCCGCGGTCACGAATATCTCCGTTGAGGATCAGAAAGCCTTTTTCATTCTGCGGAAGCGTCAGTATAAACCTGCGGAAGCTGTTCCTGATATCATCGATATCCTTGAAAAAGTCCAGATGATCCGCCTCTACATTTAAGATCACGGCGATCGTCGGATGAAAGCTCAGGAAGCTGTTGGTATATTCACAGGCTTCCGCTACGAAAAGCTCTTTGCCGCCGTTTCTCAAATTACCTCCGATGGCGTCCAGCAGGCCGCCGACACTGAC